>JBEGVV010000049.1:0-84299 GCA_041178225.1 Pseudomonadota bacterium | reverse complement strand
CGAGGCGAGGTTCGCGGCGTAGGTCAGGTTGTCGACGTTGAGCACGCGCAGGCCCAGCTCGCCCGCGAGGTGCCGGCAGAGGGCGGAGCCGATGAAGCCGGCGCCGCCGGTGACGAGGATCCGAGAGACGTCATCCATGGCTGGATCTCCCAACTTGCGCGTACCCGCACCCCTTCCGTGCTGCGATGGCAGCATGGTTGCGCGCTGGCGCCGAGTTGCCGTAGTGGATGACGCCAAAACGGATAAGTCGCGGACCTGCAGGGCGCGGGAGGGAGAATTTATGCGCCGAACGCGAACCAAAACTGTTTTTCTAATCTGAGCTAGTTCCGTAATTTTCCGACAGTCTGACCGCTCATCCTGCGGGTTGAGCGGCCGCCGGCGGCGCCGGGTAGATTTGCAATCGCCAAACCGCAAACTGCCTGGAGACCACCGATGACCGCTCTCGCCGAGAGTACCAAACGCGAGCTTTCCCTGCTGCAACCTGCCGAGGAACTGAACAACGTCAGCAAGGCCTGCCAGATCATGGGCTACCACCGCGACACGTTCTACGAGGTCCGCCGCGCCTTCCAGGTGGGTGGCGTGGGCGCGCTGGTCGCGCAGCGCCGAGGCCCCCGCCAGCCGCACCCGAACCGGGTATCGGCGGAGGTCGAGGAGCGGATCCTCGCCTTCTGCCTCGAGCGCCCGACCTGGGGCGCGTCGCGCGTGGCCAACGAACTGCGCCTGTCGGGGCTGAACGTGTCACCCACCGGCGTTCGCGGGGTATGGCTGCGCCATGACCTCGAGACGCGCTTCAAGCGCCTGCTGCGCCTCGAGGCCAGCGCGAGGGAGACCACGATCGCGCTCAGCGAGGACCAGGTCCGGTTGCTCGAGCGTCACAGCTCGGAGTTCCGCGACCGCCATGTCGAATCCTCGCGTCCCGGCGAACTGATCAACCAGGACACGTTCTACTGGGGCACTCTCAAGGGCGTGGGCAAGGTCTACGTGCAGGTGGCGGTGGACGTCTTCTGCTCGGCGGCCATCGCCAAGGTCTACACCTCGAAGATGCCGATCACCGCATGCGACCTGCGCTACGAGCGGGTCCTGCGGTTCTACGCCGCACTCGGCGTCGAGGTCGGCGCGGTTCTGACAGACAATGGCCGCAAGTTCTCCGGGCGGCCCGAACAGCACCCCTACGAGCTGCTGCTCGCCGTCGAGGGCATCGAGCACCGGACCACCAAGGTGCGCAGCCCGCGGACCAACGGCTTCGTTGAGCGCATGAACCGCACGTTGCTCGACGAGTGCTTCCGCGTGAAGGGCCGCACGACCTGGTACATGGCGCCCGAGGAGATCCAGCGGGACCTCGACGTGTTCATCGCGTTCTACAACGAGCAGCGAACGCACCAGGGCTATCGGCTGAAGGGCAGGACGCCCGCGCAGGCCCTGCGCGAGGCGCTCGGCATCGAGCGCCTGCCTGCCTTCGCCCCGCCCGGCGACCGGCCCGAGACAGAGGAGGAAACCGTGCCCGCGCAGACCGCCTGAACCGTCAGGCCCGGTGCTCCGACTGTCGGGGAATTACGGAACTTGCACATTCTAATCGATTCGAACGCCGACAACGGGATCTATGTCACGGATTTTGCGCGCCGGGCTTCCAACATAGACGGCGCGATGGGCGCCGACCGACGTCACGGTCGATTGCGCGCCCACAAGGACATCGTCCCCGATCCGGCGTTGGTGGAGAACCACGGACGAGAAGCCGAAGAAGTTCGCGTCACCGATGCGTGCTTCGCCGCCTATCGTCGCATTTGCGGCGAAGAAATTGTGATTACCAACCACGGTGTCATGACAGATCGTTGCGTTCGACCAGACAATATTATTATCTCCTAGACGTGCGCCTGGTTCCACGACCGAGCCTGGCATCAGGAAGTTATTCCGTCCGAGGCTCACGTCGCTGGAGACATGAGCGTTAGTGCACACAATGTTCGGAACTTCGTAGCCGGCCGCACAAACACGATTGAAAACGCTCGCGCGGGCACGGAAGTTCCGGTACCCCACGGCTACGAACACGGCTACGCGTGACGGCGGGTGGTCCTCGACAAGAGCACTCCATGCAATCCGGTCGGCGCCATTGGCGAAAGCGTCGTCGACGACGAAACTAGAAAACCGAGGCATCTTTAGTTCGGCGAGATATGCAGCGGCGAGACGTCCAAGTGATCCGGCGCCGAAGATCGCCACGGGAAGTTGCATCTGCGCCTCACCTAACGAAAACGAAACGCAAGTATTTGAACAGATGGCTCGCGACTGGCGCTAGTGATCTGAGATGGCTCGCCATGTCGGCCGCCTGAGCAAACGAACCCTCGTGCATCACCTTCGATTGCCCCAGGAACCACTCGTACTCGACCGCCACCTGGGTGAAGCCGATATGCCGCGCGGTCGCGCGCACTTCTTCGGCTTGGAATCCCCGGTCGTAGGTCTTTCCCGGTTCCGCGGCCTCCAGGCGCCGCGCGTCGATACCGTGTGCCTGCTCGTAGACCTGCCCGTTGCGGAGTGCACTCTGCGCCTCACGGGCAATGAGCGGAAAGCTGGACAGGCTAGCTCCATGGCGACGCTCCGCGGCCTCGATCGCCTCGATGAACTCGCGGTTAGGATTCAGGTCGGCGTAGAAAATCCCTCCAGGTTTGAGGACACGATGCGCCTCGCGCAGGAAGTCTCGGTAATCGTGCAGGTGGTCCATGAATGAGTACGCGGTCGCGACGTCGAAGCTGCAATCGGAAAAAGGCGTCGCTTCGGCGAGGCATTCATGCAAGTGCACCAAGCCCGAACTCAGATCGACCCGCCGCATCATCTCGGGCGTGATGTCGACGCCGTCTATGCGATCTACGAGGTCGACCATGAGCCCGATGACGAAACCGGTGCCGCAGCCGAAATCGATCGCCCGGAGAGGCTTCGCGCCCTGATAACCCTCAACAAGAGATCGCAGGATCGCACGGACATGCGCCTTGTTTTCGGGGCGAAAATGCGGGCTGCGTTCATAGTCGCCATTCGCAGCAAGGGCGCTGTGGACGTCGATGTTCGCCTGGACGGAATCCGCCCGGGACGGCCGGTTCAGGTCCATGACCGCTCCTCAGCCCTGCCCGGGCCTGTAAAGGCGCTGCTCTGGCCGGGCGTAGAACTCATCCATGCTCGCCGGCACACGGGTATCGAAGCCGATCAGCCGCCGCGCCTGCTCATTCAGCGCGTCGCTTATTTCCGGCGGGATCGCGCGCACCCAGTCCATCCTGGGCTTCATGAACGGACGGCACGCATTGAGCGTCATCGAATGACGCCAGGTCGCTCCAGCGTTGGGGGTGGTTCGATGGAAAGTGCGAGCATTGAACAGGATCAGCGATCCAGCCTCGCACAAGACCTTGACCGCCTCGCGCTCGAAGACATCCTCTCGTGGCGCATCTTCCGCGTGATGAGAGCCAGGAAGGATCTTCAAGGATCCGCTTGTTTGCGTGTAGTCGTCCAGAGTCCATATGACGCCCATGTTGAACACGTATCCGGGATGAAACCGGGGCGAATCGACATGCAAGCGCGCCGCATAGTTCACGCCCTTCGGGGGGACGGAGGACGACGTCGCCGCATACATGATCCAGTAAGGACCGAGATGTGGGGCGACAAGCTGCTGCAATCGCGGATCCTCGAGCAGCGCTGCGAAGTCGAGGTCGCGGATCATAAGGTCGTGCAACTGGTGCCGATCGAGGTAGCTCCGTTCGACGCCCGGACGCGGCGCGTACTGGTCCAGGGCGCGCTCCAGCGCAGCGCGCAGCGCGCGGATCGTCGGCCGGTCCAAGAAGCCGCGCACCAGCGCGTAACCGCGGGTACGGATGTGATAGGCGTGTTCGTCCAGTTCGCCTGAAGCGAGCGGAACGCTGCACGACAGGTCGACCCGCCTCATGCGGCGGACCTCCGCTCGGCGGCCGCGCGCAGGTCGGGGAACTTCATATATCGCCTGGATTCCTCCCAGCAATTGAACAGCAGATCGAGGATCGACACACCATGTTCGAACCCACCCCATAGCTGAGGGTATTCCGGATAACCGGAGTAGTCGAACCAATCCACGGCGATGCCCCGCTCGTTGAACTGCGCGCCATCTAGATATTCCTTCGCAGCGGGTCCGGAGACATAGCGCGTCGCGCCCAGATCGCTGCAGATGTGCACGAGGCGTTCGGTCTTTCCTTCCGGAGCGGCTAAACTGCGCGAGTCCACGATCCGTGTGGCGATCCCCAGCCTACGGCAGATCATGCGGATCAGATCGATGTTCAGTTCGGAAAGGGTCCGGTGCGAAGGACCAAGATAGACTGGCTCCAGAAGGCCGAGCATCTGCCGAGCGAAGGGCGCGCGGCCATAGGCGGCCTGCAGTGTCTTCCAGTGCTTGGACCGCCAGAATGGATCCGACAACTCTACATCGCAGATGCGGCGGCGAATACTCGATCCGACCGGAATGCTGAGCCACTGCAAACCCGCCGGCGTCTTGATCAGGTTGCGATTGCGCCAGTCGTTCTTTGTGAACTGGACTTCGTCGTAGACGACGAACCAATCGCATGCCCCGATCAGGTCGAAATACCCTTTCCAGGGAACATAGTTCGACTGGATTATGCAGACTGACGTCATGCCGGCGCTTCCTGCTCGGCACCAGAGTCGGCCAGGACGCCGCGGATCGCGGCGACGTGACCTTCGTACATCGCACGTTCGTCGAGCAGGTAACCGGTGCCGATGCGCGACTGCCACGCGCTCCGCTCGTTGTAGGATGTCGCAGACCTGACGAGGTCGATCACCGATGCGCTGTAGCTTGCCGGATCGCTCGCGAGCGTCGAGCGCAGAAGATGTGCTTGCGTCGGCGTGTCGGCGGCGATCCGGCTTTCGTGGATCTCCAGCCAGGACTTCGAGGCACGAAAGAACTGGACAGGCATGCCTGCGCAGAAGGCGTAGGTCGCCACCATGCCGCTGAGGCCATACGTGTCGAGGAATATGTCGTGATCGCCGATGGCGTGCGACGGGGTGACCCAACCGATGAAATCGGTGCGTGCGGCCAGTCCGCGACGCGCAAAGAACTCGACAATCTGCGGATTCCGGTCGCGACCGGTCCATGAAAAGCGCGTCGCCGGTTCCGCTGCGAGTACATCGGCGACCGCGCCAAGGAAATGAGGCGTCAACATCTTCTCCTCGCGGTTGACGCTCAACATCCGCGTCCGCGGCCTGTCCGCGGACGAAAAGACCGGAACATCCGCCGGACAGAGGCTGGCGATGGAACGCCTCCAGATCTTGCCACGAATCGCCGTGGCTTCGCAGCGCGGCCCTGCGAACGAGAGCCGATGGCGCAAGCCGGCGAAGGAAGAGAGTTCGAACTTGGTCGTTGCCCACGCCACCCTGTCCGCGCCAAGGGCGCGGACCCAAGCGGAAAGCATGTGCGGGATCGAGAAGACGATCAGCAACGACAACCGCTCGCGGACGAAGAATCGGCCGAAATCGACCATCCCGCGAACGCCGAGCGGGATCCGAACGATCCGGATGCGGTCCTCCTGCTGGAGTCGTGCAAGTAGCCTGCTGCCGATCGAATCCGCGGACGCGGAGTAGCCCGCAACGGTGATCTCCAGGGGATCCTTCGCTGGGTGCATCTTAAGGATATTGAACAGGAACTCGACATGGGCGAGGTCAGTATCCAACGAGGGGAGTATGTAGCAGATCCGGCCTGGAAGCGAATCCTGTCTCGGCGGCAATGCGCCACTGATCGCCTCTCCAAATCTAGCCACCACCTGATCGATTGTTGAATAGCATAGTTCGTAATGTTCTATCTGCTCGCACCGCCTCACGATGCAATTATAGAATGCCCTCTCGATCTGGAGGAAGACGTCGAACTGCCCATGATCAAGGGCCTGGGCGAGTTTGGTTCGGACGTAGTCAAGCTGCTCCTGCATACCAAGTGCTCCTGACTGAAGCGGTGGACGTGCGCTCCTGCTGGTGCGCGCTCAGGTTGTCAGTCGGACTGCGACCGGCAAGGGGGATGGGGCGCTCGGATTGATGGATCACGCCGTCGCCTGTTATTCCGCTGGGGCTTCCCCGTCGATGCCAGAAGCGAACTAACGGCATTGATAACCCTGTCCTGTTCGGATTCGCTGAGATCAATGTAGAGCGGGAGGCGAATCAGGGTTGCCGCCACCCGATCTGTTACCGGCAGATGAGGAATGTTCCCGCCGCGGGTTTTAACAAAGGGCGAAGAATGGAGTGGAACGTAATGAAACGGCGTATGAATTCTCATCGACTTGAGTTCAGCGATCACCTCGTCGCGGGGTTTGCCAGACCTGTTGAGCAGATAGAACATATGACCATTATGGCGGCAGTCATTGGGAACGTGCGGTGTCTGCGCCCAAGTAGAATTCCGAAACGCTATGTTGTAGCGTGACCAGACAGCAAGGCGCTTGCGGGAGATCGCCTCAGCGCATTGCATCTGCGCCCATAGGAACGCCGCGGTAATTTCGCTGGGAAGATATGAGGAGCCGATATCGACCCACGTGTACTTGTCGACCTCGCCGCGCAGGAAGCGGCTTCGGTCGGTTCCCTTCTCTCGTATGATCTCGGCGCGCGACATCAGCGCGGACTGGTTAACCATCAGCGCGCCGCCTTCTCCGGATATGATGTTTTTTGTTTCGTGAAAGCTGAAGCAACCAAGATGGCCAATCGTTCCTAGCGGGCGCCCCTTGTAGCTCGACAGGCAGCCCTGGGCCGCGTCCTCGATCACGTAGAGCCTATACGCCTCGGCGATCTCCATGATGCGTTCCATCTCGCAGGCGACCCCCGCGTAGTGGACCGGTACGATGGCTCGGGTCCGCGAAGTGATCGCAGCCTCGATCTTGCGCTCGTCCATGTTAAGGGTGTCTGGGCGGATGTCGATGAAGACCGGCTTTGCGCCGCGGATCACGAATGCATTAGCTGTCGAGACGAACGTGTAGGATGGAAGGATCACCTCGTCGCCAGGGCCGATACCGCAGAGTAGCGCTGCCATCTCGAGCGCTGCCGTACAAGAATGGGTGAGCAATGCTGTGCTGTTTGGCGACAGTTTCTCCAGCCATCCCTGACAACGACGCGTGAACGGACCGTCACCAGCCAGCTTCGCGCTCAGTTGCGCTTCGGCGATGTTGCTCAACTCATGCCCGGTCAGGTACGGCTTGTTGAATGGAATGTGCTGCAGCGAACCCTTGGTATCAGGGGCAATTAGCACTTCGTCGGTCAGACTGCGGGCCGGAAGAGGCATGCTATCAATTCTCATTTTTGTCCCAAGGGGGTGCAGCTGGATTTGCGGATACGGCGCGGCTCGTCTGAGCATCTCTTTCCGGCCGGACTGTCATCAAGCGGATTTCCTTTTCGCGGACGCAGCTTAGTCGGTCGTCTCAGGTTGCTTCGCTTGTCCCAGTCCCCGCGAAGCAGCGCGACCGAGTGGCCGAAAAATCGCCTTCGCGCGGTTGTTCAGGGCGTTCGCGTGGCCGGGGGCGATGGCCAGGGGCTGGTCGTAGCTCGCTATCGCGTCGACGAAATCGTTGTGCTCCTGCAGCGCGTTGGCGCGGTTGTACCAGGCATCGGCATGGCCCGGCTGGATGGTGATCGCGCGCCGATACGACTCGGCGGCCTCGGCGTGCCGCCGGAGCGTCCGCAGGAGGACCCCGCGATTGTTGTGGGCCTCGGCCAGGCCCGGGTCGAGGACCATGGCACGATCGTAGCTTTCGAGCGCCTCCTCGTTGCGGGCCGGCCGGGCGAGCACGTTGTCGCGGTTGCAGAATGCGCGCGCATGCACGGGATTTTCGGCGATGGCGGCGTCGTAGACGGCGACCTTCTCCGCGGCCCGCCCGAGCTCGTGGAGCGCGAGGCCCCTGCCGTGATGGGCGGCGGCGGCGAGCGGGTCGAGGTCGATGGCCGCCTCGAAGCAGGCCAGCGCGTCCAGAGCCCGGCCAAGTTCGTGGAGGACCAGCCCGGCGTTGCATCGGTACCTCGCGGAGCGAGGTTCGGCGGCGATGGCGGCGAGCAGGCTCCCTGCGGCCTCCTCCTTCCGGCCAAGGCGCGCGAGCATGGTGCCGCGCCGATGAAGCGTCTCGGCATGGCCCGGCTCGACCACGAGCGCCGCGTCGCAGGCCCCGAGGCATTCCTCGTGCCTGCCCGCCTCCTCGAGGAGGATCGAGAGGTTGCGGCTCTTGGCCCCATCGCCCGGACGCAGCGTCGTGGCCCGCGTGGCCGCCAGGATCGCGTCCTCCAGTCGCCCGAGCGCGCGCATCGCCGTGGCGCGGCTGGCCTCGCAATCGGCAAGGCGGGCATCGTCGCCGCCCAGCATGATCGCGTGGTCGAGGCTCGACAGCGCCTCGTCGGCGCGGCCGGCACCGAGCAGCGCAAGGCCGAGATTGTACCAGGCGTCGCGATGCCCGGGTTCCGCGCGGATCGCGGCCACCTGCGCGTCTATCGCCTCGGCGTCGCGGCCCAGCGCGGCAAGGGCGTTGCCGCGCGCGTGCTGGTTGCCCGCATGCATGGGGTCGAGCGAGCAGGCGTGCTCGGCGGAGGCGAGCGCCTCCTCGGGCCGTCCGACGCGCAGCAGTGCGTTGGCGAGGTTGCGTCGCGAGGCGGCGTGGTCGGCCCGGACCGCGACCGCGCTTCGCAGCAGCGCGATGCCTTCCTCGCAACGGCCATCCCCGATGGCGAGCGCGCCAAGGAGCTGCAGCGCGTCGAAATGGCGAGGGTCCGCGGCGAGGATCGCGCGATAGCCATGCTCGGCGTCGCCGTGGCGCCCGGCGCGATGGTCGGCGACGGCGGTGGAGAGAAGTCCCGCGGGATCGATTGGCTTGGTCATGCAGGCTCCGGGTGCTGGAGGCGTGTCGATGGAGCTCCCTGCCCGAGGGCGGGAAACGCGCTGCACAGCGCCGCGTCGAGCGTCGCGAAGACGCCGTCCCAGTCCCCGGGCCGCGCCTGGCGGATGATCCGGACCGACCGGTACCAGTGCGAGGTCGCGGCGCAGGTGCCCCAGCGCCAGTCGGCGGGATTGCCGAGAAGGAGAAATGTCGGTTTACCGAGCGCCCCAGCGAGGTGCGCAGTGACGTTGCTTATTGTCACGACAAGGTCACAGGCTTCCAAGAGCGCGGCGAGGCCGTCGATATCGTTTGTTTTGTCTATTTCCGAGGGGTCGATGATGTCGGCACCGGTGCGTGCCAGACGCTCGAGGTCCTCGATGCAGTTCCCGTACTGGAGGTTGACGAGGCGCGCGTCGCGCAGGGCTGGCGTGTTGCCGATCCTGGCGATATCGATGCATTTCGAGGCTGCCGCCTTGCGGCTGCTTCCCCAGCTGATCCCGACCACCGGCTTCCCGTCGGCTGCCAGCCTGCTTCGCAGCCGCGCCGCGAGATCCGGGTCGGCGACGAGGAATGGGGTGCGCGGGAAGCTCTCGGGGGTCGGCCTGAAATGCATGCCGAGGTCGCCGAGCGGGACATGGGCGTCGAACGGCAGTTCCCGGAGCGCGCCACGCCGCCAGACCGGGATCCCTGGAAACGAGCGGCTGAACAGGGGCACGAGCCGTTCGTCGACGCCTAGCTGAGTTCCCGGCTCGGCCCGGACAAGGTCCGGAAGGATCGATCCGAACATGATCTCGTCGCCGATGCCCTGCTCGCCCCAGGCGAGAAGGGTCCCGGAGGGGTGGCCGGGGCGCCAGGAAGGCTTGTCGGTCTCGAGAGTGAAGGTCGCGGCGGCCGCGATGCGCCAGCGGTTGTCGTAGCCGCGCCAGCCGGCATCGAAGCTGCCGCGCCGGAGATGCGACAGCGCGCTGTTGAACCTTTCCTCTGCCGAGGCGTGCGGGCTGCTGACCAGGAGCGCGAAATCCGCGTCCGCCTGCTCGAACCGCCCGAAATCGGAAAGCAGCGAGGCGCGCCCCAGGCGGGCCGTCCGGACATCCGGGGCCAGCTCGAGCGCCCGCGAGTAATCGTCCAGCGCACCCTCGAATTGCCCAAACTTCCTCAGCAGGTTCGCGCGATGGTAGTGGCCGAGCGCATCCCTCGGTGCCAGGGCTATGGCCTTCGAGAGGGCGAGCATCGCCTGTGCTGGCCGATCGAGCTCCTGGAGCACTGTGCCCAGGAGGTTGAGCGCCGCGGCCGAGGCCGGCGCGAGCTTCGTGGCGCGCTCGGCATCGGCCAGGGCTTCCTCGAATCGCTCTAGCCGCCGGAGCGCGATCCCCCGGTTGACCAGTCGCGTGGCGGTCTCGCCTCCAGCGCGCAGCGCCTCCTCATGGCTGGAGAGCGCATCTGCGTGACGGCCGTCATCCGACAGTGCCTTCCCGCGTCCCGAGTGGAACTCGGGCTTGCCGGGGGACAGTTCCAGCGCGCGGTCATAGGCCGCCACCGCCTCGGCATGCCGCCCCGACTGCCGCAGGATGTCGCCACGCGTGGCTTGCAGGGCCGCGTCGCTTGGCGCCGTCGCGATCGCCCGGCCGATTGCGATGAGCGCGTCCGCGGCGCGTCCCGCTCGCAACTCGACGAGGGCGAGCAGTCGAAGCGCTTCGGTGTCGCGCGGCTGCCTGCGGAGCACCGCGTTGCATGCGGCCCGTGCTTCCCGGAAAGCGCCGCGCGCATATGCGGCGGCGGCAATCTCGGTCCGCATCCCGGGCTTTCGGTCTCTGGCGATCGCGTGGGAGGCCATGTCCGCCCTCCGCTCAGCCGGCGCGGGAGAGGGCGAGCTTGGGGCTGGCGCAGGCGAGCATCCTGTTGCGCTCGGCGAACCAGAGATCGGCATGGCCGCAGGAGGCATAGTCCTCGAAATACGGGCCGCCATTCGTGTAGTGGAGGTTTGCGATCTCCTCGACGGGCCGCGGCGGAGCGTAGTCGACGAGGTGGTTCCATGCGGCCGGTATGCCGCCGATCTCGTGCGGGCCCTCAAGCCAGCGGAACTGGTGCAGGTCGAGGCCGCTGGCGTCGTTGACGTAGCCGGGCGACAGGCGCGTGCAGCGGCTGTTGTTGAACATCATCAGGCTCGACCAGTTCTTCATGGGGTAGCGGGTCTGCTCCGCGCCAAGGAACTTCCTCGCCTCGCGTGGGGCATGGCAGTGCTTGACGACCTGGACCGCCATCTCCGCATCGCGCATCTCCCAGAGTTCGGCGATGTCGCGCAGCACGAGCATGTCGCAGTCCATGAAGAGCGCCCATCCCTCGAAGCCGCAGAGATGCGGCACGAGGAAGCGGGAGAACGAGAAGTCCGTCGACTGCAGGGGATGGCGCGGCCGCCAGAGATGCTCGCGCAGGCCCCCGAGCGCAAGCGGCGCGAAGGCCACGGGTATCGATGCGCGCACGAGGATCGAGTGGCAGAGCACATGGTAGGCCGCGGGCTCTCGAGGATCGTAGCCGATGAAGATCCTGATCATCGCGTTATCCTTGTATTTGGCTATTTCCGTTGGTGCGTCTTTGCCCCTGAGGCGTGCCAATGTCGCGCTCCCCCGGGGCCGTCGATCGTTTCGTGCCGCATGCCGCCATGGTGCGCCCTCAATCCGCGGCGGCGCTCTCCATCCAGTCGGCCACCGCCGCGGCATCCTTGCGCACGCCGCGGCGCGCGAGTTCGGCGCGCAGCTTCTCCTCCGCCGCCATGCACTGCCAGGCGCGGCGCACCGGCTCCACGAGCATCATCGCCTCGTCGATCGCCTTCGCGTCGTTGCGAAGGTTCGCCGCGAGGAACAGGCGCTGCAGGTAGCGGTAGAGCGCGCCCGTCCGGCGCGTCCAGTCGTCCTGCGCCGGTTCCTCGAGGCCGGCGGCGAGGTCGCCGACGATCTCCGTCGACACCGCGATGGCGCGGAACCTGTCCTCGATGCGCCCCTCGGCGATCGAGAGGCGCGCCTCCTCGAGCGCGGCGACGAGGTCGTCGAAGAGCTTCGCGACGATGACGCTCGGGGGCATCGCGTCGTCCATGGTGTCCTGCTGCGTGTTCATCCTTCCCTCCTCGGGTCTCCGGTTGATGGTTGGGTCGTTCACTGGAACAGCCGCAGCAGCTGCTGCGGCATCTGGTTCGCCTGGGCGAGGACGCTGACGCCGGCCTGCACGAGGATCTGCTGCGACGTCAGGCGCGTCATCTCGGAGGCCACGTCGAGGTCCATCAGCAGGCTGCGGCCGTTGTCCGTGTTCTCGGCCATCGTCGCGAGGTTCTGCTTCGTGAACTCGAAGCGGTTCTGGATCGCGCCGATCTCGCCGCGCACGGTCGACGTCCTGTTGATCGCCGCGTCGGCGATGCCGACGGCCGCGCGGGCGGCGCCCGCCGTGCGCACATGGCTGTCGGACAGCCCGAGGGCGCGCGACGACAGCGGCGGCAGCTTGAAGGAGAGCGTGTCCGACGAGAGCGTCGTCGCGCCGACCTGGAAGTCGAAGGGATTGCCATCGGTCTCCTGGCCGGAGACCCCGAGCATGCGATGCGAGTTGAGCAGCAGCGTCGCCACGGGGATCTTCTCGTCGCCGGCGAAGACGAGGTCCGACAGGCCGCCCACGCTCCCGACGCGGAAGGCGAGCTCCATGTATTCCCTGGCCGTGCTGTCGGTCTCGCCGTTGTGGATGGTGACGACGACGGTGTCGTCCGGCTGGAGCGAGAGGTTCGCGCCGCTCGCCTCCGACATCGAGCGCAGCTCGCCCTCGGACGAGCGGACCTGCACCCGGGTGAACAGCTTCGCGACCCCCGTCCCGCCGGCCAGCGACGTGTCGCGGCCCTCGGTCCCGTTCTCGCCACGCAGGTCGCCCGGGCCGACCTCTGCATCCGCGGCGGGCGCCGCGCCGGTCTGGACGACGGTCTCGGTCCCGGTCGCCGTGCCCGCGCGCGTCAGGCTGAGCGTGGTCGCCGAGACGTCCGCCGCCTCCTTCCATGCGATGCGGATCCCCGCGGTGCCGTTGGCCTCGACGGTGAAGTCCGCGTCGGCGTAGTCGGCATCGGCCTGCAGGCCGGCGACGAGGCTGGCGATCGTCGTCGGCGCCGCGAGGGTGTGCGACAGGGTCGTGGTCCCGTCCGTGAGGACATAGGCGCCATTGGCGGCCGTGAAGTCGATGTCGCGGATCTCCACGCGGTGCGCGACATGGTCGTAGAGCGACGCGACGAGCGGTACCGTGTCGGAGGTCGAGAAGCGGATCTCCTGGAAGGGCACGGGCATGGCGCCGAAGTCGGGCAGGGCGCGCATGCGCAGGTCCGACACCCGCATGCGCCCAAGCCACGTCTCGCCGGCGAGGGCCGCGTCGTCCGTGGGCAGGAGCTGGCGCAGCGGGTTCGCGGCGCCTTCGGCCACCGTGGCGCTGGCGTTCAGGCCGAGCCAGGATTCCCCGGCCTGCAGCGATCCGTTCGAGGCCGCGATCGTCGCCTGCTTCGGGAAGTTGCGGTCGATCTGCATCGTCACGCCGAGCGAGCGGAAGGCGACGGCCTCGCGCTCCTGCTCGCCGAGCGTCCGGAAGCTGAGGGTCCGCGTCTCGCTTTCCCCGTTGGTGAGGTTGGTCAGCGTCAGCCGGTTGCCCGCGGCGTCGAAGCTGGCGGCGAAGAGCGATCCCGCCATCGCGCCCGAGGTGTCGAGGGAGACCACGCCGTTGACGTTGCCGAAGGCGTTCATGCCGTCCTGCACGAGGGCGGTCGGTCGCACTGGCGTGCCGGTGTAGTTGAGCACGCGCTTGCCGTTGAAGGAGGCCGACGATGCGACGCGGTCGATTTCCCGCAGCAGTTGCTGGTACTCGCTGTCGATCATCGCGCGCTCGGTGCCCGAGAGCTGGTCGGAGGCGGACTGGATCGCCAGCGTCTTGAGGCGGGTGGTCATGTCGCCGATGATCGACGCGGCACCATCGGCGATCTGGAGGACGGCGGCGGCGTGGCTCGCGTTCACCGCGGCCATCTGCATGGCGCCGACATCGGCGCGCAGGCGCGTCCCCACGGCGAGCGACGCCGCGTCGTCGGACGCGTAGATCACCCGGGAGCCGGATGAAAGCCTGGCCACCATCTTCGTGGCCATCGCGTCGTTCCGCTCGACCTGGCGGTGGACGATGCGCGCGGCGTAGTTGTTGACGATCGAGAGCGACATGTCTTGGGGCCACGTCAAGAATTTGGCGGGATGGACCCGCGATGCCCCCTCCTCGCATGAAGCGTGCCAGTCCGTTCCCGATCCTTCTTGCGCGCGCGGCCGTGCGTGGCCGGTCCATGCTGGCGCGAACCTTGCCCCTGGAGGTGCCAAGTGCCGGTCGACCGCAACGCATTCGGGGGACTCGCGCGCCAGCTCGAGGCGCGCCTCACCGACTACCAGTTCCTCTGCCGCCGGATGGGCGAGGAGCATCCGACCGTCGTCGAC
Organism: Pseudomonadota bacterium; assembly: GCA_041178225.1. Classification (GTDB taxonomy): domain Bacteria; phylum Pseudomonadota; class Alphaproteobacteria; order CACIAM-22H2; family CACIAM-22H2; genus CAIOSQ01. Next base: position 69,970 of record JBEGVV010000049.1, on the reverse strand, counting down.
TGCATGGTGGACATCCGCGCGCTGTGCGAACGGATCGGCCGGCTCTGGGACGAGGAGGAGGACGCCGGCGACGCGGGGGCCTGATGCCGCCCGTCAGTAGGCGTAGCTGTCGACGAGCGCGGACACGAGCATCCGCCATCCATCCGCGAACACGAAGTAGACGAGCTTGAAGGGCAGGGCGACGAGGACGGGCGGCACCATCATCATGCCCATCGCCATCAGGATCGCCGAGACCGCGAGGTCGATGACGAGGAACGGCAGGTAGATCAGGAAGCCGATCTCGAAGGCGACGCGCAGCTCGCTGAGCATGAAGGCCGGCAGGACCACGCGGATCGGGATGTCCGCGGGGGACTCCACCTTGAGGTCGGGGGCGTTCCGCTGCGCGATGGCGAGGAAGACGTCGAGGTCCTCCCGGCGCGTGTTCTTCAGCATGAACTCCCGGAACGGCGCCACGATCTCGCCGATCGCGGCCTCTTCCCCTATCGCGCCGCGCAGGTATGGCTCGACGCCGCGGGAGATCGCGAGGTCCGTGGGCTGCGCCATGATGAAGAGCGTCATGAACACGGCGAGGGTCGTTATGACGATGTTCGGCGGCGTCTGCTGCAGCCCGAGCGCGGAGCGCAGGAGGGACAGGACCACGACGATGCGGGTGAAGCTGGTGGCGACGATCACGAGCGTCGGCGCCACGGCCAGCAGCGTCGAGAGCAGGAAGAGGTTGATCGCGCTGCGCGCGACCGACCCGCCGCCCGCGAGGTCGAGCGTGATCGTCTGCGCCTCGGCGAGCCCGGGCGCGAGCGCCAGGGCCAGGGCGGCTGCGATCAGGCGCATTCAGCGCGCCGCGTTCTTCGCGTAGGCGAGTTGCGCGGCCGCGGACACGGCGTGCCCGGCTTCCTCCTGGCGCATGGAGCGGAGCTCGCGCTCAACCTTGAGGATCATGCGATCGAGGTCCGCTATCAGGCGCGACAGGATGCGCGCGGAGTCGGGGTCGAGCCGACCCGCCGCAGGCCCTCGGCCGATGTCGCCCAGCTCGCGAACCAGGGACATCAGCGGCTCCGCGTCCGTCGCGGTCCCGCCCAGCACGCCGACCTCGAGGCGGGCGATCTCGACCGCCAGGCTCGAGATGACGCCCAGGGGCGCCTGCGCCGCGTCAGAGGGATCGGTCATAGAGGGCTCCGGGCTGGCCCTCGTCGCGGTGCTCGAGGAGTCCCTGCGGGACCACGGACGCGCGGTTCTCCGCGGCGACGGCCTCGCGCAGGGCGGCGGCGCGTCGGGGCGTGATCGCCTCGGCCTTGCCGGCTGCCGCGCGTGCCGCGTCGGTTCCACCTGCTACCCTGTCGACCATCGTCCTCTCCATCTTCAGCCGGGATCTTGTCCGCGCGCCGCAGCCCGGCGGGCCGAACATGGTCCGTAACGGATCGTCAGGGCCGCGCGTCGATCGCGCGCAGGCGCTCGAGCAGCCGCAACTCCGGCATGTCCCCCGCGGCCCGGGAAGGATCGGCGGCAAGGGCGTCGCCGACGAGGCCGGCCAGCACGGCCGAGCGCTTCTCGGCGAGGGCGGCACGGAGGGCGACGTCGCGCGCCTCCAGCTGCCACAGCGGATCCGAGGCGAGCGACGCCTCGTCGATGGCGCGGCGGACCGCGAGGTACCGGTCCAGCGCCTGCTCGAAGCGCGGGATGCGCGCGGCGTCGTCCTGGCTCCCGGCGGCGAGGAATTCGCCGATCGTCGCCCGCGCCGCGTCGGCAAGCCCGGCAGAGGCGGCGAACCCCGCGCCGGCGAGGCGCATCTCCTGCGCCATGTCGCGCAGGTGGGGGGCGGCGGCGAAGAGCGACGCGACCTGGAATGCAAGGGTCGGTGAACCCGCGACGTCGACGCCGTCGGCTGCAAGCAGGCGCCGCGCCATCGCGCGGTCGACGCGCGCGGCGAGCGCCGGTTCCGGGACCGTGCCGCGCCAGGCGGCCAGGCGGTCGATGCGCAGGGCCAGCTCCGCCGAGGGCAGGCTCGCGATCGCCGAGGACATGGCGGCGACGTCGATCCGCCGATCGCCGAAGCTGCCGCCGCGCTCGGCCAGGTAGGCGAGGGCGAAGATGTCGCCGAGCAGCTCGACCGGGCTGGCGAAGCGTTCCATCGGGCGCAGGTCGATGCGCTCCCCGTTCTCGGCGAGGAGCTCGCGCAGGCGCCGCTTGCGGAAGGCGGAGAGTTCCTCCTGCCCTGCCCTGGCCAGCAGGAACGCGTCGAGGACGAGCCATTGCGGATTGTCCTCGATGCCGGCGGGTCGATCGGGCGCGCGCAGGCGGGTCAGCGCGGCGCGCGTGTCGCCCGCGAGCGCAAGGCGCCGGGCGTCGCAGAGCAGGATCGCGGTGGCGATGTCCGTCGGCAGGACGCGCAGGTCCGGCAGGACCTCGGCGAAGTCCACCCGGCGATCGGCGATGGCGTCCAGCGCGTGGCCGCGGCAGGCCGACAGGAGCTTGCGGGCGAGCGCGATCCGCGCGCGCGACTCGCGCACGGAGGATGGCGTCGGCGGGAACGCGGGCATGTCCACGCGCGCGCCCAGGCCCGCGAGGTCGGCGAGCATCGCGACGGCGGGCGCCGCGGCCGCGGCCTCGATGCCGCCGAGGCGCGCCAGGACCTGCGCCGCCTCCTGCGTGCGGCCCTGCATCAGCACCTCGTGGGCGATGCGACCGGCCGCCGTCCAGTCGACCGAGAGGTCCGCGCCAGCGAAGCGCTCCGCGGCGAGGTAGCGGGCGAAGCGGCCCGGGTCGGTGACCTGCCTCGGGTCGAGGTCGATGTCCTCGGGGCGCATCGCCTCGAGGTCGCAGCATGCCGTCAGGAGCAGGCGCGTGGCGCCTGCCTCGATGCTGCGCTCGCCGCCGAGCTCGCGCACGCGCCCGCCCGAGGCGAGCCGCACGACCGTCGAGTCGCGCGCGGCGAGCAGCGCGGCGCGGTCGTCGATGCATGCGCCCGCGGAGACCCCTGGCGTGCCGGGCAGCACCACGTAGGTCGCGAAGCCGTTCTGCAGCACGAAATGCTCGTCGCTGCGGGAGACCGGCACGACCTTGGCCGCGCCCGCGTCGCGGATGCGTGGCGTCGCCGCCGGGGCGAAGGCCTGCGTGCGGCTGCGCCGCAGCATGACCGTGGTCGTCTGCTCGCCCGCGATCGTGCCGACATAGGCACCCGACAGGGGCGGCGGGACCACGATGGCTGCCAGCTTCTCGAAGACCGCGAAGACGAGGTCGCCGTCGGCGAAGGCCGCGAGCGGGCGCCGGCCGGCGCCGCTCGCGCCGGAGATCTGGTCGAGCCGCGCGACGTCGACGCGGCTCAGCGTCCCGGGTGGCTCGCACGCGGCGGTCGCGGCGCCCTGCCAGAGCAGGGCGGCGACGAGGCCGAGGCCGATGACGACGTCACGCGCGAAGCGAGAAGCCCCCACGGGTGCCTCCGTCCTGGACCGGCCGCGCCGCCGGCCCGGGCGCGGCTGGGGCGGGCGGGGCGGGGGTGCGCGCGATCTCCGCCCAGGCGCGCTCGAGGTCCGAGAACAGCGAGAGGACGTGGTCGTAGAGCGACGCATCGCCGCGCACGTCGATCTTCATGACGACGACCTGCACATGGCCGTAGATCGCGTCGAGCTGTCGGGCGATGGCGCCGCCGCGCTCGAGGTCGAGATGGCCGCGCAGCACGGTCACGATCTCGGCGATGCGCTGGTTCTCGTTGAACCTCGCCTCGATGCGGCCCTCGGCCGCCGCCGCGGCGCCGGCGCGCGCATGCTGCATCGCCCGGCCGAGCAGCATCTGGACGAGGCGCGCCTTGTTGGCGGCGTCGATGGACGTCTCGCGGTAGCGGGTGGAGATGTCCGCCATGCAGTCGCTCAGGGCACGTGGCGGATGGGGTATTCGCCCTCCGCCATGATGTGCTGCGCGGCGGTCCTGCGACGCGTCTCGAGCAGGATCGGGGCGCGGAGGTTGAGGGTCACGCCGCTCTCCGCGCGCGCGTTCGCGATCACGAGGACCGCCGTGGCGGCCGGCTCGAAGCCTTCGTCGGCGCATGCCGCGAGGACATGCGCGTGAACGTAGAGGGAGGCACCCGGCGCATCGGGGAACACGAGGAACGCGACGCGCGGGTCCTCCAGGCTCTGCAGCAGGTTGAGCGGCCCGAAGCGGGCGCGCTCGAGCTGGATGCCGGCGAAGGAGCGCAGCGCCGGGAAGCCTGCCAGTCCCCCGGGCATGTCGATGACGAGCGCGGGATCGATCCAGCGCGGGCCGACGCGCGTCTGGAAGACGTTGTCCCGGGGATCGGCGAGCGCGGGCTCGCGCGCGAAGCCGAGGTTCGGCGGTGGCGGCGCGGAGGGGAGGCGGCGGGAGATCTCGGCGAGCATCGCTGGCGCCTCAGCGCATGTGGTTGACGAGGGAGAGTTCGCCGAACTTCGACAGCATCATGTAGGCGGCCTCGAGCTGGACCTGCTGGGCGGCGATCTTGGACATCAGTTCCGCGATATCGACGTCTCTTATCTCCGAACTGGTCGATTCGGCGCCGATGAGCGCGGTCTCGAAGCTTGACTGCAGTTGCTCGACCTCTCCCGCCCGCAGCCCGACCGCGGCGCGGAGCCCGCTGAAGTCCTCGATCGACTCGATCAGCAGCGCGTTCGCCTGCTTCGCGAGGCGGTTGCCGTCCGGCCCCTGCATGTCGGCGTTCTCGAGCTGCCGGAGCGCGCGCACCAGCTTCTCGATGGCGGGCTCGTCGACGCGCGCCGTCGGCGCGATCGAGATGCCTGCGGTGACGCGCCGCGCCAGCGCGTCGCGCGTGCCGTCCACCGTCGCGTAGTCGACCGTTCGCACGTCTATGTCGGCGCGCTCGCGGGTGTTGCGCACGCGCGCCTCCACCGCGCCCGCGACGTCGGTCGCGATGGAGGCGACGCCACCTGGCGTGGCATCCCCGACATTGCCAAGGATGTAGAGCGCGCCCGTGTCCGCCCTGATCTCGACGACCGCGCCGAGCCTTCCCGCCGCGGCGAGCGCCGCGCGCAGGTTGTCGGCCGTGGCGCCGGCGTCGATCAGGCCGCCTTGCGTCGCGATCGCGGCCTCGACGGCGAGTCCGTCGGCGAAGGTTGCGGTGATGCGGGTCGCGGGCGCCGATCGGTCGAACGCCACGGTCCATTCGTCGCGGAAGGCGGCCGGCGGCGTGTCCGGCGCGATGTCGTTGAAGAGGAAGCGCCCCTCGGACTGCCTGTTCAGGACGTTGAGCGCGTCGTCGAGCATCGCCCGTGCCTGCGCCGCGACCTGGTACAGGTCGACCTTGGGGTTCGTGACGCCCATCGCCTGCACCAGCATCGCCCGGCCGCGCTGGGCGATGTCCTGGAGGTTGCCGAGCGCCTCGTCGGTCGCGTCGAGCGTCCGCCCGAGCCCATTGAGCGTGTCCATCGCGGCGAGGATGGCGTTCTTCTCGCTGCCGACGTCCAGCAGCCGGCCGGCGCTTGCACCGACGTCGGACAGGCGCGTGTCGCGTCGCCCGCTGGTCGCCTGCGTCTGGAGGGTCGACATCTGGCGCTGCTGCTCGAGGACCGAGCTCACGCGCGAGGAAAGGGACTGGAAGGTGCCTATGCGCATGGGTCAGACCTGGAGCAGGCGCTGGAAGAGGTCGCCGACGGTCGACAGGACGCGGGCCGAGGCCGCGTAGGCGTTCTGCAGCAGGATCAGCTGCGCCATCTCCTCGTCCACGTTCACGCCGCTGAGCGACGCGAATTGCTGCGCGAGCGCATCCTGCACCGCCGCGCTCTCGGCGCGGCGCGCCTGCGCGTCGGCGTTCGCGCCGGCCGCCTCGGCGAGCCTGTCGCGCACCATCGAGCCAAGGTTCGCGCGGCGACCCTCGGGATCGGCGACGATGCCGCGCGTTGCCTCCAGCGCGGCCGCCATGGCCTCGAGCCCGCGGCCGTCGCCTGTCCCGCCCGCAAGGGCGCCGACAAGGTCGGCACCGGGATCGGCAATGCCCGTCGCGAGCCGCGAGGGGTCTGCCACCAGGTCCGTGCGCACCGCGATGGTTCTCGCGGAGGGCAGGAAGGCCCGGAACACGGTCCCTGCCTCCGGGACCGCCGAGCCCCAGGGGCGATCGAGCGTCGCGGTCTGCGTCGCGGCGTCCCAGGCGACCACCCTGCGCAATTCCACGTCCCCGGCCACCGGGCCGGGAAGGGCGATCTCGCGGCCGACCATGCCTTCGAGGCGCCTTGCGTCCCCGGCGACGCGAAGCGTCGCGGAAGCCGGCGCGCCGACGTCCGCAGCGACGCGGACCTCGAAGGCGAGGGTATCGGCCGAGGCTGCGCCGACGAACACGTCGTCGAGGTGCAGCGCCTGCTTGAGCCCCGGTCCGGTGCCTCCGGACGCGATCTCGATCGAGAGCCCGCGCGCACGGCTCGCCTGGTTGACCGAGATGGAGATGCGGCCCGCGTCGCGCACGACATCAAGGTAGGGTTCGCCGCCGGGATCGAGATTCGCCTCAAGGGCGGAGCGCAGGCTCGCCGTGTCGTGCGCCGTCGTCCCCGCGGCGAAGCCGAGCTGCGCAACCACGCGGCCCATCTCGTCGCGCAGCAGGATGGTCGTCTGCGAAAGGTCGACCTGCTGGAACGAGTCGAACGCATAGGCGGCCGTCCAGCCGGAGCGCCGCGCGGGCGAGATCGCGGCGGCGTGGGCGCCGTTCACCGCCGCCGCCAGCTCGGCCGCGATCTCGTCGAGGCCGGCGAGGATGCCGGGGATGGCATCGTCGCGCAGCTGCCGGATCGCGCCGAGCTCGCCGCCCGCGAGCTCCCCGTCGATCGCTGTCCCGTCGAGGAGCAGGCTCGCGCCCTCGGGGGCATGGCGCACCTCGATCCGCGCCGCGGCGAGGTCGAAGAGCGGGCGGCCCTGGCCCGCGTAGAGCGCGACGTCCCGCGATCCGCGATCGAAGCGGTTGACGGGAAGGAGCTCGCTTATCTGGGCGATGATCGCGTCGCGCCTGTCCTCGAGCGTGCGCAGGGCGCCCGTGTCGTAGGCTGTCGTGACGATCGTGCGGTTCGACGTCCCGAGCTCGCCGAGCCGGGTCGCAAGGTCCGACGCGAGTTCCGCGTAGCGCGCGTCGAGGGCCCCGCGCAGCTCGGAGAGGAGCCCCGACATCTGGTTGAGCCTTCGCGCCAGCCGGTCCGCGCTCACCGTTATGGCGCGACGCAGGACGGGGTCCGAGGGCGATGCCGCGGCGCGCGCGACATCCGCGCGGAAGCCGGCGAGCATCGTGTCGAGCCGCGCGGCCTCGTCGCCGCCGGCCACGATGTCCTCTATGCGCTGGCGCGTGTCGGCCGCGCTCGCGGCCGCCGCGAGGTCGCTGCGCGCGTCGCCGAGCTTCGCGGCGAGGAAGCGGTCGATGAACCTCTCGATCGAGGCGATCTCGACGCCGCCGCCGAGCCTTGCCGTCACGACGGCGTTCTCGCGCACGTAGTCGGGATTGCTTGCGTTCGCGACGTTGCTCGACAGCACCTCGATGGAGCGCTGGGCGACGCCGAGCCCCGAGAGGGAGCTGTTTATGGATCCGAGCAGGGACATTTCGACGAGCCATTTCGCAAGACCCGTGCCAGTCGCCGCCGCCAAGAATCTTGACGGTCAGCCGCCGAGCGAGCGCAGGAATTCGGCGGCGACGCCCCGCAGCGCCGGGCTCGAGAGCATTCCCCCGATCAGCGCGAAGCCGGCGAGGATCTGGAGCGGCATGGCCAGCATCGATACCGGGAAGGCCGGCAGGAAGCGGTTCGCGAGCCCCGACGCCGCGTTGACGGCGGTGTTGAAGATCGCGACCGGGGCCGCCATCACGAGGCCCAGGACGATCGCGCGGCCCGAGATCGAGATCGCGTCGCGAAGTCCCGCGCCTCCGGCCGCCGCGGATCCCGGCGGCAGCGCGAGGAGCATGTGGAGGAAGCCAAGGTCGAGCAGGAGCACGAGCCCGGCGAACACGAAGATGATGTCGACCAGCCCCGATTGCTGGGCCTCGAGCGGGTTCGTCTGCGCGGCCATCTGAAGCCCGATCGTGCTCGAGACGACGGCTCCTGCCATCTGCATCGCGATGACGAGGGCGCGCCCCGCCAGCCCGATCACCAGGCCTTCGCTCGCGGCGGCGGCGCTCGCCTCGGCGAGGCCGCGTCCACCGGGGAACTCCGGCGCCACGCCACCCAGGAGGGCAGTCAGGCACAGGGCCAGCGCGAAGCGCCAGCGCATCGCGGCGAAGGCGTCGCCGGTGAGCGGCAGCGCCATCAGCATCGCCGTGAAGCGCAGCAGCAGCGGCGCATGGCCCAGGTAGGAGGAGAGGTCGAAGACGACGGGCATGCGTTCCATCGCGCTGGCACGACGCTTGCTTCGTCGGGGCAAGGGCGCGGTGCGCCTGATGATTTCTTGGCGGTCCCTAGTGTCAGGCGAACGCGTGGAGCGTGGCGATGAATGATCCGATCCGGAGCGTTGCGTTGGCGAGGCATGGCATCGAGCGGCGCGGTGGCGTGGATGCCGCCGCGCAGCAGCGCTTCCTCGCGATGCTCGCGACCGTGCGGCCGGTCGAACTCGGCGATGGCGTGCGCGGCGACGCCGCGCGGGGCATCGAAGCATCCGGGCACGTGTCCTCCATCGAGGCGCCCGCCAGCGGGTCCGCGGCGCGCATCGACGGATCCCGTCCGGAATCGCGGCACCCCCGCGAAGCAAGGGAGGTGGAGCGCGCGATCGATGCCGTGCAGGTCCCGGCCGCCGCACGTGCGGCGCGTCCCGGGTCCGGGGTCGAGGCTTCCCTTCCGGCCATGTCCACCGCCATCGAGCCCGCCGAGGTCGCTGCGTCGCGGCACCAGTCCGGACCGCGGATGCGCGCGGCGGACGCTGGCGCGCGCGGCGCGGGCGCGGGCGATGGCGCGCCTGGCCGCGGCGTCGCGACGCCGCGCGGGCTCGCCTCGCATGGCCCCGCACATGCCCTCTCCTCCGCGGCCCGGTCGCCTGCCGCCTCGCAGCAGGTGGCCGGCGCTGCCGTCGACGCGACGGCGATGCCGTCCGCGGAAGACATGTCGTCCAGCGAGGTCGTCCCGCGGGAAGGGTCCCGCATGGCCGCGCGCGAGCCTGCCTTCGGGCCGCCGTCGCATGCACGCGCCCACGGCTTCGAGTTCCTGCTGCTGCAGGGGCTGCCCGAGGCGCGATCGGTGGTCGGGCGTGCCGACGACGCGCCGCGGGAGATCCCGCCCGCCGCGCTGGAGGCGCGCATGCCCGCGCCTCGCGTCGATGGCCGCCTTCCGCATGCCTTGCGAACAGCCGCGGACGCGGCCGAGGGCGAGGCCGATGCCGGCGCGTCCGCGGACGCCCCGGACATCGACATCGGCGCGCTTCTTCGCAACATCTCCGGCGCCGGCGCGCCGCTGCGCGCCCAGCGCATGGCCGACGGCTCATGGACCGCGCGGCTTGTCGTTCCCGGCGAGGGCGCCGTGTCCATCCGGATTTCGCAGTCCCCGGAGCTGGTGAGCATCCGGCTGGGTGGTGATCCCGAGCTGTCCAGGCGCGTGCGCGAGGCCATCGAGGGCGGGTTCGCGCGCCCAGGCCGGCGCCTGGCCATCGGCACGACCGACGCGGGATGACGGAGGCGCACATGGCTGATCTTTCCCTCCTCGGCGGCGCAAGGGCCGCGACCCCGGCCAGCGCGGTCGCCAGCTCCGGGCAGAAGCTTGTCGGCAGCAACTTCGACTCCTTCCTGAAGATGCTGACGACGCAGATGACCAACCAGAACCCGATGTCGCCGATGAGCACGCAGGAATTCACGGCGCAGCTCGTGCAGTTCTCCCAGGTGGAGCAGCTGATGAACATGTCGCGCTCCGTCGAGCGCGGCGTCACCGTCCAGGAATCCACGAACCTGCTGCAGGCGGCGTCGCTGGCCGGGCAGACCGTGTCGGTCAGGTCGGAGATGCTCGAGGTGGTCGGCGGAGCCTCGTCCTTCGACATGGACGTGCCCGCGGGGATGAGCGGCCTGCGCGCATCGCTGCTCGACGCGTCGGGCGCGGTGCTGGCGCGCAGCGACCTGCCGGCCGGGGCGGGGCATCGCACGGTGTCGCTGTCGCCGAGGTTCCCGTCGGGAGCCCCGATGCCCGACGGCAGCTACAGGATCCAGGTCGTCGGACGCGGCGCGAACGGCATCGACGTGCCGGTGGCCACGACGTCGAATGTCCGCGTCTCGAGCGTCGAGCGGGCGGCGGATGGCGTGAAGCTCAGGACCACGACCGGCAGCGTCTCGCTGCAGGACGTGGTCGCGATCAGGTAACGGGACGGAAGGAAGCGCAACGATGTCGATCTTCAGCGCGATGAGCACGGGCGTCTCCGGTCTGGCGGGACAGTCCAAGAAGTTCCAGACCATCTCGGACAACGTCTCGAACATCGGGACGACCGGCTACAAGGCGACCAAGATGGACTTCTCGTCCCTCGTGGTCGAGAGCGCCATGGCGACGGCCTACGCGCCGGGCTCGCTGCTCGCGCGGCCACGGCGCGAGATCGACGCGCAGGGCACGATCCAGGTGACCAACCGGGCGACGGATGCCGCGATCTCCGGAAACGGCTTCTTCGCGGTGCGATCCGATCCCGCCTCGCCGAGCATCGAGTTCACAAGGGCCGGCAGCTTCGACGTCGATCCCATGGGCTTCCTGCGCAATGGCGCCGGCAAGTACCTCATGGGCTTCCCGGTCGCCGCCGACGGTACGATCTCGGGCGCGACCGAGGGCGACCTGCGGCCGGTGTCCATCTCCGGCGTGACGGCGGCGGCGAGCCCGACCAGGGACATCGGCGTGACGGCCAACCTGCCGGCGGATCCCACCGCCGCGCGCGAGGCGGCGGTCTTCAACGGCCTGACCGGGCCGATGGTCGCCGATCCGGACGATCCCACGCACACGCTGCTGCGCATCGCCGACCGCCAGCCGAGGATCGGCGAGCGTTGGGCGTTCGCGCTCACGACGCCCGGGGTCGGCGGGGCGGCGGACACAACGGCGACCTTCGAGGTGATCGCGCGCGCCGGCGAGACCATCGACGACGTCATGGAACGGCTGGAGGTCGCCTCGGGCGGCGCGCTCGACTGGACCCCGAACGACGATCCCTCGCGCGCAGGCACGCTGGAGGCCTCCGCGTCTATCGACGACGTCGACCTCTTCACGCATGGCGGCTTCCGCACGCCGGCGACCGTCTACGACTCCCTCGGCAACGCGCATCGCCTCGACGTCGTCTGGACGAAGACCGGGGAAGCGGGTGGCTGGAGCGTGGACGTCGACGGCCCGACGCTGTCGGGCGCGCCAAGCGGCACGGTCGGCGCCGGCTTCCCGCTCGCGATCGGTTTCGACGGCACGGGGCAGCCGTCGTCCGGAAGCGGAGAGCTTACCCTCGACATCACCTGGGATGGCTCGGTCACGACGGCCAGCCCGTCGCAGGTCACGCTCGACCTCGCCGGCATGACGCAGCTTGGCGAGACGTTCGAGATCGCGCAGGTCCGCGGCGACGGCGCGGGACTTGGACGGCTGGCGAGCGTGGCTCTCGACAACTCCGGCTTCCTGAACATGACGTTCACCAACGGCGTCCAGCGCCCCGCCTTCATGGTGCCGATCGCGACCTTCGCCGCGCCGAACCAGCTCTCCCCGATCTCCGGGAACAGCTATCGCGCGACGGTCTCGTCCGGCGCGTTCACCCTCTCCCGCGCGAACACCGGCTCCGCCGGCGGCATCGTCGCGGGCGCGACGGAGGCGTCGACGGTCGATATCGCCGCCGAGATGACCGACATGATCGTCACCCAGAACGCCTACGCGGCGAACGTCAAGACGATCACCACCGCGGACGAGATGCTCCGCGAGCTCAGCCGCCTGAAGTCCTGACGGCGCGACGCCCGCTGAAACCGCGCAAGCACAGACGAGGATCCTGACATGGCATTGAACGTCATCTCCAACTTCGCGGCGAACATCGCCCACCGCAACCTGAAGAACTCGGACGCCGCGGCCACGAGCTCGCTCAACAAGCTGTCCTCGGGTTCGCGCGTCGTGTCTGCGAAGGACGACGCCGCCTCCCAGGCCATCGGCTCCGCCCTGAAGGCCGAGGTGATGGCGATGGAGCAGGCCACGGTCAACGCGCGCCAGGCCGGAAGCCTCCTCCAGATCGCGGATGGCGCGATGGCGAACGTCACGGAGATCCTGGTGCGCGCGAAGATGCTCGCGGTGCAGGCCTCCTCCGGCCAGTTCTCGCGCAACGAACGCACGATGTTCGACAACGAATACCAGTCGCTCCTCGCCGAGCTCGACCGGATCGCGATCACGACGAAGTTCGCGGGGAACCTGCTGGTCAACGGGACCGTCGAGGTGACGAAGCGGGTCAATGGCGTCTCGCACGAGGCCGACGCCAACTACCTCAACTTCGTCGACGACACGCGGGGCTTCGCGGACTTCACCTTCGAGGAGGACGTCGCGAGCTCCGTGTTCCGCATCTCCTACAACCAGGTCACGCGCGGCCTGACCGTGATGAACCAGGACTCCGGCGTCAGCCAGACCGTGGTGCTCGCGAACCGCTCGATCGTCCCGGGCAAGCCCGAGGTGGTGAAGTTCTCCCAGCTTGGCGCGTCGGTCACGCTGAACGAGCTCTTCAACAAGAACACGGCGGGCTTCCCGAACGCCATCGGATCGGTCGTGCTGAACGTCTACGACAAGACGGTGGCCGCCACGGACGCGAACCAGGCGATCGCCCATGCCGCCGCCACGGCGAACGCCCCTGGTGTCGCGCAGGTCGACAACGTCACCGTGTCCGGCGCCATCCAGGCCGGCGACAGCTTCGCCCTGACGGTCGACGGCACGACCTACACGCATGTCGCCAGCAGCAACGATACCTCGAGCACGATCCGCGACGCGCTGGTCGGGCTCGTCAATGCCGACGCCAGCGCCGTTGTCACGGCTGCCAGCACGTCGACGCCGGGCCTGCTGACCCTGACCGCGGACGCCGCGGGAACGGCGTTTGCCGCGAGCGCGACGGCGACCGACCGCACGTCGGAGACGGTCCACGACCTCGAGGTGACCGGTGGCGGAAGCTCGATCAACCTGATCAAGGCGGGCCCCGCCTTCGCACGCCTGCCGCAGAAGCTCGCGATGCGGACCGACGGCGACCTCAAGGCGTTCTACATCTTCGCCGACACGGCGACGACGGACGTGGCGAAGGCGCGCCTGATGAACGACGCCGGCGTCCTCGACAAGGTGATCGGCCACGACACGACCGTGGTCTACGACTCGATCGAAGCCGTGCGCGCCGTCGAGCCGGAGCTGCGCGACCCGCCGATCATCCTCGGCACGCTGCAGCGGGACGGCCAGGTCTACACGGCCGAGCTCCGGGACCTCAGCATCTCGAGCGAGGCGGACAAGAACCTCGTCTGCACGATCCGCTTCGAATCCCTCGAGGCGGCGGACACGAGCCAGAGCCTGAACTACGGGGTCGTCGACGTCGCCACGCTGCCCCAGCTCGTCGGCGCGAACTCGGTCACGACGAAGGACACGAAGACCTTCAACTTCAAGCTCGGCACGGCCGCGCGCGACACCGACGTGCTGACCTTCGAGGTCGACGCGATCACGACCAAGTCCCTGCTGCTCAACGGAACGAGCATCTCCGCGGAGGCGCAGGCGAAGGCGGCCTCGGCCGCGATCTCCGACGCCATCGTGAAGCTCAGCCAGACCCGCGCGGCGGTCGGCGCCTCGCAGAACCGGCTCGAGTTCGCCTCCACCAACCTCGCGACCTCGATCGAGAACACCGAGGCCGCGCGATCGGACCTGCTCGACCTCGACGTCGCGCGCGAGATGACGAACTTCACCTCGAAGCAGATCCTGCTGCAGGCCGGCATCGCGATGCTCGCCCAGGCGAACGAGATGCCCAACAACCTGCTGCGCCTGTTCCAGCGCTGAGGCGGGGCCGCGGGACCACCTGACGGAGCGCGGACGTGCCCCTGACCACGAACACGAGCAACGTCAGCACGGACGCGAACGGCCGCACGATCTTCTCGGGCGTGACGTCGGGGATCGACGCGAAGTCGATCGTCGACAACATCGTGAAGGCGCGCCAGTTCCAGATCGACAAGATCACGGCCGCCATGGACGCCGGGAAGGCGCGCGTCGCCGCGCTCGACAAGCTGCGCGCCAGGTCCGTCGCGCTCGGCGCGGCCACGGCGGAACTCTACGGCAAGGTCTCCTACGACAAGTCGTCGAGCGTGTTCGACCGCAAGGCGCTTTCCGCGACGACGTCGAGGCGCGCTGCGGGGCTCCTCGAGGCGGCGACGTCCGCGCAGTCCCAGGCGGCGGACATCGTCAACGCGACGGCCTCGAACTCCGCGGCGAGGGGCGTGCACGACGTCGAGGTCCTGGAGGTCGCGCGCGCGCACGTGCGCAAGGCGCAGTTCTCCACGTCCGGCGCGCTCGGGATCTCGGGGACCGTGTCGATCTCGTCGGCCGCCATCGTGGAGACCGCGCGCAGCGCCGGCGCCGACGTCGCCGCCGAGATCGCCGCGCGCATCAACGCCGACGCGGTCCTGTCGCGCCAGCTCTCCGCCGAGGTGACGGGTGGCGCGCTGGTCGTCACCGCGCGCAGCACCGGGGTGTCCGTGCCCTTCTCGCTGATGGATGCCACGGCCGGCACCGCCACACTGGCCCCGACCTCGACCGTCGCCGCCGCCACCGGCGTGGCCCAGGTCCAGAGCTGGGATGTCGCCTCGCTGGCCGCGACGGGACGGCCGGCCATATCCACCGGGACCGCGACGATCGGGGGACAGCTCGTCGACGCGACGACCATAGACTTCTCTGGCCTGGTGGTCGCGGAAGGGCAGGAATACGCGCTGCGCCTCGCCGACGCGCGCGGCACGACCATCCGCGTGACCGCCGGTGCCGGCGCGACGCCGGCGTCGATCGCAGCCGCCTTCGAGGCGCGCATTGACGCGCTGGCCGGCACGACGGCGTCGACCGAGTCCGCGGCGGGCGTGCTCAGCGTGGCTGCATCGCTCCTCTCCGACGCGGGCAACGTCGTCACGGCCACGAGCCAGTGGCGCGCCGCGCTCTCCACGCAGGTGGAGGTCGCGGTCGGGGACACGCTCGCCGACCTGCGGGCGCGGATCAACGCGACCAACGAGGGAGCGTCCCCATCCGGCCTCGTCGCCAGCCAGATCGCCGTCTCGGCGACCGACCACCAGCTGCTCTTCAGCACGGACGCCCCCAACCGGTTCCTGTCCATCGAGGTGATCCCGGCCGCCGGCACCTCGGCGACCTTCGCCACGGAGACGATCGAGCGCCCGGTGGAGGCGCGCATCCTGCTGGACGGCGCGGTGGTGCGACGGCCGGGCAACGTCATCGACGACGCCATCAGTGGCCTGACGATCAAGCTGCTGCAGGCCGAGCCGCAGACGCGCATCCGCCTCGAGGTCGGCACCGACACGGGCGCGATCGCGCAGAAGGTGGCGGGCTTCGTGGCCGCGTACAACGACGCGGTCCGCTTCGCGAACGAGCAGTCCCAGGTCGACCCCGTGACCGGGACCTTCCGCGCCGAGAGCGTGCTGGCGAAGGTCGCTGCGCTCAGGGACCTGAAGGCGACCCTCGAGACGCTCCGGACCTTCAGCGTCGCATCCGCGAACGGGTTGCTGGGCCTGCAGGACATCGGCATCGGGCTCGCGGCCGACGGCGCGGATCCGCTCGCCAAGGGCGTCCTCCAGGTCGATGAGAGCAAGCTCGCCGAGGTGCTCATCAACGACCCGGAGCGCGTGCGCAGCCTGTTCGAGTTCCGCTTCGTCCCGGGGGGCTCGGACATCTCGCTCGCCGGCTTCGGCGACAAGGCGAAGGATGCCTCGGGGAGCTACACGCTGAGCTTCTCCGGGGGCGTCGGGTCGCTCGCCGTCTCCGGCGGCGGCACGATCGCGCTGTCCCGCTCCGGCAGCGCGTATACCGCCGCGAGCGGGTCGATCGAGGGCCTGACCTTCATCTACACCGGCGCGACGACCGACGGCGACAAGTCGGGCTTCTCCGTGCGCACGGGGCTCGGCACCCAGTTCTTCTTCCTCGCCGACCAGTACGCGCGCGCCGAGACCGGGCGCGTCGCGCAGGCGATCTCCGAGGTCGACGACCTCAACGCGAAGCGACAGGCGCGGATCGACGCCCTGCGCGAGCGCCTCGACAGGCAGCGCGAGGCGCTCATGGCGCGCTTCCAGAAGATGGAAAGCACGCTCGGGCGGCTTTCATCCGTCCGCAGTTCGATCGAGCAGTTCGTGCAGGCGGCGAACAAGGGTGGCTGACCTGCCGCGAACGCCCTGAATCGGACCAATCCCTGCGCCGGCCGCGCGCCGTTGCAACCAAAGTACCCGCGAATTTCGGGGAAGGTGCATGGCGAGCGCTGGTTCCGGCCTCGTGGCCGTTCAGCAGGGTGTTTTCGAGCCCCTGTTTCCAAGGGCGGCGATGCCTGCCCTGCCGCGCCCATCGGCGCTCCCGCCACTGCCGGGCGACGATCCCGTCGCTCAGTCCGCGGCGCGAGAACGCGCGGCGCGGGAGGAGGGACGCGCGGCCGGTTTCCGGGAAGGCGTCGCGCAGGGCGCGCGCGAGGCCGGGGAGGCCGCCGCGGCGCGCCTCGCGGCCGCGCTTGCCGACATGCAGGAGGCCTTCTCGCGGCTTCGCGATGCCTATCGCGAACGCCTCGACGAGCATGCGCGGGAGAGCGAGCGCGTGATCGTCGCGCTCGCCGAGCGGCTGGCCGCGCCGGGTGCGCGCGACGCGATCGAGGCCCTGTTCAGGAGCCATGTCCTCGAGGCGCTGCGCGCAGGCACCCGGACCGGCGGCAGGCTCGTGCTGTCGCCGCGGACGCTCGAGATCCTCCAGGGCGATGGCGGCGGCCTGTCCGCCCTCCTCGAGGCGCAGGGCGTGGAGGTCGTGGCGCGCGGCGGCGCGGGGGAGCTGCGTTCCTCCCTCGAGGCACCTTCCGGCGGGGCGATCGTGGTCGACTACGACCGGCTGCTGGTGGCGCTGCGCGGCGCGACGGAGGTCAAGTGAGATGAGCGACGACAAGGAACCCTCGCCCACCCTCCCGGACTTCGGGGAACCGACGATCGGCTCGGCGCTCGCGGCGGGCGCGCCGGCAGGCACCGTCGTGCCGATGCCCCCGGAATCCTCGGTCTTCAGGATACCGGTCCAGGTCATGGCCGTGCTCGGCAAGGCCATGCTCTCGGTCAACGATCTCCTGAAGCTGGGACGCGGCGCCGTCATCGAACTCGACGCCAAGGTCGGCGAGCCGATCGAGATCTGGGTCAACAACCGCCGCGTCGCCAAGGGCGAACTCGTGGTCCAGGGGGACCGGCTGAGCGTGTCGATGACCGAGGTCCTCAAGATCGAAGACGGCTGAGGCATGGCGACAAATCGGCCGCCTGTCTGCCTGATCGGCGCGACGCGCTTCGACCTCGACAACCTCGCGCTCATCCTCAAGCGCGTCGGCGCGGCGCCCGTCTCCTGCGACGGGTCGAGCCAGTTCCTCGCGCGGCTCGACGCCGGCGAGCCATTCCGCGCGGTCTTCGTGGATCTCGGGGCCGGGCGCGAGCTGGCGGAGTGCGTGCGCGCGGCGGCCGGCGCGACGCCCGTCTACGGCTTCGCGCGCGCCGGGCGCGGCATCGACGCCGACTGGCTCGTGGAGATCGGCATCCGCGACGTGGTCAGCCTGCCGGCGGCGGAGGCGCTGCTCCGCGAGATCGTCGCCGCCCTCGACGAACCCGCGCCGGAACTCATCGCGCGCTCGCCGGAGCTCAGGCGCGTGGTCGCCGTCGTCGACCGCGTCGCCCAGTCCGACGCTCCCGTGCTGATCATCGGCGAGACCGGCACCGGCAAGGAAGTGATCGCCCGGCACGTCCATCGTGCCAGCCGACGCGCGTCGGGCCCGTTCGTCTCCATCAACTGCGCGGCCATCCCCGAGCAGCTCCTCGAATCGGAGCTGTTCGGGCACGAGAAGGGGGCCTTCACGGGCGCGCTCGCCCGGCGGCTCGGCAAGTTCGAGGAGGCGGCCGGCGGGACGCTCCTGCTCGACGAGATCGGCGAGATGGACCTGAAGCTCCAGGCGAAGCTCCTGCGCGCCATCCAGGAGCGCCAGATCGACCGGGTCGGCGGGCGCGGGCCGGTATCCGTCGACCTGCGGATCGTCGCGACCACGAACCGCGACCTGATCGCCGAGGTCGAGGCGAGGCGCTTCCGCGAGGACCTCTACTACCGGCTCAACGTCATCAACGTGGAGCTGCCGCCGCTGCGCGAGCGCCCGCTGGACGTGGCCCCGCTCGCCGAGCACTTCGTGCAGAAGCACTGCGTGCGCAACGCGCTGCCGTCCAAGGCCATCTCCCCCGGCGCGATGGCTCGGCTCGAGTCCTTCGACTGGCCCGGCAACGTGCGCGAGCTCGAGAACACGATGTACCGGGCCGTGCTGATCGCCAACTCCGCGTCGATCGACGCGGAGGACATCATCTTCACGCGCCACCAGGGCGCGGCGCTCGCGAGCCGGAGCTACGCCGAGCGCGTCGCGCAGGTCGCGCCCGCGCCGCCGCCGCCGCCCCGCGACCCGCCCCTGGAGGCACCCGCGGCCCCTGCGCTACCCGTTCCCGTCGAGGTCGCGGCGCCCGCCGCGTCGTCGGCGCCGGCCGAGGATGCCCGCCCGGGCGGGATCGGCGCCTTCGTGGGCAGGTCGATCGCGGAGATCGAGGAGCAGCTGATCAAGGCGACGCTCGAGCATTGCTACGGCAACCGCACGCGGGCCGCGACGATCCTCGGCATCTCGATCCAGACCCTGCGCAACAAGCTGGAGCGCTACAGTGCGTAGCGGCGTGGTCGCGTTCCGCGACGCGATGGCCGCGGCCGGCGGCCTGCTCGACCGCGCGCGGGCGGGGCCGAGCCTGCTCAGCCTCGGCGTGCTGGGCGTCGTGGCGATCCTCATCCTGCCGGTGCCGGCCGGGCTGCTCGACGTGTTCTTCACGCTCTCGCTCGCGGGATCGCTGGTGATCCTGTCGCTGACGATCTTCGTGCGCAGCGCGCTGGACTTCAGTTCGTTCCCGACCGTCCTTCTCGTCGTCACCACGTTCCGCCTCGCGCTGAACGTCGCGAGCACGCGCCTGATCCTGTCCGAGGGGCACAATGGCGCCGGCAGCGCGGGACGCGTGATCGAGGCCTTCGGGCACTTCGTGATGGGCGACAACCTCGCCATCGGCACCATCGTCTTCACCGTCCTGATGGTGATCAACTTCCTCGTCATCACCAAGGGCTCGGGGCGCATCGCCGAGGTCGGCGCGCGGTTCACCCTCGACGCGCTGCCGGGCAAGCAGATGGCGATCGACGCCGACCTGTCCTCGGGCCTGATCAACGAGGCGGAGGCGCGGCGCCGGCGCCGCACCCTCGAGGACGAGAGCTCGTTCTTCGGGGCGATGGACGGCGCCTCCAAGTTCGTGAAGGGCGACGCGATCGCCGGCATCATCATCATCGTGGTCAACATCGTCGGCGGGCTCGTCGTCGGCGTCGCGCAGGGCGGCCTCGCCTTCGGCGAGGCGCTCAAGACCTACACGACGCTGTCGGTCGGCGACGGGCTGGTCGCCCAGATCCCCGGGCTCATCATCGCGACGGCGACGGGTCTCATCATCACGAAGACCAGCGGCACGGAGACGACCGACAGCGTGGTCACGCGCCAGTTCGCGCGCTACCCGGACGTGCTCGTCGTCTCGGGCGCGATCCTCGTGCTGATGGGCCTCGTCCCGGGCATGCCGACGCTGCTGTTCCTGACGATCGCGATCCTGATGCTCGGCACGGGCCTGCTGCTCGCGCGCACGGCCGACGGCGGCGTCGCGCCCGGCCTGGCCGGGCCGCTTGCCGGATCCTCGGAGCCCGGCGCCGCCGCGGCACCGGCGACCGCCCCCGGCGACGCGAGCGCCGAGGTGTCCGACGAGATGCGCTTCGACGAGCTGCGCGTCGAGCTCGGCTACGCGCTGCTCGGCATGCTGCGCCGCGACGATGGCGCTGGCCTCGTCAACGCGATCAAGAACATGCGCCGCAAGATCGCGCGCGACTTCGGCGTCGTGGTGCCGTCGATACGGGTGCAGGACAACGTGCAGCTCGAGGACGACGAGTATGCGGTGTTCCTGCGCGAGCAGCGCATCGCGGGCGGCCGCCTGATGCCGGAGCGCCTGCTGGTCCTCAACCCGGGGGGCACGCAGTTCCCGTTCGCCGGGATCGAGGCCACCGACCCCGCCTTCGGCCTGCCGGCCCTCTGGATAGACCCGTCCTGGCAAGCGGCGGCCGAGGAACGCGGCGCGACGGCGGTCGACGCCCTGGCCGTGCTCGTCACCCATCTGGGCGAGATCGTGCGCCGGCAGCTGCCGCAGCTTCTCAGCTTCGCCTCAGTCCAGCGCCTGATCGACGGCATGGGCGAGGAGAACCAGAAGCTCGTCCAGGCGGTGATGCCGTCGCCGGTGACCGTGCCTGCCCTCCAGAACGTGCTGCGAACCCTCCTGCAGGACGGCGTCCCGGTCCGCAACCTGGCCGAGATCATCGAGGCCTGCGCCGACGCGGCGCCGAAGGCACGCGACCCCGGCGAACTCGCCGAACTGGTCCGCAGGCGCATCCGCCGGACCATCTGCCTGCACTTCGCCGACCCGGCCGACCTGCGCCTGCCGGCCTATCTCTACGTGCCGAGGAGCGCCGACGGCGCGCCGCTGGCGGCGGGCGCGGCCACCGACCTCGCGCGCCTGATCGACGCGGTCGGCCAGCGCGAGCGCGCGCGGACCACGCAGCTGCCGCCGGCCCTCGTGGTGCCGGACCAGCTGCGCCCGGGCATCGCCGAACTCGTTCGCAGGCAACGCCTGCCGACGCCCGTGCTGTCCCAGAGCGAGATCGACGAGGCCGTCGACCTCATCATCGTGGAGAGGCTTTGATGCGTACCACGACGTTCACGGCATCCTCGATCGCGGAAGGCTACAGCTACATCAAGGACAATTTCGGCGACGAGGCGCTCGTCGTGCGCGTCGACGGGGGCGGGAAGTCGCGCTCGGTCGAGTTCACGGTGTCGCTGCCGGATCCGGTCCAGGCGCCGCGCGAGCCGGTGATGGAGGCAGCCAAGCGCCGCATGCAGGCGGCCGGCTTCGACGGCGCGGTGCTGGCCCGGCTCGAGCAGTTCGCCTCGGAGAACGAGGCGACGGACCCGGGCGACCTCGTCGACGCCTACCTGCGCAGCCGCCTCAGGACCCGTCCCTTCGTGGACGTCGCCTGCGAGAAGCGGTGCCTCCTCTTCCTGGGCCCGCCGGGTGCGGGCAAGACGACGACGATCGCGAAGGCCGCGGCCACCCTGGTCGCGGCAGGCAAGCGCGTCATGCTCGTCAGCCTCGAGAAGGACAGGCTCGGGGGCGACTCGCAGCTCGAGCACCTCGCGGGCCTGCTGAGCCTGCCCCTCGTGAGCGTCGAGAAGGCCCAGCGCGTGAACGCCGCCCTGCGCGGCGCGGGTCGCGTCGACTGCATCCTCGCCGACGCGCCGTCGATCCATCCCTGGCGCGTGATGGACGTCGACGAGTCGCTGTCCCTGGCCGAGCGCCTCTCCGCGGCACCGGTCATGGTCGTCCCGGCGGGCCTCGAGGCCCGCGAGACGGCGGACAGCCTCGCGACGATCCGCGGCTGCGGGGTCGAGCACGCGATCGTGACGAAGTGCGACGTGACGCGCCGCCTCGGCACCCTCCTGAACGCCCTCATCATCGAGCGCTTCGTCGTGGTCGGGCTCCAGCAGTCGCGCTCGCTCAACGAGAAACTGTCCGCATCGGACCCGAACCTCCTAAAGCTCGCCTTCAACCTGCAGTCATAGTCGCGCCATGGCCAAGGTCGTTTCGATCCTCTCCGGCAAGGGCGGCGTCGGCAAGACGTTCCTCACCGCCAACCTCGCGCACGCGGTCGCGCTCCAGAGGCGCAGCGTGCTCGTGTTCGACGGCGACCTCGGCCTCGCGAACATCGACATCCAGATCGGGCTCGTCACGAAGCGCCACATCAACGACTTCATCCTCGGAGAGGCGGCGTTCGAGGAAGTGGTGGCGCATTCCCAGTCGATCGGCTGCTCGGTGATCAGCGGCCGTCCGTCGCACGGGATCATCGTCAACACGACGCCGCTCGAGCGGCGCCGGATCAAGGAGGCGCTGGCGCGCGCGGCGCTGGCCTACGACCTCCTCTTCATCGACCTCGGCGCCGGGATCGAGGCCAACGTCATCGACTTCGTCGACCTGTCCGACATCGTCCTGCTGGTCGTGAAGCCCGAGCCGACCTCGATCATGGACGCCTACGCCGTGGTGAAGGCGCTTCCCTTCGCCCTGCGCTCCCGGATCGTCATCACGCCGAACATGGTGCAGACGGCCAGCGAGGCCGACACGCTCATCCGGCAGTTCGGCGGCGTGCTGCGGCGCTTCCTGCAGGCCGAGCCGAGATCCCTGGGGTTCGTGAGGGCCGATGCGAGCGTGTCGCTCGCCATCCGCAGGCAGCAGCCCATCTCGACATGCTTCCCGGCGAGCACGGCGGCGATCGACATCCGCGCGCTCGCCGACCGGGTCCTCGTCGACCAGTTCGTGCCGCGCCCCGCGACGGCCTGAAGTCGCCGGAGGCCGTCAGAGATGCCGGAAGACGCCCTGGAGGGCCTCGCGCTCGGCAAGCGCATCCGGCCCCTCGGCGGCCGAGGGCGGCGGTGCTCCATACTCGTTCCCGTAGAGCTCGTCGGCCATCGCCATCGCGGCGAGCAGGATGAGTTCCGCGGGCGTGAGCATCGCGTCCCCGCCGGACTGCTGCTCGGCGAGCTTCCTCACCTTGTCGGCGAGGAAGCGGCAATAGGCCTCGTCCTCGGGCCTGCAGTTGAGCTTGATGATCTCGCCGCCGAATTCGACGTTCACGGCAGTTCCTCCCGCGCAGCTTTCCGGCCCGACCTACTAGCGGCAAGCGCGCGAGGCGCGAAGTTTGATGCCGCCGCAGCGGACCGGTTTCCTGTCCGGCCGGATCGGTTCGCCGCCCATGGCTGACGTCCTGCACGCGGTCGAGGCGGCGCTGTTCCTCGTGATCGCCTCGGGGGTGGAGGCGCCGGTCTCCTGCTCCTCGGCGTCCGCGACCGTGGTCGAGTGTGGATCGCGGGGCGTGGTGGCCCTGCAGGCCGACGGCTCGGTCATGCTGCCTGGGCGCCTTCGCGTCGACAGGTCCAGGGCGGACGCCATCAGGATCTCGAACGGCGTCGAGGGCTGGCGCGGCGCGACGGGCTGGATCTCCTTCAGCAACGGATTGTCGGTGCGGCGCGAGCAGGGGCGCTGGCGCTTCTCGGGCGGCCTCTCCTGCGTGCAGGTCGGGACCGATCGCGGGGCCTGCCGGTGAACCCGGCCATCCTTGCCCTCGCGGTCGGCTGCGCGTTCGCGCTCCTGGCGGCACCTGCCTGCGCGCAGGCCCCGGCGGGCGGCGGGGCCGAGGCGCCGCCCGCCGCGGCCGCGGACTGGATCGGCGCCGTGTCGCGCGACCGGTTCACCGACGCGACGTGGCGGATGGCCGCGGGGCGCGCCAGCGGCGATCGCGGGAACCTCTACGAATTCCGGGTTTCCTGCCGGCGCGACGGCGCGCGGAGGGACCTCGAGACGGAGTTCGTCGTCTTCGACGCGGAGCGCAAGCCGCTCGTGCCGGAATGGGAGGTCGACCGCAGGACCGGCGCCGCGCTGCGCCAGCTGCGCTGGCGGCTCGACCGGCAGCCAGCCTCGACCATCCGTGCCGTGCCGACGGACAGCGACAATGCCGCGCGGATAGACGACTGGTCCTGGCGCGCCGTCGAGGTGGGGATGCGCGCCGAGGAACGCGCGCGTCGCGCCAACATGGACCGGATCGCGTTCCTGGCCGCGCTGCGACGCGGACAGCGCCTGCTGGTGGGCGACCTCGTGGAGGGCGAGGTGGTGGAATTCGCGCTTCCCGGCGCGGCGGCGGGAGGGGACTGCCCGCTCTGCGAGGCGATCGACGATTGCCTGAGGGGCGCCGCGCGGCCCTAGCGCACGGAGAAGCGGGTGAACGAGACGGATTCGACCGCGTCGAGGCTGACGACCTCGTTGATCACGGAGCCGATCGTGCCGGCGACGTCCTCCCGGTCGATCGACTGACGACGATCGAGCCAGAGGAGGGTGAGGCGATGGCGGATGAGCATGGCCGCGAAGCGCTGGGCATCGGCGCTGAAGGCGTGCGGCCCGGTTCCGTCCAGCGTCGCCCGGTGCTCCTCGCGGAACCTCACGAAGGGCTCGATCACGAGGCGACCCTTGCCGTTGTGCATGACGATCGGGTCGAGCTTGTGGAACCCCACGAAGGGCTGCGCGCTCCCGGAGTGGTTGGGCGCGGGGTCCGCGGCACGCGCGCCGCGAGACGCGGGAGCCGCCAGGGCGAGCGCCACCAGCGCCAGCGCCGCGATGGTCCGGTGTCGATCCATGGCGTGCATGCTGCCCGTGCGGATCGCGGCCCGCCGGCCAAGCCGGACCGAAGCGGTGCATGATGTCGCAGGCATGGGAGGAGATCGACCAGGCCACGGCGCGACGGCTGCTCGCCCTCGCGCCGCGCCTTCCCTTCGAGCAGGGCTGGGCCCATGCGCAGGCGATGGCGGCGACCGGAATGGCTGCCATGCGTTTCCTCGCCCTCGGGGAAGAAGCCGTCGCCACCATCTGCGAGCGGCGCTGGTGGGGCTTGTGGCCCGTGCGCGAATGCCTGCGCGGGCCGGTCTGGATCCGCCCGCCCGGGAGCGGGGGATCGACGGATGCGGCGATGGACGGCTTCATGCGGATGGCTTTCCGCCGGCATCCCTTCGCGATGTCGTTCTGGACCACCGACCTCGCCGATGCGCACCATGCCGACGCGGTCGCGCGCCGTGCCGGGATGCGCCGCGTCATGACCGGGCACGCGACCGCGATCGTGCCGGTGCTCGCCGAACCGCTCGCCCAGCGCGCGCTGCTTCATGGCAAGTGGCGCAACGCGCTGGCCGCGGCGGAGGCACGTGGACGCTTGCGCGCGCACGCGACGCGCGAGCGGAGGGCGGTGGTCGAGGTCGTCGAGCGCTACGAAGGCCTGCGCCGCGCGCGCGGCTTCGCTGGCCCGCCCGGCCGCATGCTCGCCGCGATGGCCACGCTGGAGGAACCGGGCCGGGTGTTCGCCGTGGTCGCGGAGCGCGGCGCCGCCACCGCGGCCGCTGGCCTGTTCTTCGTGCATGGCGACGAGGCGACATGGGTCGCCGGCTTCTCGACGCCCGATGGCCGGAAGGAGGGCGGGCATCGCCTCGTGCTCATGGCGGCCCTGGCGGAACTTCGCCGCATGGGCGTCGCGAGGCTCGACCTTGGTGGCGTGGCCACGGATGGCGCGCCGGGGATCACGCGCTTCAAGCTCGGTCTGGGCGGAAGCCTCGCGGTGCTGCCGGGGACCTGGGGGCGATGACGGATGATCGGCGCGAGGGCGGCGCGGGAGCGGATCCAGTCGATCTGACCAGGAGTACCCAGGAAGGTTCCCTTGAACTGCATCGCAGGATTCATGTTCGCTTTAATCGACGATCCGCATGGGTTTCGGAGCTATGTTAATTATTAGCTCGAGCCATTATCCCCCCCCCCCCCCGCCCCCGGTCCATGCCCGTCCTCGCGCCAGAGACAGCCTCCGTCCGACGACTTCCCGGGAATGACGGCGGGCCGGTCTTCCGGCTCGGCGTCATGCTGCTGCTTGGCCTCGCGGGCCTTGCCGTCAATCTCCTGCTGCCGCTCAACGTCTCGTGGGGCGTCCATCTTCTCTTCGGGGGCTGCGTCGCCCTTCTCGGAGCGCGTCTCCTGCCGCTGGTTCCGGCGCTCGGGGCCGTGCTGGTTGCGACCCTGCCGACCTTCCTGCTCTGGGGGCACTGGTTCGCCGTGGCGATCATGTGCTGCGAGGTGGCCTGGGTCTGCGTGGCGGCGCGTCGCGGATGGTCGCTGGTCACGGCTGATCTCGCCTACTGGCTGGTGGCTGGCTGCCCTGCCTCGATCGTCGCGTCGCTCGCCTGGGGGGGGGCACCGCCGGAAGTGGCGCTGCTGATCGCTGCGAAGCTCGGGCTCAACGGCCTGGCGAACGCATCGGTCGCGGAGATCCTGCACCTTGCCGTGCTGCGCTCGACCCTGCTGCGCAGGTTCTCGGCGGTGCATGCCGTCTCCGCCAAGACCGCCCTGGTCGCGATGCTTGCCTTCTTCGTCGCGGTGCCCAGCCTCGCGGCGGGCGTGGCCTTCTCGCTTCTCGCGATGCGCGGCGTCGAGCGGGAGATGGGCCGCCAGCTCGACGACTACGAGCTCGATACCGCCACGATGACCGACCTGCTCCTCGCGATGGCGGCCGGGCCGCTCGGCAACCTCGCGCCGCTGCTCGCGGAGCGGGCGGCGGGGGAACCGGCTGGCATGCGCCCCATCGCGGGACCGGCGCCCTGGGAATCCATCATCCTGCTCGACGCGACCCGGCCCTCCGACGACCCTCCGGGGGCGGGGTGCTGGGCGGCGGTCCTGCGCGAAAGCCTCGTCGGGGCAAGCAGGGCCGGCGACGTCGTGGTCTCCGTGCCCGCGCAGGGGCGCTGCGAGGCAGCGCTGTTCATCGGTCGCCGGCTCGAGGGCAACCATCTCGCCGCGGTCCGCGCCTCGCCCGAGGCCATGGCGCGGATGATCGTGGAAAGCGCCACCAAGCACCTCGTGCGCGATAATCAGTTCTGGCAGGCCGTGATATTCGCCGGAGAGGACCGGCTCGTGGCGGCGTCGGCGGTGGCAACCGCGACCTCCGACAGGTTCGCGCTTGCCCGACTGCCCGCCGATGCCGCGATCCTGCCGGGGCGAGAGCTTGGTTACTTCAAGCGCCAACTCGAGGACTGGGTCGCGCGGACGGTGGCGGAACTCCCCGCCATCCCCGGCTGGCGGGTCGCGATCGCGATCTCCTCGCTGCCGCTTCGCGCCGAGGCGCAGCAGGCGCAGGCCGCGATCCTGGCGGTCGCGTTCATCCTGGTGGCCGGCGTCGTGGCGGCAGGATCGGCTGTCGCGGGGACGGTCGCGCGCCGACTGCGCTTCAGCTCGGCGATGTCCGGGGAGCGGGCCGTCGACGCGTCGCCGCTGCCGCTCGAGGAGGTCGACATCATCGACGCCTGGATCCGCGGCATCGTCGATGAACTGCGCACCGAGCGCTGGACCTCGGGCGCGTTTCGCGCCCGGCTCGAGGCCTTCGAGGCCATGGCGCCCGTGATAACCTACGTGGCGGAGGATGCGCCCGACCGGGGTTGCCCGGTCCTCGCCTTTGGTCCGTCCATCCGGCGCGTGCTCGATGTCGCGCCCGAGGTGGCGGTGGCGACCGGGTGGATGGAGGCGAGCATCCATCCCGACGACAGGGCGCGCGTGCGGGCTGCTTTCGGCGCCGGAGCCGGCCCTTCGGGCGTGTCGCGGGAGACCTACAGGCTGCGCGGGGCGGATGGGCGCTATCGCTGGTTCCTGGACACCCGCGTCAGGCTCGCGGGCGGGGAGGCCTCGCGCGCGCTCCACGGCCTCATGCTGGAGGTGACCGACCAGAAGGAGGTGGAGCGCCAGCTCGTCCAGTCGGCGAAGCTCGCGCAGATCGGCGAGCTCGCGGTCAGCATGGGACACGAGCTCAGCCAGCCCCTCAACGTCATAAGGCTTGCGGCATCGAACCTGCAGGTGGCCAGCGAGGCCGGCCCCTTGCCGCGCGAGCAGCTTGCCGTGCGCCTCGATCGCATCGTGCGGCAGGTCGACAAGGCCACGAGCCTGCTTTCCCACCTCAAGGTCTTCGGTCGCCAGGCGTCCGATCAGCCCTTCGCGCCCTTCGACCTCGCGCGTACCATCGACGACGCGCTTCTCGTGCTCCGCGCAACGCTTTCGCATGCGGGCATCGCCATCGCGGTCGACATCCGCGCATCGCAGCCCGTGGCGCATGGATCGGCGATCCTCGTCGAGCAGTGCCTCGTCAATCTCCTCTCCAACGCCGCCGACGCGATCGGTGCGAGGCAGGAGCGCGAGCCCGGCCTTGGCGGGCTGATCGAGGTCTCCGTCGCCGAGGACGGGCAGTTCCTGCGCCTGGGCGTCGCCGACAATGGCGGGGGCATCCCCCCGGACGCGCAGGACCGCGTCTTCGAGCCATTCTTCACCACCAAGCCCCCCGGGAAGGGGACTGGCCTCGGGCTCTCGGTCAGCCGCCGCGTCATGCAGGAGATGGGCGGGAGCCTGTGCTTCGCGAACGCGGGCGAGGGGGCTGTCTTCACGATCACCATCCCGCGCGGCTGAGCGCCGAATGGAGCGATGTTGCGCCGGCAACCTCAGGAGGAGTACTTAGACTCTAAATTATTAGGGCTACATAAAGCCCACTCGGTGCCTGAACAGTTGCGCCAAGGCCGGCGGAAAGCAGGAAGGGTTCCATTTCTCCGTGAACCAACGTAACGACGAAGACGCCTCGTTCCGCGAAGCTGCGGTGATCCTGGCGGACCGGCTTCCGGGCCTTGAGGTGGCCGCGGGTACCTTCGCGCACGAGTTCAACAGCCTGCTTTCGGTCATCCTGCTCGATGCCGGCATCCTGCTCGACGGCGAGCTCGGCGATGCGCAGCGTGCGCGCATCCTGAGGATAGCCGAGAAGGCGAGGCGTGGTGCCGAGTTGACCGCCTCGCTCCTCGCGGCGAGCCGCTCCCCGCGCGTCGAGGCGGCCGATTGGGACCTGCTCGCGATCGCGAACGTCGCCGCTCGACGCATCGCCGAGGAGACGGGCCTCGCCCCGGGTCGCCCCGCGACCCGGGATGGATCCTCCCTCCGGGCGCATGTCGATGCCGACGCAATCGTCGCGGCGATGCTCGACGTCGCGTCCGCGCTGTGCGCCGTGGCACGGGCGACCACTCCCTCGATCGCCATCGAGGTTGGCGCCGTCGCGGCCGGCCCCGGCGCGCGCCAGCCCGGGGCGAAGGTCGCGCTGCGGCTTGTCGTCCAGGGCTCCGGCGAGGTCGCCGCCGCCGCGCTCGGGGACGATCCCGGCCGCGACTGGCCGACCAGGCTCGCTGCGGCGGCAGGCTATGCGCGGGCCGGCGGCGGCGCTCTCCATGTCTTCGTCGAGCCTTCGCGCGGCGAGACCATCTTCGAATTCAGCCTGCCTCCGGCCGTGCGGGAGGCCGTGAACGAAGCCGTGCCGGCCCTGTTGGCCGCCACGCGATTGAGGATCCTCGTGGTCGACGACGACATCGACCTTGCCGAGGCGATGTGCGAGGGCCTGGGGATCAGTGGACACGACGCCGAAGCCTGTTCCTCTGGGGCCGCGGCGCTCGACCTGCTCGCGGCGAAGCCGTTGGACGCGGTCGTGTCGGACATCTCGATGCCAGGAATGTCGGGCTACCAGTTGCTCGACGCCGTCCAGGATCGCTGGCCCGGGCTGCCCGTCGTCCTGATGACGGGCTTCTCGCCGACGACCGCAGGGGGCGAGCGGCGCGTCCCGGTGCGCATCCTCCAGAAGCCGGTGGAGATCCCCGGCCTGCTCGCCGCGCTCGCCTCGCTGGCTGCCGGCCGCCGCCCCGGCTAGCCGTGCCGCGCGCGCATGCGCGCGCGCATCCGCGCCTGCGCCTCGGCCGAGCCGTCGTGGAACGTGCCGAAGAGCTTGTCGAGCGGCGCCAGGCTGCCGCCGTAGTTGCACTCGAAGTACCGGTGGTGGAGGTAGTGGAAGTAGTTTCCGCTGTCGACGCCGAGCCTGCGGCCGATCATCAGCTTCTCGAAGCCGCTATGCCCGAGCGCGGGGCTGAACGCCGCGACGTGGATCTGGAACAGCGCGTTCAGCGGGTGCAGCGCCAGCAGCCACTGCACGACCACCGTCGAGAAGTAGAGCACCTGCTCGACCGGGTGCATCGCGAGGCCCGACCACGGCCCGACCTCGACGTTGAGGTGGTGGACGGAGTGGACGTGCCGGTAGAGCGGCTTCCAGTGCAGCAGGCGGTGCACGAAGTAGAAATGCACGGCGTGGATCACCGGCGCGGCCAGCAGCAGGAAGGCGAACCAGGCCCAGAAGGCGAGAGGGCTTGTCTCGGGCCCGACCACGCCGACATGGCCATTGGCGAAGAGCCACCAGGTGAGCGCCTCCCAGGCCGTGATCGTCGGCACGCCCACGCCGAGGGTGCGCGCCATGTTGTCCAGGACCTGGTCGCGGAAGAGGAAGCGCGCGCTGCCCCTGGCCAGCGGCTGCGTCGAGAAGCGCCGCTCGTCGCCCTGCAGGCGCAGGACGTTGAAGTAGAGATGCAGCCCGCCGAAGAGCAGCGAGACCAGCGCGAGGTTGCGCAGCAGGATCGCCGCGATCCATCCCGCCTCGAACTGGCGCATGGTCGCGAGGTCGGGCGTCAGCCAGGCCCAGGTGGCCAGCGTCGTGGCCAGCCAGAGCGCGTTCATCGGCCAGAGATAGCCCGGGAAGCCGAGGAGCCAGCGCGCGATGGCGCGTGGCCGCGGCGGCCAGGCGATGGTCGGCGGCAGCGCGATCGGCTCGGCCGGTCGCCAGTCGCCCCGCGCGTCGCGCGTCGTCGTCCCGCTGCCCTGCATCGCGTCCTCCGTCCCCGGCCCCGGGTGGCATCCTAGCGCGCCGCCGCGCCGTGGGAAGGTGGCGCTTCCGCCGCGGCGCGACTTGGGCTAAGCGGCAGCCCCGCGCGGCCGCGACCGGCCTCCCGCCCCATCGCTCCAGGTCCCCATGATCCGCCTCGACAGCATCAGCAAGCGCAATGGCCGCCAGATCCTCTTCCTCGAGGCGTCGGCCGCGCTGCAGCGCGGCGAGAAGGTCGGGCTGGTCGGCCCCAACGGCGCGGGCAAGTCCACGCTGTTCCGGATGATCACCGGCGAGGAGCAGCCCGACGAGGGGCAGGTGATCGTGGACCGAGGCACGACGGTCGGCCTGTTCGGGCAGGACGTCGGCGAGATGGCGGGGCGCAGCGCCGTCGCGGAGGTCATGGAGGGCGCCGGCGCGGTCAGCGCGGTGGCGTCCGAGCTGCGCGCGCTGGAGGCCGCGATGGAGGACCCGGCGCGCGCGGACGAGCTCGAGGCGGTGGTCGAGCGCTATGGCGAGGTGCAGGCCCGGTTCGAGGAACTCGGTGGCTACGCGCTCGAGGCGCGCGCGCGAGAGATCCTCGCGGGGCTGAGCTTCTCCGCCAGCATGATGGATGGCGACGTCGGCGTGCTGTCCGGCGGCTGGAAGATGCGCGTCGCGCTGGCGCGCATCCTGCTCATGCGCCCCGACGTCATGCTGCTCGACGAGCCGAGCAACCACCTCGACATCGAGAGCCTGATCTGGCTCGAGGGCTTCCTCGCCGCGCACGAGGGCGCGCTGCTGATGACCTCGCACGACCGCGAGTTCATGAACCGCGTCGTCTCCAAGGTGATCGAGATCGACGGCGGCGAGCTCAAGTCCTATTCGGGCGACTACGAGTTCTACGAGCGCCAGCGCGCCATCGACGAGCGCCAGGCCCAGGCGCAGTTCGAGCGCCAGCAGGCGATGCTCGCCAAGGAGATCTCCTTCATCGAGAGGTTCAAGGCGCGCGCCTCGCACGCCGCGCAGGTGCAGAGCCGCGTGAAGAAGCTGGAGAAGATCGAGCGCGTCGAGCCGCCCAAGCGGCGCCAGTCCGTCTCCTTCGAGTTCCCTGCCGCGCCGCGCTCGGGCGACGACGTCGCGATCCTGCGCGGCGTGGCCAAGCGCTACGGCAGCCGCGCCATCTACGAAGGCCTGGACTTCCGCATCCGGCGTCGCGAGCGCTGGTGCGTGCTGGGCGTCAACGGCGCCGGCAAGTCGACGCTGCTCAAGCTGGTCGCGGGCACGGCGCAGCCCGACGCGGGCAGCGTCACCGTCGGGGGCAGCGTCAGGATGGGCTACTTCGCGCAGCACGCGATGGAGCTGCTGGCGGGCGACCGCACCGTGCTCGAATCCCTCGAGGACGCCTTCCCGCGCGCCAACCAGGGCTCGCTGCGCACGCTCGCGGGCTGCTTCGGCTTCTCCGGCGACGAGGTCGAGAAGAAGTGCCGCGTGCTCTCGGGCGGCGAGAAGGCCCGCCTCGTCATGGCGCGCATGCTCTACGACCCGCCGAACTTCCTCGTCCTCGACGAGCCGACCAACCACCTCGACATGGCGACCAAGGAGATGCTGGTCGCCGCGCTCGCTTCCTACGAGGGCGCGATGCTCTTCGTCTCGCATGACCGCCGCTTCCTCGCGGCGCTCTCGAACCGCGTGCTCGAGCTCGTCGCCGACGGCGCGCGCGAATATGGCGGCGGGTACACCGAGTACGTCGCGAGCACCGGCCAGGAAGCCCCCGGCCTGCACGCGGGCGGTTGAGGGGCGCGGCGCCGCGCTTGCGGCGCGCGCGCCTCGCGTCAGTGCGCCGTCCAGCCGCCGTCGACGGGCAGGGCGGCCCCGGTCATCGACGCCGCGCCCTGGGAGCAGAGGAACACGGCCAGCGCGCCCATCTCCTCGACCGTCGCGAAGCGCTTGTTCGGCTGGTTCGCGAGCAGGACCTTGCGCACGACCTCCTCCTCGGACATGCCATGCGCCTTCGCCTGCTCGGGGATCTGCTTCTGCACGAGCGGCGTCCAGACATAGCCCGGGCAGATCGCGTTGCAGGTGATGCCGTCCTCGGCGGTCTCCATCGCGGTCACCTTCGTCAGTCCGACGACGCCGTGCTTGGCGGCGACATAGGCCGACTTGAACGCCGACGCCACGAGGCCGTGGGCGGAGGCGACGTTGATGATCCGCCCCCACTTGCGCTGCTTCATGCCGGGCAGCACCGCCTTGGTCGCGTGGAAGGCCGAGGACAGGTTGATCGCGAGGATCGCATCCCACTTCGCCTCGGGGAACTCGTCGATCGGCGCCACGAACTGGATGCCCGCGTTGTTGACGAGGATGTCGACCTTCCCGTGGTCGCGGATCGCGTCCGCCACCATGCCCGCGATGGCCGCTGGCTTCGACATGTCCGCCCCGGAATAGGTCACCTTCACGCCGTGGCGCGAGGCGACGCCCGAGCGCGTCGCCTCGATCGCGGCGGCGTCGCCGAACCCGTTCAGGACGACGCCCGCGCCGGCGCCGGCGAAGGCCTCGGCGATCCCGAGCCCGATGCCGCTGGTTGAACCGGTGACGATGGCGACCTTGCCGTCTAGCATTGCTGTCCTCCTGTTGACTTGGTTCATCCCCCGCCGGGGACGGCTATTGCCTTCCGGGCCTTGCGGCGATGAGGCCGCGCAGGGCCTCGGCGAACGCATCCGGGTTCTCCCGCGCCAGCTTGCGCAGCGGCTCGGCGAGCTTCTCCCACTCCGCCGGGATCGGCTCGCGCCGCGGCGGGAGCTTGCGGTCGTCGCCAGTCATCGCGGCCGCCGCGTCACGCCAGGTAGTCGTGCAGCACGCTGCCGTAGGGCAGCGTGAGGTCGGCGACGAAGTGGCGGCCGCCGAGCACGCTGCGGACCGGCAGGTCGGCGACGGGCGCGTTCACGTGCGGGACGAGGCTGAGCCGCGCGGGACCGGTCCACGACCCCTTGACCGTGATGTCGGCCAGCGCGTAGCGGACGAGTTGCGCGATCTTCGGCTTCCCGTCGACGTCCGGGATGAGCTTCAGGTTGACCTGCGTCTTGGTGAGCGAGGAGATCGTCTTGGCCGGCTCGCGCGACAGGCTCTCGTGCTTGTACGCCATGGTGCCCATGGCGACGGTCTGGCCTGCGTAGGACAGCGTCCCGGTGAGCGTGTCGGACGTGATCTCCAGCCTCGGGTTTCCGTATTTCTTGGGGAAGCCCCAGATCTCGCGGCCCGCGGCGATCGGCGGCTCGCAGTCGAGGTACATCTGCGAGACGAAGTTGCAGGGCTGCCCCTTGTAGGTGCACGGGATGACGACGCCCGATTCCGTGTAGTCGCCGAAGCCCGAGCTGTCGGGCATGCGGATCCACTCGTAGAAGACGAGCCCTTCCGGGACGGGCTGGAGCGGCTCGGGCACGGCCGCGCGCACCGCCCGCGGATCGGACTCGTAGACGACGATGAAGTACTCGCGGTTCACGAACCGATAGGGCCCGAACGGATAGCTCGGGCTGGCGGCGGGCATCGAGGGGAGGCGCAGGACCTCTTCCTTGTTCATGTCGTGGGCCTCCTAGAGGAATTTCGCCTCGATGTCGGTCGAGGACATGACGCCGATCTTGTCGGCGTGGTCGCGCAGGAACGCGTCCGCCTTCGCGCGGCCAACCTCGTGGAGGCTGCGCAGGAACGCGATGTCGGCGTTGAGCTTGGAGGAGACGCCAAGGCGCGAGAGATGCTCCTCGGCGTCGACCGTGTGGATGTAGATGCGCCGGAGGCGCCCGCCGTCCGTGAACCCCTTGTCGATCAGCTTCGTGACGAAGTGGATCGCGCGGAGCTCGCGCATCAGGCTCGAGTTGAAGCTGAGCGTGTTGATCCGGTCGAGGATCGCCTGCGCGGTGCGCGGCACCTCGGGGATCGACACCGGGTTGATCTGGACGATCAGCACGTCGGGCGTGTCCGTGTTGTAGAAGAGCGGATACAGCGGCGGGTTGCCCATGTAGCCGCCGTCCCAGTAGTGCTGCCCGTCGATCTCGACGGCCTGGAACAGGAAGGGCAGGCACGCGGAGGCCAGGACCGCGTCGACCCCGACCTCCTCGTCCTGGAACACGCGGTGCCGGCCCGTCGTGACGTTCGACGCGCAGACGAAGAGCTTCGCGACCGCGTTGCGCCTGAGGAACTCGAAGTCGACGCAGCCCTGCAGCACGTCGCGCAGCGGATTGATGTTCCCGGGGTTGAGCTGGTACGGCGAGAACAGCCGCCCGATGAAGTCGAGGAACATCCAGCCGGGCGAGAAGTCCAGGTTGCCCGTCCCGATCATCCTGTCCATGAAGGATGGCTGCAGCGGGCCTTGCTTCGCGGCCTCCGAGATGCGCGTCCAGAAGGTCGCCAGGGCCTCGCGCGCGCCCGCGTTGCCGCCCTTCGCCAGGCCGTACGCCACGACGGCCGCGTTCATGGCGCCCGCCGACGTGCCGCACAGGCCCGTGATCTCGATGCTTTCCTCCTCGAGGAGCCGGTCGAGGACGCCCCATGCATAGGCGCCATGCGCGCCACCGCCCTGGAGGGCGATGTTGAGGCGCTTCCTGGTGGTGCTGGAGGGCTTGGGGGACGCGCTCACTTCCGCGGCTCGCGCGAGGCCGCCGCGAGGCCTGGACGTCCCAGCAGGGCAGCGAACTCGCCATGGGCTCGCCATGCGTGCGAGGCCATGTCCTCGGCCTGGCGGAGCGCGATCTCCATGGCCTGGCGCTGCATCTCGAACTGGGCGCCGATCGTGCCGGACACGAGGTCCCGCGCCGCCTGGTTGGGTATCTGGGACACGGCCTGCGCCGTCAGGCGCTCGACGGCGCGGGCATGGTCCTCGAGCATCTTCCCGACGACGTCCTCGAACTGCCTCTGCTGCTCGGCCATGGCATCGGCTGCTTCGCCGCCGACGAGGCCGCGGTAGCGCATGAGCGCAAGCATCCGTCGATAGGGCAGCCGCGCCCCATTCCGCTCGTCCATCGGATCGATCCCCCCAGGCTGCTGCGGCATCGCGGCACGGGAAGGTGCCGGAGCGTCGGTGGAGATGGACGTGGCGGCATGCGCGCAAGTCCATTTCCCTCGTGGGGACTATCGTCCCGCGCGGGCAGCCTCGCCAAACGCGCGGTCGCGCAGAATGTTCCGATACGGTTCGTGGCGCGCCCTCGATCGCCCCGGAATGCGGCGGTCGTCGCTGGCGCGCGCGGCGGGCGCCGCGCCTCGTCAGGCGCTGGCGGCCGCCACCGACTGGCGGATGCCGCCGCGCGGCCTGCCGGCCTCGACCTCGCCCCAGAGGACCTCGTGGCCCTCGGGGAGCGGGCGGTTGCCTGGCATCGACAGCCAGATCCGCAGCAGCAGCCGGTCGCGCCCGCTCGCGGCGTCGTCCTCGAAGGGCGTGCGGCCGTGGTAGGTGACGTGGCTGTTGATGAGCTGCAGGTCGCCCGGCTCCAGCACCATCTCGAAGCAGAACTCGTCGGCGAGCGCGAGCAGCATGTCGATCGCCTCCTGCTGTCGCGGCGTCAGCCGCGGGACGCCATCGACCAGCTGCGCGGCCTCGATGAAGGTCAGCGAGAAATGCGAGGTGAAGTGGCCATCGCGCAGGCCGAAGACCGGCAGGCGGTAGACGCTGTCGCGCGTCTCGCCCTCCTCGCCGAAGCGGCTGCGCCAGTAGTCGCCGAAGAGCTCCTCGAGCAGGTCGGGACGGCGCTCCAGCATCGCGTTGTGGAGCGCGGGCGTGGAGACGAGGCGGCTGGTGCCGCCCGCGCGGGCCTGGCGCACGCAGAGGAGCCCGACCACGTCGGTCCGGTCGGTATGGAAGCGCAGCGCGCCATTGGTCAGCGTGCGCGCGTAGGAGGACAGGAAGGGCTTGCCCGCGCCGGCGCCCTCTATCTGGCCGTAGGTGCGGCCGACATGGGCGCCCTCGTCGCGGATCGCGCGCATCAGCTCGCCGCTGCGGTTCTGGAAGCGTGGCATGCCAAGCCGCGCGCCGATGCCGAAGAGCAGGCGCCGCAGGTCGTCCTCGCCGAGGCGATCGACCGGCAGCCCGCGCAGCTTGACGATGCCGCAGCCCTGCTCGAGTTCCGCCGCGATGTCCTGCAGCAGCGCATCGAGCCCGGGGACGTCGATGTCCCCGCGCGCGACCTCCTGCCAGGGCTTGCCGCGCAGCGCGGCGACGGCGGCCGCGAGGCGCGCGGCCATCGCCGCGTCGATGTCGCGGATCCAGCGCCGCGACGCGGCGATGTCGCGCCCGTGCCAGGCATCGGGGCCCGTGAGTGGCTTGCGTCCCATGCGCGGGAGGCTAGCGCATCAGCGCCGTCACCCGCAGCAGGCGCATCCCGGCCCGAAGACGGCGCGGCTGCCCAGCGCGGAGAGCTGGCCGCGCCACGCGGGGACGCGCGGGGCGAGCGCCGCGAGGGCGCGCTGCTCGTCGAGCAGGACGGGGCGCCCATCCTCGAGCACGACGCGGCCATCGACGACGCTTGCCTCGACGTCGCTCGCGCGCGCGTAGAAGGCCAGCGCCGCGTGGGCGCCGTAATAGGGCTGGAGGTGCGGGCGGTCGATGTCGACGACGACGAGGTCGGCCTTCTTGCCGGGCTCGAGCGAGCCGATCTCGTGGTCGAGGCCCATGGCGCGCGCGGCGCCCATCGTGTGCAGCCAGATCGCATCGGCGCATCCCAGCGCCTCGGGATCGCCGTGGAGCAGGCGCATGGCGTTCATGGCGTTGCGCATTCCCTCGAACGGATCGTTCTGCATCCAGTCCGTGCCGAAGCCGGTCGGGATGCCGCGGGCGAGGATCGCGTCGAGCCGCGGGTAGCGGCCGCGCCGCGGGTAGATGGTCGGGCAATGGGCATGGCGCGCGCCCGTCTCGCGCATGGCGTCGAGGTCGGCGTCGGTCGCCAGGGTCAGGTGCGCGACCACCACGTCGGGCGCGAGCATGCCGGTGTCGCGCAGGTGCTCGAGCGGGCCGCAGCCATGGGCGGCGAGGATGCGCTCGACCTCGCCCGCGCTCTGCGCCGCGTGGATGTGCATGCCGACGCCCAGCCGCGTCGCCTCGGCGCGCGCCTCGCGCAGCAGCCCGGGCGCGCAGGTATCTGTCGCGTGCGTGCCGATGCGGCCGCCGATCCGCCCGCCCGCGGCGCCGTGCCAGCGCGCGACGAAGTCGACGCCGTCGCGCAGCCGCGCCTCGCCGCGCGCCGCGTGGTGCGTCCAGTCGCCCCGGTGGAGTTCCTCCAGGTGGACGTCGAAGACCTTGTGCGCGACCTGCGCGCGCAGGCCGCAGCGCTCGACGGTGGCGGCGAGGTGCCACGGCGCGTACCAGATGTCGTTGATGGTGGTGATGCCGGCGCGCAGCATGTCGGCGCAGCCGACCTCCGCGAGCATCGCCCATTCCTCGTCGCCGATGTCCTTCTCCATGCGGAAGGCGACGTCGAAGAGCGCCGAGCGCGCGGCGCGGTCGTCGGTCTGGCTGCGGAAGACGATCGACGCGGCGTGGCTGTGGCAGTTGACGAAGCCGGGCAGCACCGCCTTGCCGCGGCCGCCGAGCCTGCGCGCGGGCTTCCACGTGCCAGGCGGCATCGCCGGCCCGGCATGGACGATCCGGTCGCCGGATATCGCGACCTCGCCGCCATGGATGATCGGGTTGCCCTCGCTCACCGGGTAGAGGAACTCGGCCTCCACCAGCAGGTCGATCTCGCGCATCCGCGGCCTCCGCCTTGTCGGCGCATGTTCGCGCCGCGCGCCTGGCCCGGCAAGGACCTCACCGGCACGCAGGGAGGCTGCGCGGGGGATGCTCCCCGGGCGGCCAGAACCTGCACGAGACGAGGTGGCCGGGCGCCACCTCGTGCATCTCCGGCGTCCCGGTCGCCGCGTGGTCCTCGCCGAACGGGCAGGGGCCGGCGACGCCCTCGCGGCCGCGGAAATCTGGCTCGACGAAGGGCGCGGCAAGTCGCGCGCGCTGCCTCGCCGGGTCGGGGACCGGAACCGAGTCCAGGAGGTTGCGCGTGTAGGGATGCACGGGCGAGGCATAGACGCGCGCCGCGTCGCCGATCTCGACGATGCGACCGGCATACATCACCGCCACGCGGTGCGCGACGCTGCGCACCACGGCGAGGTCGTGGGCGATGAACAGGCAGGACAGGCCAAGGCGCTCCTGCAGCCCGCGCAGCAGGTCGACGATCTGCGCCTGCGTGCGCACGTCGAGCGCCGAGACCGGTTCGTCGCAGACGACGAAGCCGGGATCCACCGCGAGGGCGCGCGCGATGACGATGCGCTGGCGCTGCCCGCCCGAGAACTCGTGCGGGTAGCGCGCCGCCATCGCGGGGTCGAGGCCGACCAGCCGCAGCAGCTCGGCGATGCGCGCGGGCACGTCCTGCCTTGCCACCGTGCGATGCACGGCCAGCGGCTCCGCGAGGATGCGCGCCACCGTCATGCGCGGATGCAGGCTCGAATAGGGGTTCTGGAGGACGAACTGCATGTGGCGGCGCATCGCGCGCATCTCGCGCGCGCCGAGCCCGCCCAACTCGCGCCCGAGCAGGCGCACCGACCCGCCGCTCGCGGGCTGGAGCT
This sequence comes from Pseudomonadota bacterium, assembly GCA_041178225.1. GTDB lineage: Bacteria > Pseudomonadota > Alphaproteobacteria > CACIAM-22H2 > CACIAM-22H2 > CAIOSQ01. The sequence continues at coordinate 30,809 of JBEGVV010000049.1, read as the reverse complement.
GGAGGATCGCGCGCCCGGTCGTGGTCTTGCCCGAGCCGGACTCGCCGACCAGCCCGAGCGTCTCGCCGGCGGCGATGTCGAAGGAGACGCCGTCGACCGCGCGCACCGGCGGCCGGCCGCGCCGCGCCGGGAAGGTGACCTGCAGGTCGCGCACGCTCAGCAGCGGCCCGGCCGGCGGCGTCGCGCGCCCGGTCACGCGACGCGCCCCGCGCCGTCGAGCCGCGGCACCGCGGCGAGCAGCGCCCGCGTGCAGGGATGCGAGGGCGTCGCGAAGATCGCGTCCACGTCGCCATGCTCGACGATCTCGCCGGCATGCATGACATGGACGCGCTCGACCATCCCCGCGATCACGCCGAAATCATGCGTGATGAGCATCAGCGCCATGCCGAGCTCGCGGCGCAGCCGCGCGAGCAGCCGCAGGATCTGTGCCTGGACCGTGACGTCGAGCGCGGTGGTCGGCTCGTCGGCGATCAGCAGGTCCGGCTGGCAGGACACGGCCATCGCGATCATCACGCGCTGGCGCATGCCGCCGGAGAACTGGTGCGGGTGGTCGTCGGCGCGCGTCGACGGGTCGCGGATGCCCACCAGCCCGAGCAGCTCGATGGTGCGGCGCCGCGCGGCGCGCGCGCCGAGCCCGGCATGGCGGCGCAGCATGTCGTCGATCTGCGCGCCGACCGTCATCACGGGGTTGAGCGAGGACATCGGGTCCTGGAAGACCATCGCGATGCGCCGGCCGCGGATGGCGCGCATGGCGGCCTCGTCGAGGCGGAGCAGGTCCTGCCCGCCATGGAGGATGCTGCCGCCGAGCACGAGCGAGGAGCCCTCGGGGGCGAGGCGCATGATCGCGCGCGCCGTCACGCTCTTGCCGCAGCCGGACTCGCCGACGAAGCCGATCGCCTCGCCCGGCGCGACGTCGAAGGAGATGCCGCGCACCACCGGGGTCCCGCCGCCCGCGCGCCCGAAGGCGGCGGTGAGGCCGCGCACGGAGAGCAGCTTGCCACCGGGCGCGGCGGTCACCGGCCACCCACGTCGAGGAGCTCGCGCAGGCCGTTCGCCAGCACGACGAAGGTGAGGGACGCGAAGACGATGGCGCAGGCCGGGGCGACGACCGTGAGCGGCGCAAGCTCCATGAACTGCCGCGCGTCGGCGAGCATGCTCCCCCAGTTGGGGTCCGGCGGCGGCGGGCCGAGGCCGAGGAAGGACAGCGCGGTGACGGTGAAGATCGTGTTCGCGAGCGTGAGGCTGGTCTGCACCAGGATCGGAGAGACGACCAGGGGCAGGACGTGGCGCAGCGCGATGGACAGCTCGCCCACGCCGACGCTGCGCGCGGCCTCGACATGGTCCCAGCGCTTGACGCCCAGCACCGGCCCGCGGACGACGCGCGCCATGGTCGGCGTATAGACGATGGCGATGGTGATGACGAGGTTGCGCACCGTCGGCCCGAGCGCGGCGACCACGGCGATCGCCAGCAGGAAGACGGGGAAGGCGAAGACCACGTCGAGCACGCGCATGACCACGAGGTCGAGCTTGCCGCCGACATAGCCCGACGCCAGGCCGAGCACGAGGCCCGCCGACAGCGCCATCGCGACCGCGACGAAGGTGATCAGCAGCGTCCCGCGGCCCCCGACGATCAGGCGGCTGAGCAGGTCGCGCCCGATCGAGTCCGTGCCGAGCAGGTGGGCGGCGCTGGGCCCCGCGAGCGAATCCGGCGAGGTGCGCGTGGGATCGTAGGGCGCGATCGAGGGGCCGAGCGCGACGACCAGCAGCAGCACGAGCAGCATCGCCAGCCCGATGGCCACCATCGTGCGGCCGCGCTGGCCGGGGCGGCGGAAGGCCTCAATCATAGGAGACCCTGGCGTCGACGCGCGCATAGGCGATGTCGACCGCGACGTTGACCAGCAGGACCACCGTCGCGGCGACGAGGACGATGCCCTGGATCGCCGGGTAGTCGCGGGTCGTGACGGAGTCGAAGAGGTACTGGCCCATGCCGGGGATGGTGAAGATCGTCTCGATGAGGATCGAGCCGCCGAGCAGCGCCGCGAGCTGCAGCCCGGCGACCGTGATCACCGGCGTCAGCGCGTTGCGCCCGAGGTAGTCGCGCAGGATCGTGCCGCGCGACAGTCCCTTTGCGCGGGCCACCATGACGTAGTCCTGGCTCGCGACCTCGAGGATGGCCGCGCGCGTGTTCTCCGAGATCGTCACCGACACCGTCAGCGCGAGCGAGATCCCGGGCAGGACCATGCTCGCGAGGTTGCCCAGAGGGTCGGTCGCGAAGGGCACGTAGTTGAAGATGCCGATGGTCGGGAAGTAGAGGCCGAAGAGCAGGACGACCAGCGTCGCGACGACGAAGTTGGGCACGGCGAGCAGCAGGCTGTTCCAGCCCCGCACGATCCATTCCACGCGCCCGCGCAGGCGCGCCGAGGCGAGGCCGGTGGCGCCGCCGAGGGCGAGGGCCATGCCGCCGGCGACCAGCGTCAGCTCGGCGGTCACCATGAAGCGCGGCACGAGCTCGCCCAGGACGGGGCGCTTCGTCGCGAAGGACGTGCCGAGGTCGCCGGACAGGGCGCGCGCGAGCCAGGCGAGGTATTGCTCCCAGACGGGCCGGTCGAGGCCGAGGTTGCGCCGGAGCTGGTCGAGCGCCTCGGGCGAGATCGTCGTGGTGCCGGCCGAGGCCTGCGCGAAGTCGCCGGGCAGGGCGCGCATCAGCACGAAGGCGACGATCGACACGCCCAGCAGGATCGGCAGGGTGAGCAGGAGGCGCAGCGCCACCATGCGCATCATGGCGCCCCGCCTCCCGTCGCCGTCCCGGTCGCCGGCGCCCGCTCAGGCGCCGGCCGCATCGCCGTTCACTTGTCGATCCAGGCCGTGCGCACGAAGCTGCGGATGTTGGCCGCGAGCGGCACGTAGCCCTTGGCGTAGCTCCACCACGCCTCCCAGCGCAGCGGGTACTGGTAGATGTCGAGGCAGTAGGCGTTCTCGGCGACGTGGCGCTGGATCGCCATGTAGGCCTCGGCCCGCTTGCCGCGGTCGAGGATGCTGCGCGCCGCGACGATCATCGCGTCCAGGGTGGCGTCGGCCATGCCCGCGCCCTTGCCTTGCGGGTGCATCGAGCTGATGCGCGAGACGATGGCGTCGGGATCCGGGCTCCAGCTCAGGGCGACCGACAGCAGCGTCGGGTACTCGCCCTTGAGCCACATCGCGATCAGCGGCGCGGTCTCCATCGGCTTGATCGCGACCTTGATGCCTGCCGCCGCCCATTGCTGCTGCAGGATCTGGGCGCAGGCGACGTCGAGCGGGTTGGCCGCGACCACGAGGTAGTCGCCGAGGTCGATGCCGTTCGGGTGGCCCGCCTCGGCGAGCAGCCTGCGCGCCGCCGCGGCGTCGGTCCTGTAGTAGGGCATCTCGCCGACGCCGTCGTACCCGCCGACATGGCTCTCCGGCACCATCGCGGCGACCTTGCCCGAGCCGCCGAGCACGGTCTGCAGGCAGGCGGCGCGGTCGGTGGCGAGGCTGAGCGCGCGGCGCACGCGCACGTCGGAGAGCGGCGGCGCCTTCATGTTGATCCAGACCGGGAAGGTGCGCGTCGTCTTGCCGGGCGCGGAGACCAGGTCCGGCGAGGTGCGCACGACCTGCGCGGAGACCTTCGGGTCCTTGAACCAGGTCATGTCGATCGCGCGCGAGCGCAGCGCCGAGGTCAGCGAGGCCTGGTCCTTGAAGAAGCGGAAGACGACCTGGTCGAGATAGGGCTGCCCGCGCTCGTAGTAGTCGGGATTGCCCTTGAGGACGAATTGCTGGTTCGGCTCGTAGGACACGAAGGAGAAGGGCCCGGTGCCGACGGGAGCGGTGTTCAGCCCCTCGACGCCGCGCGGCACGATCGCCCCGGTCGGGTTGGTGGCGAGGTAGCTCAGGAACGCGGCGCTCGGCGCGTGCAGGTCGAAGCGCACGGTGAGCCGGTCGACGACCGTCACCGACTTCACGCTCGCGAAGATCGTCGCGCTCGGGCTGGCGCTGGCCGGGGCCAGGATGCGGTCGAAGGTGTGCTTGACGTCCCCGGCGTCGAAGGCCTGGCCGTTGTGGAACTTCACGCCGTCGCGCAGCCGGAAGACATAGGTCCTGTCGTCGGGCTGCTCGAAGCCCGTGGCGAGGTCCGGCTCGACCTTCATCTCCGCGTTCCAGCGCAGCAGGCCGGTATAGAGCAGCGAGGTGAAGTCGTAGGACGAGAAGGCCGTGATGGTGACCGGGTCGAGGCCGATCGGGTCGGCGTCGGCGCCGATGGTCAGCCTGCCCCCTCGCCTGGGTGCACCCTGGGCGAGAGCCGGGCCGGCGAGCCCGAGCGCCCCGGTGGCGAGCGCGAGCCTGAGCGCGTCGCGCCGCGCGAGAATGGCGACGCCATGAGCCGGTTCGTACATGCCTTCCCTCCCCCGATGGAAAACGGCCCTCAGGCTATCCCGCGGCGGTGAAACGCTGCATCCCCTGTTTCGCCGCGCGAACCGGCCCGTCCGCGCGCTTTGCCGACGCACGCGCGGCGGTGCATCCTCGCCGTCGTCCAGGGGAGGGACAGGGGCATGATCCGTATCGCCACGGCGGGCTTCCAGCACGAATCCAACACCTTCTCGACGGTGCCGGCGAGCCTCGACCGCTGGCGCGCCTCGGGCATCCTCGAGGGCGACGCGATCCGCGCCGAGTACGAGAGCTCGCAGTCGACGCTCGCGGGCTTCTTCGCGGCCGCGAAGGAGGACCCGGAGGTCGAGCTGGTGCCGCTGGTCTTCACCCGACTGACGCCGATGGGCGCCATGACGCACGAGGCGATCTCCCACATCCTCGACCGGATCGTCGGGGCGATCCGCGACGGCGGCCCCTGGGACGCGGTGCTGCTGCCCCAGCACGGCGCGGCGGTCTCCGAGACATGGCCCGACGCCGATGGCGAGCTCGTGCGCCGCGTGCGCGCGCTGGTCGGCCCGAAGGTGCCGATCGGGCTCGCGCTCGACATGCACGCCAACATCTCGCCGCAGATGGTCGCCAACGCGGATGTCACGACGGTCTACCAGACGAACCCGCATGTCGACGCGCGCGAGCAGGCGCTGCATTGCGCGCGCCTCGTGGTCCGGATGGTTCGCGGCGAGGTCCGGCCGCGCTCGGCGCTGCGCATGCCGCCGGTGCTCGTGAACATCCTGAACCAGGGCACGAGCGACCACCCGATGTCCGAGCTGCTGCGCGTCGCCGCCGTGCAGCGCGCGCGCCCGGGCGTCCTCTCCGTCAGCGTCGTCGAGGGCTATCCCTACGCGGACGTCGCGGAGATGGGGATGTCCTTCGTCGCCGTCGCCGATGGCGACCAGGCGCTCGCCGACGACGTCGCCGAGCGGCTCGCGCAGGCGGCCTGGTCGCTGCGCGCGGCGCTCAACCAGGGCGGCACGCCGGTCGAGGAGGCGCTCGCCCGCGCGAAGGCCGCGCCCGCGGGGCCGGTCGTGCTCTTCGACGTCGGCGACAATGTCGGCGGCGGAAGCCCCGGGGATTCGACTTTCATCCTCCATGCCGCGCGGCGGCTTGGCGTGCGCGACCTGCTGCAGGGGCTATGCGACGCCGAGGGCGTCAGGGCCTGCCAGGCGGCCGGCGTCGGCGGGCGCGTGCGGATCGCCGTCGGCGGACGGATCGATGGGCGGCATGGCGCGCCCTTCGCGGTGGAGGGCGTGGTAACCGGCCTGTCCGACGGCCGCTACGAGGAGACGGGCCCCAGCCATGGCGGCTTCCGGTTCTACGACGACGGCCCCAGCGCCGCGATCGCGACCGACGACGGCTACGCGATCCTGCTGACCACCGAGCCCGCGGGCTCCTCGAGCCTGCAGCAGTTCCGCTCGATCGGCATCGAGCCGACGCGCATGAAGGTCATCGTCGCCAAGGGCGTCCACTCGCCGCGGCCGGCGATGGAGCCCATCGCGCGGGAGATGATCTGGGTCGCGACGGCCGGCGTGACGACGGCCGACCTGTCGACCTTCGCCTACCGCAACCGTCGCGTGCCGCTCTACCCGCTCGAGGGCGACGCGCGCTTCGCCGCGCGCTAGCCCGTCGCGGCGACGAAGGACGCGATCGCCACGCCCAGCCGCGCGCCGTCGTGGCTGGGCGCGAGGCTGCGCCGGCCGGTCGCGTAGGCATCCTCGCCGAGCGCGGGGCGCAGCAGCTCGAGCAGGTTGGCGACGATCCCGCCATCGAATTCCGGGTGCTGCTGCATCGCGAGCACGTGGTCGCCGAGCGCGAAGGCGGCGACGGGGCAGGTCGGGCTGGAGGCGAGGAGGCGCGCGCCTTCCGGCAGCGCGAGGACCTGGTCCTGGTGGACGGCATGCAGGCCAAGGCGCGACGGCAGCGCACCGGCGCCCGCGACCGGTCCGTGCCAGTCGTAGTCGAAGCGCCCGGCGTGCCAGCCGCCGGGCGCGCGCCCGACAGGAGCGCCGAGGCAATGCGCCACGAGCTGGTGCCCGAAGCAGATGCCCACCACCTTGCGGCGCGCGTCGACCAGGGCGCGCACGCGCGCGCGCAGGTCGACGATCCACGGATCGTCGCCGAAGGCATCGTGGCGGCTGCCCGTGAGGACGATGGCGTCGAACCCGTCGAAGCTCGCCGGGTACTCGCCGGCTGGCACGTGGAAGGCCTCGAAGCTCCAGTCTCCGCCGCCGCCCTCGCGCAGCAGGCGTTCGTAGAGCGTGGCGAAGCGCGGGAGGCCGGGGACGATCCGCTGCGAGATCGTGTCGTTCTCGAGGATGCAGATTCGCCGCATGTGGCCCCGCGCCATGACGTCCGGAGCGCGTCCACCTAGACCAGCCGGGCGGCGCAGGCAATTCCCGCCCGCCGACCTAGGGTGCGCGCTGGCCCACCTGCAGGTGGCGGATGGCCTCGTCGAGCTGCGCCATGCGCACGGGCTTGGAGACGAACTGCGAGAAGCCGCTCGCCTGCGCGCGCTCGCGCTCGGCGGGCTGCGAGAACGCGGTGAGCGCCACCAGCGGCACCGAGGCGCCGGCCGGGCCGCTGGCGCGGATCGCGCGCGCCGCCTCGTAGCCATCCATCCGGGGCATCTGCAGGTCGAGGAAGACCGCGTCGAAGCCGCCGCGCGCGAATGCCTCCACCGCCTCCTGCCCGTCCTCGACGATCTCGACGGAATGGCCAAGACGCTCGAGCATCAGGCGGATGACGAGCTGGCTGGCCGCCGTGTCCTCGGCGACGAGGATCCGCAGCCCCGACCCGGCCTCGCCCATCGCCGGGGAAGCGGGCGCCTGCGCCGGCGCTGGCGCAGCGGCGACGAGCGGCAGCGAGAGCACGAAGCTGGAGCCATCGGGCCCGGTGCGCGCGAGCTCGAGCGCGCCATCCATCGCCTGCGCGAGGCGACGGCAGATCGACAGGCCGAGGCCCGTGCCCGCGTGCGGCCGCAGCCTCTGCGAGCGCGCCTGGCGGAAGGGCTCGAAGACATGGTCGACGAAGTCGCGCGGGATCCCGATCCCGGTGTCCCGCACCTCGAAGCGGATCGTCGGGCCGGACGGGCCCTCGGCGCCGCGCGAGACGACGAGGTCGACGCGGCCGGAGGGCGTGAACTTCACGGCGTTGCCGAGCAGGTTGATGAGGATCTGCGCGAGCCGCGCCTCCGCCACGACGATGCGCCCCGGCAGGTCCGGGGACAGCTGCAAGCCGATGGCGAGCCTGGAGGCGCCGGGCAGCCCGCCGATCATGGCGAGCGTCCGGTCGAGGAAGGACGCGAGCTCGACCGGTCCCGGGTCGAGCTCGATGCGCGAGGACTGCAGGCGCGAGAAGTCGAGCACGTCGTTGATCAGCTGCATCAGCTGCGTGCCCGAGGACTGCATCGTGGCGAGCATGCGCGCCTGCTCGGCGTCGCGCGGCGAGGCCTGCATGATCTCGGTCAGGCCGATCAGGGCGTTGAGCGGCGTGCGGATCTCGTGGCTCATGGTCGCCAGGAAGTCGTCCTTGGCGAGGTTCGCGCTGTCGGCGGTCTCCTTGGCCTCCTCGAGCGAGCGCAGCGTCTCCTCTCGCTCGGCGAGCAGGCGCTTGAGCAGCCGCTCGATGCTCCGCAGGTCGCGGACGTCCTCGCCGAGCTCGATGCCGGCGTCGGCGGGTGGCTCGGCAGCCTGGGCGTCGCGCCCCGCGCCGAGGCGCTGCGCCATCTCGCGCAGCACGCCCAGCGCGCTCGCGCGGCTGGCCTGCGAGCCCTCGAGGCGGGTCGCCATGTCGTTGAACGCATCGACCAGCAAGCCGATCTCGCCGCCCGCGACGACGTCGACGCGGCCCTGCGCGTCGCCGCGCGCGAGGCCCGAGCTCGCCGCCGCCAGGCGCGCGACGGGCAGGGAGATCCGCCGCGACATCCAGTAGGCGAGCGCGCCGACGAGCACGACCGCGACCGCCAGCGGTGGCGCGATGAAATGGAGGCCGGGCCGCGCGTCGCGCGCGATGAGGTCGGCCGGGACCATGTAGGTCAGGCGCGCGAATTGCACGCCGGGCACCACGGCGAGGTCGACATGCGCGGAGAGTCCCTCCTCGGCGCGCGCGAGGCGCACATGGGCGGCGAAGTCCGGCGGCAGGGCCAGGCTCGGCGGCAGCGCCGCGTCGCCCTCGACCTTCAGGCCGGCGAGCAGGGTGTTGCCGCGGGCGTCCAGCAGGTTCGCGGGCCTGTGCTCGCGGATGCGCAGCGCCGCGATGCTGCTCGCGAACTCGTCGAGCGTCACGCGGATGGCGAGGACGCCGCCGAAGCTGCCGCTGTCCGGGTCGACCGTCGCGCGTGCCGCGATGAAGGAAAGCCGCCCGCGCTCGTCGAAGAACGGCCCCTCGACGAACACCTCCCGCGGCGGCATGAACCATTCCATGTTGCCGGAGGACAGGAGCACCGAGGGCGTGCGGACCTTCTGGAAGACCTCGCGGAACGGCGCGCGCACGGCTCCGGCGAGCGCGCCGGGGCCGGCCAGCGCATCGGCCCTGTCGCCCGCGAGCGTCCCGCGCCTGCCATCCTCGACGCCGCTCACGAGGCCGCCGTCGCGGTCGAGGTAGTAGATCCCCGAATAGGAGGGATAGTCCTGCTGCACGCGCAGCAGCGCGCCCTCGAGGCCCTTGGTCGTGACGATCCGCTCGTCCTCGGGCGAGAGGTGGAAGGCGGAGAGCGCCTCCGCGGTCTCGAGCGCGCGCAGGGAACGCAGCAGCCCGAGCGCGAATTCCTGCTCGAAGCCGCGGGCGATCGTGTCGAGCTGCTGCGCCACGGTCTGCTCGAGCCGCAGCAGGGCGCCCTCGGTCGCGGCGCGCCACGAGAGGTAGATGAGCGGCGCGGCGACGATGATGCCCGAGGCGATGAACGCCGCGAACAGCCTGCTGAACAGGCTGGGGCCGCGCAGCCTCGTGCGCGCCGCTGCCATCAGCCGTCGCCGAGGGCGCGCGAGGTGTCCACGATCTCGTCGATCAGGTACATCGCGTCCTCGAGGTCGATGCCGAGCTGGGTCGCGCGGTTGCGGTTGACCATGTACGGGCCGCGTTCGGGCGTGCGCACGGCCATGCGCGCCGGCGACAGCCCCTTGTGGAGGATGTCGTGCGCCATCTCGAACGCGAGGTGGCCCTGGTTGAAGCCGGAATCGTTGGCCGTCAGCAGCATGCCCTCGAGGACGAACTGGTCCTCCTGGGATGCCTCGGGGATCCGGATGTTCTCGAGGTACCAGCGGCCGGCCGCGAGCATGTCGACATGGCCTCCGTCGTCGTCGCGCAGCGTGTCGTGGTTGAGCACGAACATCGCGTCGACGCGGGAGGCGAAGTCCAGCGCGCGCTCCTTCCAGAGCGCGTAGGAGTTGGTCGCCACCTTGCCGACGAGCCGCAGCGGGAGCGTGCCGCGCGCCGCGAGTTCCTCGAGCATCTTGATGCTCGGCCGCGTCGTCTCCGAATCGCAGGCGAGGATGGCGAAGGTCTGCGCTCCCGGCACGAGCTTCTTCAGCAGGTCGAGGCTCTCCTTGTGGTAGCCCGATTGCCAGACGCCGGTGACGTTGCGGCCCGGCGCGTCGATGCGCTGTACAAGGCCGTACTTCAGCGGCAGGCCGTTGACGCCCCAGAAGACGGCGGGAAGCTGCGTGTCGAGCAGCTGGTTGCCGATGAAGTTCGCGGCGTTGTCGTCGCCGAGCATGACGAGGTGGGGCCGGTAGGCCTGGATCTCCGCCATGATGCGCGCGGTCGCGCGGGCGATGTCCGTCCTGCCGTTGCGCCGCTTGGTATCCATCCACGCCTTGCGGATCGAGACATGGCTCGTCTCGAGCGCGTCCGCCTGCTCGAGGCGGCGCTCCTCGTCCTCGGAGTGGAGGTAGCCCAGCCGCCGCATCGCGGCCGCGACGCCCCTCTGGGTCTGCTGCGACCAGATGTAGCTGCGGTCGTAGCTGTCGACGATGAAGATGCGCCGCGGGCCGTCGCGGTGGGTGCGCGCGGGCCCATGCTCGGCGGCCGCGGGCAGGGCCCGCGCGGCGATGCATGCGCCCGCGAGCGCGAGGGCGCCGCGGCGCGGCAGCATGGGAAGCCTCGGCCGCATGGCTAGACCTTGCCCCGCTCGCGCCACTTCGCGTGGATCGTCGCGGCCTGCGCGGCGTAGAGGTCGAGCGCGGCCTCCGGCGAGAGCCGCCCGCTCGCGGTGTCGGCGAACATCCGCGGCACGAGCCAGCCCTTCCAGATCTCGTCGATCGCGGCGTTCGCGAACCCGGGATAGCCGACGTTGATCGTCCAATCCGCGGCATCCGCGAGCACCGCGTACTTGTCGGCGGGCCTGCCCGCGGCGTCGCGCGACATCTGGCGCGCGAGGTTGGGCACCAGCTGGGGGTAGGTGGGGAAGTTGTAGAAGCCGCTCGCGGCGAAGGCGGCGGCCGACTGCCCCGCGAGGTCGACGAGGAAGCGCTGCGCGCCGTCGATGTTGGGCGAGAACTTCCAGACCACGTAGGCGTTCATGAGATGCATCATGCCGAGCGAGGCGGCCGGCCCGGCCGCGGGCTTGGCCAGCATGATCCGGTCCGCGAGCGCGATCTTCTCGGCCTCGCCGGTCCGGGTGATCGAGATCGCGTTGAGCGTCAGCGAGCTGTTCCCCGCGAGCATCTGCCGGTTGTTCGACGACGCGTCCCAGGAGAACACCTCGTCGGTCATGGCCTCCTGGTAGAGCGCCTTCGCGAACTTCAGGGCCTCGAGCGTGGCCGGGGTCTTCAGGTTCGGCTGGCTCTCCGCCGTCTGCTCCGAGGCGCCGAAGGCGACCAGGAGGGAGCGCAGCGCCATGCTGCTGTCGAGTTCGTCGGACATCCCGACGCCGACGGTGATGCCGCGCTTCTGCCTGATGAGGCGGCCGCCGCGGCGGATCGCGTCCCAGGAGGAGGGCACCACCCCGGCTTCCTCCCAGAGGTCCTTCCGGTAGTTGATCGGGTCCGGGACATAGGCGTCGGAGAAGCCGTAGTGCTTGCGCGTGACGGGGTTGTAGGTGCTGCGCCGCGCGATCTCGAGCGGCTTGCCGTAGCGCCGCTCGCATTCGGCGTAGATGTCCGAGTGGTCGATCACGTGGTCTTCCCACGAGGCGGGCGGGCTCAGGAACATGCAGATGTCGTGTCCCTGCTGGCGGCGGACCTCGGTCTCCGCGCGCGACTCGATGCCGGTCATCCCGATGTTGGTGACCTGCACGTCGGTGTCGTTGCGCTCGCCCCACTCGCGGATGAACACGTTGTTGAACCAGTCGTCGAAGGCGGGGACGAAGTGGTTCCACTGCAGGATGCGCAGGCGCCGGGCCCGCCGCGGCGTGCTGGCCGGGGACTGCGCGCGCGAGGCGCCGGGCAGGGCGAGGGCGCCGGCGGCGCCGAGAAGGGCGCGGCGGGCAAGGCCCGTCGTCCGGGGAAGGCCGATCATCGTTGCTCCTCCATCATGCGCTTTCAGGCCGCGGCGACGGGGCGTGGCCCGCGCCCCTGCGCCCAGGTGCCGAGCGCCGCGGGATCCATGGGCCGCCCGAGGTAGAAACCCTGCGCGACGTCGCAGCCGATCGCCGCGAGCCAGCGCAGGGTCTCCGGCGTCTCGACGCCCTCCGCGACCGTCGTCATAGACAGGGAGCGGCCGAGGGCGACCGCGCTCTCGACGATCTTGCGCAGGCCCGGGTCGCGCTCGGCGTTGCGCACGAGGACCATGTCGATCTTCATCTCGTCGAAGGGCGCGTCGTGCAGCCGCTCGAGGCTCGAGTGGCCGGTGCCGAAGTCGTCGATCGAGAGCCGGATCCCCCGCATGCGCAGCCGGGTCTCGATGTCGAGGCAGAGCGCGGGGTCGGACGGGATCGAGGTCTCGGTGATCTCGACGACGAGCCTGTCCCCCGGCACGCCGCTGTCGGCCAGGAGCTTGAGCACGCGGTCCGGGAACGAGTGGTCGGTGAGCGCCGGGGGAGGGACGTTGACCGACAGGCATCCCGCGAAGCCCGTGTCGCGGCCGATCGCCTGCAGCCCCTCGAGGCTGCGGGCGATGATCTCGTAGGTGAAGGGCAGTGCGCGGTCGGAGCCCTCGGCGAGCGCCACGAACGCGCCGGGCATCAGGAGGCCATGCTCGGGATGGTCCCAGCGGGCGAGGCTCTCCACGCCGATCCACGCCCCGTCCGCGAGCCTGACCTGGGGCTGGAACGCGACGCGGAACTCGTGGCGCTCGATCGCGCGGTCGAGGTCCGCGAGCGTCACCGGCAGGGCGCGCTGGCCGGCCGCGCTCGTGCGCGGCGCGGCCGTTCCCGCGAGCGCGGCCGCGAGCGCGGCGCGGATCTCCGCGGGCCTGAAGGGCTTGCGCAGCACCGCGGCGACCTCGAGCCCCTGCATCGCCGCGACCCGCCGGGCGCTGTCGATGATCCGCTGCTCGAGGCCGCTCGCGAGCACGATGCGCGCGCGCGTGCCGGCCGCGGCCAGCGCGCGCAGCGCCTCCACCCCGTCCATGCCGGGCATCATGAGGTCGAGGACGAGCACGTCGCAGGAGAGCGAGGCCGCGTCGAAGGCCGAAAGGTCGTTGAGGGTGCTGGCGCTGCATCCCGCCGCGCGGGCTGCGTCGGCCAGGAGGCCGGCGATGCCCGGATCGTCGTCGACGACGAGGACTTTCGGTGCTTGCGCAGCCATCCGCTTTCCCGCGAGGTATTGATCCGCGGCGAAGCTACGCGGCCTTGATCATCGAGGGACGTTAAGAACGGTGAAGTCGCGCGAACCCGCGGATTTACATTTCTTTGCGATCGCCCGGCCGAGGCGCTGCTAGCTTTCGGCGTTTCCGGTTGGACATGGCATGGTTGGCAGCGACGAGATCACACGAGCCGATGGCTTCGACGACGGCATGCTGCGCGAGCTCGCGGACCTGATCGGCCCGGATGGCATCGCGGCGGCCCTCGACACCTTCGACGCGGACCTCCGGCAGGGCGTCGCCGGGCTGGAGTCGGCGCTCGCGGCGCAGGACGCCGCCGCGCTCCGCCGCCATGCCCATCGCGTCCGGGGATTGCTGATGCAGTTCGGCGCCATCGCCGCGGGCGGCCGCGCGGCGGCGATCGAGTCGGCGCCGGACGGGGAGGCCTTCGCCGCCTGCCCGGGCCTTGTCGCCGCCATGCCCGGCGTCGCCGCGCGGCTGCGCGCCATGGCCGCGCGCCTCGCCGCGCAGGGCTGACCGCCAGAGATGCCGGACGCCACGCCTCGCGGCGCGGGGGCATCGCCCCTCGCCGGGCGCCGCATCCTCGTTGTCGACGATTCCCAGACCGCCTGCGCGATCCTTCGCGCGATGCTCGAGCGGGCGGGCGCTTCCGTGGAGACGCTGACCGACGGCGGTGCCGCCGTGGCGCTGTTCCGGCGCGACCCCGAGGCCTTCGATGTCCTGCTGATGGACCTCGTGATGGAGGGCGTCGACGGCTTCGCCGCGATCCCCCAGATCGCGGCGCTGCGGCGGGATGGCCGGCCGCCGGTCGTCGCCATGTCGGCCACGGTCGAGCCCGGCATCGTGGCGCGTTGCGTGGCGCTTGGCGCGCATGGCCGGCTCCTGCGCAAGCCCTATCGCGCCGCCGAGGTCGTCGACTGCCTCGCGGAGGCCATGGCGGGGACGGCGGCGCCCGCGCCCCTCCCCGCGGCCATGCCGCCATCGCGGGACGACGCGACGGATGGAATCGACGTCGAGTCGGCCGTGGCGCGCTGCGGCGGGGACGTCGCGATGCTCCGGTCGCTGCTGCGCGATCTCCGCGGCGGCCTCGCCGACGGGATCGCCGCGATACGATCGGCGATCGAGGCCGGCAATCGCCGGGCGGCCGCCGCGGCGCTCCACAAGCTGCGCGGCGAGACGCTCAATCTCGGCCTCGACGCCCTGTCCGCCGACATCGCGCGCATCGAGGACGGGTTGCGCGCCGGCGATCCGGTCGGGCGGCTGCTCGTCCGCCTGCAGGAGGAGTCGCGCCCCGCGGTGGACCGGCTGGAAGCCATGCTGGGCGAGCGCGGCCGCGACGCGGCGCCCGGCATGCTCGACGGCGCCGCCTTGCGCAGGCTGGTCGCGGCGCTGGCCGCGCGCGACCCGACCGCGCCGCAATTCGTCGCGGGCGCCGCCCGCGCGCTGCCGGAGGGATACGCGGACGCCGAGGACGCGAAGTTCCGCGCCCGCGTCGAGGCGCTCGACTTCGACGGCGCGCTCGCGATGCTCCGCCCGGCGGATGGCGCGGCGGCCGAGCCGGGCGACCCGCGCCGCGAAACGACGATCCTGATCGTCGACGACCACGCGGGAACGGTGCGCGTGATGGCGCGGATCCTCGCCCCGGTCGCCACGCTTCGCTTCGCGCTCTCGGGCGAGGCCGCGCTCGCGATGGCGCGCGAAGCGCCTCCGGACCTCGTCGTGGCCGACGTCAACATGGGCGACATGTCCGGGATCGACCTGTGCAAGGCGATGAAGGCCGGGCTCGCCACCTCCGACGTCCCGGTCATCCTGGTCTCCGCCGACCAGGACATGTCGACCGAGGCGCGCGCGCTGACCGCGGGCGCCGTCGACTTCATCGAGAAGCCGCTGAGCCCGCCGCGCGTGCTCAGCCGCGTGATGGCGCAGCTCGACATCCGCCGGCGCGCGACCGAGATCCGCGCCCTGCTGAGCGGCGGGCCCGCCGCGGCCTCGCTCGGCTTCGTGCTCTGCGACCCCGAAGGGCGGATCCTCGACCTCGGCGCCGAGCTCGCCGTCGCGCTCGGCCTCGAGCGCGCGCGCGTCGTCGGCACCGCGCTGGCCGACTTCCTGCGTGCCGGCGACGAGCCTGGCCCCGCGGACGAGGTCGCCCGCGGCCTCGAGGCCGGGAGCTTCGGGCCGGTGGAGACCGCGCTGCGCGGCAGCGACGGCAGGATGCTCCCGGTGCGCGTCTTCGGCCGCATGGTCACCGGCGCGGAAGGGCGTCTCTTCTGGCTCAAGCTCGACGACATGCGCGACCGCGTGCGCCTCGAGCGCGAGCGCCTGGAGCGAGAGAAGGCCGCGGCCATCTTCTCGATCACGGCCGGCATCGCGCACGAGTTCAACAACATCCTCGGCATCGTCCTCGGCAACGTCGACTCCGCGCTCGAGGAGATCGGGGATCCCGCCAGCGTCGACCGCCGGCTGCGCGCCGTGCTCGCCGCCGCCGAGCGGGGCGCGGCGATCTCCCGCGCGATGCTCGACTCCGCGAGCCACGACGCCGGCCCGCCGGGCACCGCGTTGTCGCTCGAGGACGCGCTCGCGGCGATGTGGCCGGTCCTCGCGAACGCGCTGCCCAAGCGCCTGCGCCTCGAGCGCGGCGCGGCGGATGCGTCGCTGCGGGTCGTCGTGGATGTCGAGGCGCTGCGCGGCGCGCTGATCGCGCTGCTCGACAACGCGGCGGACGCCAACCCGGGGCCGGGCCGCGTCTCCATCGCCGTGCGGGCCGACGCTGAGAGCGGCATGGCCGCGATCGAGGTCGCCGACGACGGGCCCGGCATGGCCGAGGATGTCCGCGCGCGCGCCTTCGATCCCTTCTTCACGACCCGCGCGCCCTATCGCGTGGGGCTGGGGCTCACGGCCGTGTTCAGCTTCGCGCTGCGCCACCGCGGTCGCGCCGACATCGCGAGCGCGCCGCGCGCCGGCACGCGCGTGACCATCCGGCTCCCGGTGGCCCCGCCGCGCGCGTCGAGCGGGCGCTGAGCGCGCCTCAGGCCGCCGCCTCGAGCGCCTTCGCCACTTCCTTCTTGCGGTAGGGCTTGCTGAGCAGCTGGCCCGGCAGGTTCTTGTTCTCGAGCAGGATGCGCGCGTAGCCCGACGCGAGCAGGACGCGCATGCCAGGGTGCCGCGCCTTCGCCTCGTTGGCGAGCGCCAGCCCGTCCATCTCGCCGGGCATGACGACGTCGGTGAAGAGCATGTCGAAGCGCTGCGCGTCGAGCTGCTCGAGCGCTTCCTGCGGCGAATGGACGCCGACCGCCTCGTAGCCGAGCGAGCGGATCCAGTCGCAGGCGAGCGTGCAGAGGCCGGGCTCGTCGTCGACGACGAGGATGCGCCCGCGCGAGGGGCCGCCGGCCTCGGGGCCCTGCGCCTCGGCCGCGACGGGCTCCGGCGCCGGGGCCGGGGGCGCCTTGGCGGCCGGCTCGGCGTGGTCCATGGGGAGGTAGACGCGCATGGTCGTCCCGACGCCGATCGCGCTGTCGATGCGGATCGTGCCGCCGAGCTGCGTGGCGTAGCCGAGCGCCATCGAGAGCCCGAGGCCGGTCCCCTTGCCGCGCTCCTTCGTCGTGAAGAAGGGCTCGAAGGCCTGGGCGCGGACCGCCGGCGTCATGCCGGTCCCCGTGTCGCCGACCTCGAGCACCGCGTACCAGCCGGGCTCGAGGTCCGGGTCGGCGCCGGGGGCGATGTTCTCGCTGCGCGTCCGCAGGCTGAGGATCCGCGCGCCCTGCTTCTCCTTCATCGCGTCGCGCGCGTTGATGGCGAGGTTGAGGACGACGTTGCTGAGGATCGCCGCGTCGAGCGTCGTGGCAAGCGCCGCGTCCGCGAGCATGACGTTCATGGCGATGGAGGACCCGACCGACGAGCGCACGAGCGGTATCATCTGCTCGACGAGCTGGTTGAGGTCGTGCTTGGCGACCTCCAGCGGCTGGCGCCGCGCCACCGCGAGCAGGAGGCGCGTGATCTCCACGCCGCGCAGCGTCGCGTCGAGCGCGGCGCGGTAGGGACGGTGCAGCGGGTCCTCGGGGCGGAGGCGCTCGCCGATCTGGTCCAGGTTGCCGACGACGATGCCGAGGAGGTTGTTGAAGTCGTGGGCGAGGCCGCCGGTGAGCTGCCCGATCGCCTCCAGCTTCTGCCGCTCGTGGATCTGCTCCTCGATGCGCACCGTCTCCGTGACGTCCCAGAACGCCCCGGCGACCTCGATGGGGTGGCCGCCGGCGTCGCGCACGAGCGTGGCCTCGTGCTGCATCCACCGGTAGCTGCCGTCGCGGCAGCGGAAGCGGAAGCGCGTGCCCTGCTGGCCGGCCTCCTCGAGCTTCGCGCGGCTGATCCCCGCGCCCTCGGCGTCGTCGGGATGGACGCAGCCCTTCCAGAGGCCGGGATCGGCGAGGAAATGCTCGGGCGTCCAGCCGGTCTTCGACGCGACGTTGCTGCTGACGAAGCTGGGCAGGAGGGTCGCGGCGTCGAGCGTGTAGAGGACGGCGGGGCTCGAGTGCAGGAGCCGCGCGAGGAAGGCGTTGAGCTTGTCGACCTCCTTCGCGCTGCGCGCCAGCTCGGCCGTCCGTTCGCCGACGCGTGCCTCGAGCGACTGGTTCGCCTCGGACAGCAGCGCCGCGCGCTCGCGGTCGCTCCTTGCCTTGCCCTGCGCCAGGATCACGACGGCGACGAGCGCGAGGCTCATGCCGAGCGCCGCCAGGACATGCATGGCCCGTTCGGCGCGATACTCCTCGAGCGCCTCGTCGATGGAGATCTCCGCCGCGAGCACGAGCCCGTACTCGGCGAGCCTGTGGAAGCCGTAGATGCGCCCGCTCCCGCCCCCGGCCGGCGCGCCATGGAAATTGCCGTAGGGCGTCATCGCCCCGGCGACGAAGGGCAGCCCCTCGACGATGCTGCCGATCGCCGCGCCGTCGGGGACCCTGACCATCAGCTCGCCGGTCGTGCGGATCATCGAGATCGCGATCGGCTTCTGCATGGGAAGCGATCCGTAGAACTTGCTGAAATACGCGGGGTCGAGCGACACGACGACCACGCCGCGGATCTCGCCATCGCGCTCGATGGCGCGCGTGAACTGGATCGTGGCCTTGCGCGACACGCGCCCGATCAGCGGCCGCGAGACGAACAGGCCCTGGTGGACGCGGTCGAGGTGCACGCGGATATGCTCGCGGTCGCGCAGGTTGACCGTCGGGCTGGGCACGCCCAGCGTCGTGTAGACGATGTCCGCGTTCGCATCGACCACGGCGATCTGCAGCGCCAGTTCGCCGAGCGTTCCCTCCCAGCGCGCGACCTCCGCGCGGAAGCCCTCGCTGTCGGCTGGCCACGCCGCGGCGAAGTCGAGCGTCGCCGCGTCGATGAGGCGCATCGTCGCCTCGGCGTGCTCGGCGAACGTCGTCGCGAGCATCCGCGTCTCCATCTCGGTGGAGCGGATGCTCGCCTGGTGGTGCTCGCGCTCGAACATGGCGAGCGTGCCCCAGATCAGCACGAGGCCGACGAGCGCGGCGACCACGGTCCACAGGTTGCCGAGGGCGTTCTTGGCGGCTCGCGTGGCTCGGGCGATCATCTCGGACATGCCTCCAGGGGGCTGGGCGCCGGAGACGGCGCCACCTGCCCACGCCCCTAGTTAGCCCGCCCGGCGCCGCGGCATGCGTTAAGAAACGTCAACCGCCATCCTCGGCTTCGGCCTCGACCTCGACCGAGGCGGGCGCGCTCAGCTCGTAGCCCTTGCCGCGCAGCGTCGCGATCGGGTCGCTGCCGCCAAGCGCCGCCTTCAGCTTGCGCCGCAGGTTGGCGACATGGACGTCGAGGCTCCGGTCGGTCGGCTCCCACTTGCGCCCGAACACGAGCCCGTAGGCGGAGGCGCGCGCCAGCGGTCCGTCGTTGTCGACCATGGCGCGGAGCAGGCGCGTTTCCTGCTCCGTCAGCTTCTCGCTTCCCGAAGGCCCGGCGAACTCGCGCGTCGCGAGGTCGAGCCGTCCGGCGCCGAGGAGGATCGCGACGGCGCGCGCCCGCCGCCGCTCGGCCCGGGGCTTGCGCCGCAGCACCGCGCGCAGTCGCGCGACCAGCTCTTCCGAATCGAAGGGCTTGACGATGTAGTCGTCCGCGCCTGCCTCGAGGCCGCTGACGCGCTCGCGCACGGCGGCGCGCCCGGTGAGCATGAGGATCGGCACGTCGCTGCGCTCGCGCAACGCGCGGGCGATGTCCATGCCGTCGTCGTCGGGCAGGCCGAGGTCGAGCAGCACGGCGGCGCAGGCCTCGTCGCCGGCCAGCGCGAGCACCTCGTCTCGCCGCAGGGCGATGCGGGCCTGGAAGGCGTGCTGGCGCAGCGTCCGGGCGACCAGCGCCTGGATCGCTGGCTCGTCCTCGACCACGAGGACGAAGCTGGCCCCGGCCGGCGCGCCCGTCATGGCGCTTCCCGCGCGGCGATGGCGAGCCGCACCCGTCCCGGCTCGACGGCCTCGACGCGCGCGTCCAGCGCGCCGAGCACGCGCGCGGCATGGGCCAGCGCGAGCTCGCAGGGCCCCGGCGTGCCGCGGCGCGCGGAAGCGGCAGGACGCGGCTCGGCCGTCACCTCGATGGCCAGCGCGCCTGCCTCGGCGGTCGAGGCGGCGCAGGTCAGCGTCGCCGCCGGGCCGCAGGCGCGCCGCACGGCCGTGGCGGCGCAGACCACGAGGGCCGAGATGCTGTCGATGTCCAGGGTGGTGCGCAGGGCGGGTGCCCCGGCCGGGGGCGCGACGATCCGGGCTCCGGTCGCCGCCTCGGCGCCGAGAAGGATGCCGGCCAGCGCCTCGGCGTCGATGCGCTGGCCGAAGGGCGGCAGCCCCGCCGCGTCGGCGCCCGCAAGGCCGAGCGTCGAAAGCGCGGCGCCGAGGATCCGCGCGCTGCGGCACGCGTCGTCGATCGCGCGGCGCGCGCGCTCGATGTCTGGAGGATCGTCCTCGCCGTCGAGGAAGCTCGACGCGGCGTAGAGGAAGGGCAGGACGTTGTTCAGCGCATGGCCAACCGCCGAGGCCACCTCTTCGGGAGGCAGGGGCACGGAGTGGGGCGCGGCGCCGGTCATTGCGCCAATATATATCCAAAAAGGATTAGTACCGCTTCATTGTGGATCCATGTGCCGTTCGCAGCGTGGACGCGCCGCCGCTTGCGGCCGGCGCGAGATCAGCGCGCCGGCAAGGTCATTCCCGCGGCGCGGATCGTCGCCTCCGCCTCGGGTCCCGCCATGTGGTCCAGGAAGGCGCGCGCGAGCGCCGGGTCGCGGGCGTCTGCGGAGAGCCCGGCGGAATAGGTCGTGACGAGCTGGATGGCGTCCGGCACCGGGCCGATCATCCTGACGCCGCGCACCGGCAGGATCTCGCTGACCTGGTGGACGACGAGGTCGGCCTCGCCGCGCGCGACCAGTTCCGCGACGTAGCCGCCCGCCTGCAGCCTCGTCTTCGGCGCCATCTCCGCGGCCAGCCCCGCGCGCTCGAGCCAGGCGCGGAAATGGATGCCGCTCGTGGCCCCGGCGGCGGGATCGACATAGGCGATGCGCGGCGCCGCGCGCAGCGCCGCCACGAAGGCGTCGAGCGTCGAGATGTCGGGGACCGGGTCGCCTTCGCGCACGCCCACGCCGATGCGCACCGAGGCGATGTCGCGCCGCGTGCCGCGCACGATCCTGCCGCGCTCGGCCAGCGCGTCGATCGCGGCGGGCACGATCATCACCACGTCGTAGGCCTCGCCGGCCTGCATGCGACGCGTCGCGCCGCCGGCGGTGTCGGTCGTGAGCAGGATCCGATGCCCCGTGCGCGCCTCGAACTGGCGCGCCATCGCCTCGACGATCGCCTTCGACGCGCCGGTGCCGAGCATCCGGATCTCGTCGGCGGATGCCGGCAGGGAAAGGAGGGCTGCAAGCAGGATGGCGAGGCGACGCATGGCCGGGTCTCCGTCTTCTTCGTCGGCGACGATCCTAGCCCAGGAACGGCCCCCCGCGGCGGGAATGAATGCCGTGCGCGCCGCGCGTTTCTCCCGCCGCGCGGCAGCGGCTAGCCTTGGACCGGTGCCGCGCATGGCATGCGGCGAGGGGGATGCGATGGACAGGAGGGCGAGCGGCGGTCCGGTGCCGCCCGATCCGCTCGGCGGCATCGGGATCGCGGAGTTCGGCGCCGCGCTGCGCGCGGGGCGCACGAGCGCGGAGGCGGCGACGCGGGCCTATCTCGCGCGCATCGCCGCCGCCGGGCCGCGCATCGGCTGCTTCCTGCATGTCGCGCAGGACGCGGCGCTCGCCTCGGCGCGCGCGATGGACGCGCTGCTGCGCGCGGGCACCGACCTCGGCCCGCTGATGGGCGTGCCGGTCGCGGTCAAGGACCTGTTCTTCGTCGACGGCATGCCCACGCGCGCGGGCAGCGACATCGACGTCTCGGACCTCGTCGGGCCCGAGGCCGGGATGGTGCTCCGGCTGCGCCGGCTCGGGGCCGTCATCATCGGCAAGGCGAGGCAGTCCGAATTCGCCTTCGCCGCCAACCTGCGCAAGGACGCGCCCTGGAACCCATGGGACGCGCGCACGAAGCGCATGGCCGGGACGTCGAGCGGCGGCAGCGCCGTCGCCATGGCGAGCCGCTTCGCGGCCTTCACGCTCGGCTCCGATGCCGGCGGCTCGGTGCGCCAGCCCGCCGCGCTCAACGGGGTCGTCGGCTACAAGGCGACGGTCGGCTTCCTGCCGACCGATGGCGCGCTGGCGCTCTCCTCCACCTTCGACAGCATCGGCACCTTCCATGCCTGCGTCGCGGACGCGGCGCTCGTGCTGTCGGCGTTGCGCGACGAGCCGCCGATCGCGCCGCGCGCGCCGCGCGGCCTGCGCCTCGGCCTCGATCGCCGCTTCGCCCTCGACACGGCGTCGCCCGGGGTCGCCGCCCGTTTCGCCGCCGCGCTCGACGCGCTCCAGCGCGAAGGGGTCGAGCTGGTCCCGATGTCGACCCCCGGCGTCGACGAGATCCCGCGCATGGCGGGCCAACTGGTGCCGGCGGAGATGGTCGCCTTCTACGGCGCGGAGCGGCTGCGCGCCAATCGCGACCTGATCGACCCGGTGGCGTGGGAGCGCATCGTCCCGGGACTGGAGGCGAGCGCGCATGACTACCTGCGCCTCGTCGCGCTGCATCGCGAGCTCGTGCGCCGCGGCGTCGCCGCGATGGAAGGGCTGGATGGCTGGGTGATGCCGACCGTGCCGGAGTTCCCGCAGCCCGTCGCCGAATTCCCGACCGTCGAGCGGGTGCATTGGTGGAACGGGCGCGTCAACGACGCCACGCGCCTCGCCAACTACCTGGGCCAGTGCGGCATCTCGCTGCCGCTGCCGGCCGACGAGCCGGGGGCGCTTCCCGCGGGGTTGCAGCTCGTCTGCGCGCCGGGCGCCGACCGTGCCCTGCTGGCGATCGCGATGGCGGTCGAGTCGGTGATCGGCCCGGGCGACGCCCCGGACCTCTCGGGCTTCTGCTGAGGCCTACCGCCCGGCGTCGGCGCGGTGCAGGATCGTGCCCGCGCGGATGGATGGCTGCGGAGGGCAGGGATGTCGGGCGACCAGGCAGGCGAGGGCGGCTTCGAGTTCGTCCTGGACGACGAGGAATGGCGGGCGCGCCTGTCGCCGGAGCGCTACGCGATCCTGCGCCGGCATCGCACGGAGCGCGCGGGCACCAGCCCGCTCAACGCCGAGAAGCGTCCCGGCCGCTTCCTCTGCGCGGGCTGCGGCAACGCGCTCTTCGACGCGGGCACGAAGTACGAGAGCGGCTCGGGCTGGCCGAGCTTCTGGGAGCCGCTCGACGGCGCGATCGGCACGCGGACCGACCGCACGCTGTGGATGACGCGCACCGAGGTCCATTGCCGCCGCTGCGGCGGCCATCTCGGCCATGTCTTCGAGGACGGGCCGCGGCCCACCGGCCTGCGCTACTGCATGAACGGCCTCGCCCTCGACTTCCAGCCCGAGGAGGGCTGACCGGCGATGGCGCCACGCGCGAAGCCGGGCGGGGGCGGGCCGCGCGCCGTCTCGCCGCGGCGATCGCATCCGCGCGCCGGGCTCGAGCATTCGGCCCTGAAGGACAAGCAGCGCAAGCTGCGTGACGGCTTCCCGGAGGGACTTGGACTTCGCGTCCATCGCGCGCTGAGCTGGCTCGACCGCGCGGAGCGGGAGGCGAAGGACGACGACGTGCGGTTCATCCTGCTCTGGGTCGCGTTCAACGCGGCCTATGCCGCGAACCTCGACGACGAGGGCGCAGCGGGCGGCGAGCGCGATCGCTTCAATGCGTTTTTCGACGTGATCGTCGACCTCGACCGGGAGCAGCGCATCTACGCCGCGGTCTGGGAACGCTTCGCGCAGGAATTCCGGATCCTGCTGGAGAACCGCTACGTCTTCGCGCCGTTCTGGGCCCATCACAACGGCGTGCCCGGCCACGCGGGGTGGGAGGAGATGCTCGAGGCCACCCGGCGAGGCGCCCGCCTCGCGGTCGAGCGGCGAGAGACCTCGCGCCTCCTCGTGCTGGTCTTCGACCGGCTCTACGTGCTGCGCAACCAGCTCGTGCATGGTGGCGCGACGTGGAACGGGGCGGTCAACCGCGACCAGGTGCGGGATGGCGCGGCCGTGCTTGGCTGGCTGCTGCCGATCTTCATCGACGTGATGATGGACAATCCCGGCCGCGACTGGGGCCGCCCGCATTATCCCGTCGTGGAGTGAGGCCGCCCGCGCCCCGGCGAGGGGCGCGGGCGACCCTTGCTCATCCCCTGGCCTGTTGGTCGAGGCTGGCCTTGATCTTGCCCGTCATCTGGCGGGCGTGCTCGATCATCGCCCTCGCCTCCAAGATGATCATGCGCAAGTGGTCGCCTACCCCGCCGATGTTCCCGAGCAACGGGACGGCGGCGCGCTCGAATTCCCGGGCCATCTCCTCGAGGCGACCGAGACGCTCCAGGCCCATGCGCAACTCTGCCGCCAGCCTCGCCCGCGCGATGTCCTGCAGCTCGCGCCGGCCGCTCAAGCCGAGCGCGTCGAGGATCGCGAGCTCGAGCGCCATGCCGGCGAGGCGCCCGATGCCTTCGCCCATCGCGCCCCGGCGCAGCGCGTCGTATTCGCCCGAGAGCCCTGCGGCATGGGCGATGCTGCCGTCCTCGCAATGCCCGCCATCGCGAAGGAGCTGCGCGACCACGTCGTCGCGCCGCGTGCGGGGACGCCGGGCTTCCCGTAAATCGCTTGTGTCGTCGAAGCAGGTCATTTCGCGCATCGAGCCGCCAGCTATCTCGCTGCGCATGACGGACAACGTGGCGCCTGCACCTCCCCAGCCGGCCGCGAGCATGTGCTCGACCCTGCGCAGCCCGGGCATGCCGTCCGTCTTCTCCGCGGCGGCGCGCTCGTCGACCACCACCCAGGCGGTGTGCGGCGAAAGGAGCTGGCAGGCGAGCGCGAGCTCCGCGGCCTCCTCCGCCGGCAGCGAGGAAAGACGCGCGGCGGCCGCGAGGCGCGCGACGGTCGAGGGGCGGCCCTCCGTGCCCTCGGCCACCGGCCCCGAGAGCTCGACGCGCTGGCGGTGGCGCAGCCCGTCCTCGGTCACGAACTCGAGCATCACGCTGCCCGGCGCCGCGGTGGCGCCGAGGCGGGCGAAGGCATGCACCGTGTCGCCCGCGTAGATCGCGGGTGGCGCGTCGGGGGCGAGCTGCGTGGAGCCCTCGGGCCAGGCGAAGGCGACCTCGGTGGCGCGGGGCGCGCGCATGCGCTCGAAATGGCGCTGGATGCGCCCGGCCATCGCCTCGTCGGGGGTCACGAACTCGCAGGCGCCGCCCGTCGCATCGGCGAGCGCGCGCAGGAAGGCCTCGTGCACGGCATGGCCGACACCGACCGCGAAGATGCGCAGGCCTGCCGCGCGCGCGTCCTGGACGATGCCCTCCCAGTTCGCGACCTCGCCGTCGGTGACGAGGAAGATGTCGGCGGTACGCGCGCCGCCCCGCGCCATGGCGATCGCCTCGCGCAGCGCGGCGCCGATCTCGGTGCCGCCGAGATCGGCTTCCAGCCCGCCGGCGAAGCCCAGCAGCGCCTCGATGCCGGTCGCGTCGCAGGCGCGTCGCCCGCCCTGGAGCGGGCGGGTCGAGCTGCCGAAGGCGATCATGCCCATGCGGTCGCCCTGCTCCAGCCCGCGTATCACCGCGTCCATCGCCTTGCGCGCCTGGGCGATCGACGAGCCGGCCATCGAGCCGGAGCAGTCGATCACCGCGACCGCGTCGACCGCCTGGCGTTGCTCGAGCCCGGGCATGAAGGGCTGGAAGCTCGCCATCGCGACGACCCCGCCCCTGTCCTCGCCGACCAGGGCGAAGCTCGGCCGCGGATGCGCGTGCCTGACCTCGAGCACGAGGTCGCGGTCCATCGCCGCGCTCTCGTCGGCGAGGACGAGCACGATGCGCCCGTCCTGCTCGCGCTGCTCGAGGCGGTGGGAAGGGCAGTTGACCCGCGCCTCGCGCAGGTCCGCGCCCAGCGCGATGCGCAGGGAGAAGCGGTTCTCGGCCATGATGCTCGCCTGCGGCACGGCATGCGGCGCGATGGACCAGTGGCCGTAGCGCGGCGCGACCGTGGTCGGCAGGAAGAAGCGCAGGCGATCGCCCGACCAGCGGTTCGCGATCGCGTAGGAGAAGCGGATGCGCGCCGACTCGCCGGGCCGCAGATTGCCTGCGTTGAGCGTGAACAGGCCCGGCTCGGCCTGCTCGAGCATGAAGGCGCCGTCGCCGTCCTCGACCGCCGCCTCGTAGGTCTCGCGCGCCTGGTCGATGCGCACGATGGAGCCGCGCAGCCGCCTGCCGCCGATCTCGACATGGATGTCGAGGAGCACGGCGTCGATCGGCAGGGGGAAGGTGTAGACCGCCTCGATCGCCTTGTCCTCGGCGTTGCGGTAGGCCTGCTCGACGGCGACCTCCGACATCGCGCCATCGATCGACGCCTCGACGCGGAGGCCCTCGAGCGCGACCGGCGGGCGGTCGGCGGGGGCCTCGCTGGCGGCGGGCCTCCTGCCGCGAGCGGCGCGGGTGGTGATCCTGCTCATGGTTCAGTCCTCGCTCTGCGCGCCATCGGTGGCGCGACCCTGGGTGGAAACGGGGGATGCGGCCTGCTGGCCGCGGATCCGGGCATGGATGTCGACGACGGCGCGGAAGAACGCGCGCACCTGCTCGGGCGCGAGGCCGGCGCGCCCGGGCTCGAGCGTGATCTCGACGCCATCGGCGACGACGAGGTGGCTCCAGACCTCGACCGTGCCGGGGCGTCGCGGCGCCGGCGGCAGCGGCGTGTCGGCGTCGGGGCGGCGCATGATCTCTGCGATGCGCTCGAGCGAAAGGCCGGCGAGCTGCCACTTCCGGACCTGCAGCAGTTGCTCGACATGCCGCCTGCCGTAGCGCGCGCCGCGCCCGGCGCCGTCGGGCGGGTCAACGAGGCCGGCCTGGATGTAGTAGCGCACCGTGCGGCGGGGCAGTTCCGCGAGGCTCGCGATCTCGTCGATGCCGAAGCTTGGCTGATCCCTTAACATGACACCAATATAAGACAGCTAAGCTGTCTTGTAAAGGAGTTCATCCGGAGCGGATGCGAATTCCTGCCCGGCCGTGCGGTCGAGAGGCGCAGTAGCCGCAATGGGCGGGACATCGGGAATGGCGAATGAGGCAGTCGCCTCGCAGCGGGCGCGCGGGATCGCGATCCGCTCATGGGACGTCGCATTCCTCGTCCTCGCCGTGGCGACGCTCGCCGGCATAGCGGCGCTTGGCGTCGGCTCCTATCGCGCGGCGCATGACCTCGAGCAGCTCAAGCGCAACGCCGAGCACGTCGTCGCCCGCCTCGAGGCGATCGCCGCCACCCGCGGGACAGCGGCGGCCGACCCGGCCGCCTGCGCGCGCCACGCGCCTGGCGCGACGCCCGCCGGATGGAGCGCCTGCCTGTCGGCCATCCGCTCCGCGCCGGACATCGCCGCGTTCGCGAACGGCTTCGTCGCCGGCAACCAGGCCTTCGGCAAGGCGTGCTCGACCGAGGATCCCGCGGCGCGCGGGACGATCGTCTTCGAGAAGGGCACGGAGTGGTTCTCCGCCGGGACGACCGGGACGTCCTTCGCCCCGGTCGCGGACGAGGAGGCGATCGATCGCGAACTCGTCCTGCGCGTTCGCGTCTGCGGCCGCTGGGGCGAGCCCGTGACGGTGCGCGAGGTGAGGTTCTGATGGACGCCGCCGGCCCCCGGACCGGCAGGATGGCATCGCTGCGCCGGGCGACCTTCTCGCTGCTCTTCGACCCGGCGCGGCCAGGCAACCTGCATCGCTTCGTCGAGAACGGCGTCGCGGCGGTCATCATCCTCAACGTCGCGGCGATCGCGCTCGAGCAGGTGCCGGCGATCCACCAGCCCTACGCTGCGTGGTTCCACGTCTTCGACATCGCGTCGCTGGTGCTCTTCACGGTCGAGTACCTCCTGCGCCTCTACGTGGCGCCCGAGGACCCGGCCTTCGCGCGGGCCCGCTTCCCCCGCCTCGGGTACCTGGCGAGCCCCTACGCCATGATCGACCTGCTGGCGATCCTGCCGTTCTACCTCGCGGCCTTCGTCGAGCTCGACCTGCGGCTCCTGCGCGCGCTGCGGCTGCTTCGCCTGTTCAAGCTGCTGCGCATGCTCGTGCCCGCCTATGCGGAGTTCCGCGAGCTCAACCGCGGCCGCAGCTTCCGACAGCATGTCCACGCGCTGGTCTGGCCGTCGGAGCACGGGGGCAGGCTGCACCAGTACTTCGACACGTTCATCGTCGCCTGCGTCCTCGTGTCGGTGCTCGGCGTGGTGCTGGAGTCGGTCGAGGGCATCCACTACCACCTCAACGTGGAGTTCGTGGTCCTCGACACGCTCTCCGTCGCCATCTTCACCCTCGAGTACCTGCTGCGCATCTATTCCTGCGTCGAGGACGAGCGCTACCGCCGGGCCGTCGCGGGGCGGCTGCGCTTCGCGCGCTCCGGTGGCGCGATGATCGACCTTGCGGCGGTCCTGCCGTTCTTCCTCGAGGCCTTCCTCCACCACCTCTTCGACCTGAGGTTCCTGCGCATCTTCCGCATGATGCGGCTGCTGAAGCTCACGCGCTTCAACAACGCCACCGCGGTCGTGATGCAGGGGATCCGGCGCGAGTGGCCGGTGCTCACGGCCTCGCTCTTCGTGCTGCTGCTCGTCATCGTGATGACGGCGAGCCTCGGCTACCTGTTCGAGCACGCGAGCCAGCCGGAGAAGTTCGAGAACATCCCCCAGGCCATCTACTGGGCCGTGGTCACGCTCGCCAGCGTCGGCTACGGCGACCTCACGCCGGTGACGCCGCTGGGCAGGATGTTCACGGTCGTGGTGTCGATCACCGGAATCGCCCTGGTCGCGATCCCCTCGGGCATCCTGTCCGCGGCCTTCATCGACCAGCTGCGGATCGAGCGGGAAACTCTGCTCGAGGAACTCACCAAGGCGCTCGCCGACGGCAAGATCGACGCGGCCGAGGAGGCGTTCATCGCGGCCGAGGCCAAGCGGCTCCACGTCACGCAGGACGAGGTCAACCGCCTGCTCGAGCGCGCGAGGCGCGAGGGCAAGGCGGGAGGCCAGGGCAATGGCCCCCTGCATCTCGACGCGGCGGCCCGCGACCCGGAGGCGGCGCTCGAGCAGTTCAGGCAGCTGGTCAGCATGATGCGGCAGGTCGCGATCGCCGCAGGGCCAGGGCGGCTTGCCTCGGCCATCGCCCGGGAGGGCGCCGCGACGGCGCTGGAGCGCGATGTCGGCAGGCTGGTCTGCAGCACGCGGGAGGACGGCGCTCGCGCGGCCGGGGAGCCGGGCCAGTCTCCATCATGATTTCGAGGTGGCGCTGCCGCGCGTCGCGCCCGCCGGGATGGCGCTGGGCGGCATCGTCGCGCGCTGCCCTGAGCGCCCCGGGGGCAGGCTGGCCTCGCTCCACCCCCGCGCGCGGCTATCGGGCGGCTCGACGCGCCTGCGCGATGATGTCGAGGAAGCGCGCGATCGTCGCCGGCAGTCCCTCGAACACGGATCGCGACACCAGGAAATGCCCGATCGAGACCTCCGAGACCTCGGGCATGCGCGCGATGTCGCCGACGCTGTCATAGGCGAGCCCGTGCCCGGCGTGGCAGAGCAGCCCCGCCGCGCGCGCGGCGGCAGCCCCGGCGCGCAGCCGCGCGAGATGCGGGCCGCGCGCCTCGGCCGGCGCGTCGGCATAGGGCCCGGTATGCAGCTCGACGCAGTTCGCGCCGAGCCGCGCCGCGGCCTCGATCTGGCGCGCGTCGGCCTCGACGAAGATCGAGACGCGCACGCCCGCGCCGCGCAGCCGCGCGATGGCCGAGGGCAGGAAGGCCGAGGGCCGCAGCAGGTCGAGGCCGCCCTCGGTCGTCAGCTCCGCGCGCTTCTCCGGCACGATGCAGCACGCGGGCGGGCGCAGCCGCTCGGCGATGGCGACCATCTCCTCGGTCGCCGCCATCTCGAAGTTGAGCGGCGCCGCGACCTCGGCGCGGATGCGCTCGACGTCGCGGTCGCGGATGTGTCGGCGATCCTCGCGCAGGTGGACCGTGATGCCCTGCGCGCCAGACGCGATCGCGACGCGCGCCGCCTCGACCGGGCAGGGAAAGTCGCCGCCGCGCGCGTTGCGCAGCGTGGCGACGTGGTCGACGTTGACCGAGAGGTCGAGCGCGTTCATGCGTGGGCCTTCCTGTCCGAGAGTTCAGCCGCGAGGCGAAGCGCCGCGACGAGCGACGATGGATCCGCGCGGCCCTTGCCCGCGATGTCGAGCGCCGTGCCGTGGTCGGGGCTCGTGCGCAGGATCGACAGGCCGAGCGTGACGTTCACGCCGCCCGCCATGTCGAGCGTCTTGATCGGGATCAGCGCCTGGTCGTGGTAGAGGCAGATCGCCGCGTCGTAGGTCGGCCGCGCGAGCGCCGTGAACATCGTGTCGGGCGGGAGGGGGCCGCGCGCGTCGATCCCCTCCGCGCGCAGCGTGGCGACGGCGGGCGCGACGACCTCGATGTCCTCGCGCCCCATCGTGCCGTCCTCGCCCGCATGCGGGTTGAGGCCGGCGACGGCCAGCCTCGGCCGCGCGATGCCGAACTGCGCGCGCAGCGCCGCGGCGACGATGCGCGACGTGGCGACGATGTCCGCCGGCCGAAGCCGCGCGATGGCGCGCGCGAGCGGCTCGTGGACCGTGACCGGCACGACGCGCAGCCCCGGGCAGGCGAGCATCATCACCGGCGGCACGCCCGTGCCTGCGAGCACGCCGAGGAACTCCGTGTGGCCGGGATGCGGGAAGCCGGCGGCGGCGAGGGCGGATTTCTGGATGGGGTTGGTGACGACCGCGCCGACGCGCCCGGCGCGCGCGAGTGCGACGGCCTCCTCGATCGCGGCGATCACGTGCGGCGCATTGGCGACGTCGGGCCGGCCGGGCACGGGCGTGGCGGAGAGCGGGCGGTGCATCACCGGCAGGGCGGTGGCGAAGGCGGCGGCGGCCTCCTCCGGACCGTCCACCTGGCGCACCGGCACGCCGAAGTCGCGGCGCGCGTCGTCGAGCAGCACGAAGCACGGCCCGCCGTCGCGCAGCAGGCGCCAGGCGCCCGCGGCAATCTCGGCGCCGATCCCGGCGGGTTCGCCCATGGTGAGCGCGAGTGGCTTCAT
>JBEGVV010000048.1:0-12693 GCA_041178225.1 Pseudomonadota bacterium | reverse complement strand
CCGGCGTGCAGGGTGGCCAGATGGAATCCGGCCTCGCCGCCGCCGACATCGTCTTCCAGGCCTTCAACGGCCAGGGCCGCTTCGACCGCAAGTTCGACAAGCTGCGCGTCATCGCGAACCTGTTCCCCGAGCACATGCACCTCGTGCTGCCCAAGGGCGGCAAGCTCGGCAGCATCAAGGACCTGCGTGGCAAGCGCGTGAGCATCTTCCAGGCGGGCTCGGGCACGCAGGTCGTGGTTCTCGAGCTGCTGAAGCTCTACGGGATCTCGAAGTCCGACATCCAGGCCTCCGAGCTCAACCCGCAGCAGAGCGCCGACCGCATGGCGGACGGCCAGCTCGACGCCTTCTTCATCGTGGGTGGCACGCCGCTGGCGGCGATCTCGCAGCTTGCCGCGACCAAGGGCATGGAGCTCTACGAGCTCTCCGCCGAGGAGCGCGCGGCCTTCCTGAAGGCGGTGCCCTACTACTACGAGGACACGATCAAGGCCGGCACCTACGAGGGCCAGTCGAAGGAGATCAAGACCGTCGCGGTCGGCGCCCAGTGGGTGGTCGGCGCGGGCGTCGCCGACAACCTCGTCTACGACGTCACCAAGGCGCTGTGGAACGACAACTCGCGCAGGCTCTTCGACGCCGGCCACGCCAAGGCGCGCGACATCCAGCTCGCCTCGGCGCTCAAGGCGGTGAACACGCCGCTGCATCCCGGCGCCGAGCGCTTCTACAAGGAGAAGGGCGTCATCAAGTAAGGCTGCCAAGAGGCAGCTGACGGGGGCCGGCCTCGACAAGAGCGCCGGCCCTTTCCCTTGAAGGACAGGACAGATGACCGCGACGGACCAGCCGATCGACGAGAAGCGCGCCAGGCAGATCGAGGAGGAGTTCGAGGCGGAACGACCCGCGCGCCAGCTCTCGCCGGCGCTGTCCCGGGTCCTGGCGCTCGGCCTCGTCCTCTTCGCGATCTACCACTACGTCACGGCCGGCACCGGCATCCCCGTCGACTACTGGCACATGGGGATCCACCTCTCCGGCGTCCTCGTCGCGCTGTTCATCCTCTA
Organism: Pseudomonadota bacterium; assembly: GCA_041178225.1. Classification (GTDB taxonomy): domain Bacteria; phylum Pseudomonadota; class Alphaproteobacteria; order CACIAM-22H2; family CACIAM-22H2; genus CAIOSQ01. The sequence continues at coordinate 11,644 of JBEGVV010000048.1, read as the reverse complement.
TCCGCGCGTGGCGGGCGGCAGGCCAGCGCGCCTTGCCATCGCAGGCGTGCCGCTGTCCGACTGTGCGCTGGGCCTGGTCGGCATGGTCTCGGCGCTGTGGATCGGCTTCTCCTGGGAAGGCTTCGACGTCACGATCCTCGGCCACCGCGTGCGCCTCGCCGAGCAGGCGATGCGCCAGGGCGATCCCGCGACGATCGACATCATCCTCGGTACCGCGCTGATCGCGATCGTGCTCGAGGCGACGCGCCGGGTGATCGGCTGGGTCCTGCCGATCATCGTCATGGTCTTCGTCGCCTTCGCGCTGTTCGGCCCCTACATGCCCTTCGACATCCTCAAGCACCCGGGCGTGCACTGGGGCCAGTTCGTCAACAACGTCTACTTCCCCGCCGAAGGCATATTCGGCATCCCGCTCTGGGTTGTCTCGACCGTCGTCTTCCACTTCGTGCTGTTCGGCGCGGTGGCGCAGAAGATGGGCCTGGGCAGGCTCTTCGTCGACCTGTCGACCGTGGTCGCGGGCCGCTTCGTCGGCGGGCCGGCGAAGGTCTCCGTCGTGTCCTCCGCGCTGTTCGGCACGATCTCCGGCTCCGCGGTCGCCAACGTCGTCTCGACGGGCTCGCTGACCATCCCGAACATGAAGCGCCTCGGCTATCCCGGCCATTTCGCCGGCGGCGTCGAGGCCGCGGCCAGCGCCGGCGGCCAGGTGACGCCGCCGATCATGGGCGCCGCCGCGTTCATCATGGCCGAGTACCTGGCGCTGCCCTACTCGACCATCGCGCTCGCCGCGACGGTGCCCGCGCTCATGCACTACCTGGGCGTGCTCGTGATCGTGCACTTCGAGGCCAAGCGCCTCGGGCTCAGCGGCGAGAAGGCCGAGGACATCCCGCGCCTCGGCGACGTGCTTCGCCGCGGCTGGCCTTCCGCGATCCCGCTGGGGGTCCTGCTCTACGTGCTGTTCAGCGGCTACACGGCCTACATGGCGGCGTTCTGGGGCATCACGGCGTGCATCGTCATCGGCCTCGCCAATCCGATGAACCGCATGTCGCCGCGCCAGCTCTTCGATGCGTTCCTCGAGGGCGGGCGCAGCGCGCTGGCCGTGGGCGCGATCTGCGCCGCGGTCGGCATCGTGATCGCGGTGATCACGCTCACGGGCCTGGCCTTCCGCATGGGCTTCATGGTGACAAGCGCCGCGCAGGACATCGCGCGCAACCTCCATGCCGTGCTGGCCTTCCTGCCAGGCGACATCTTCACGCTGAAGGAGCTGACGCGCTTCCTGTCGATGCTGTTCATCGGCATCGCCTGCCTGCTCATGGGGGCCGGCGTGCCGACGACCGCCCTCTACATCATGCTGGTCACCGTGGCGCAGCCGGCCTTCACCAACCTCGGCATCCCGCCGCTGGCGACGCATCTCTTCGTCCTCTACTACGGCATCATCTCGGAGGTGACGCCACCGGTCTGCACCTCCGCCTACGCGGCGGCGGCGATCGCCAACTCGAACCCATGGAAGACGGGCTTCGCGGCGTTCCGCCTGTCGAACGCCAAGATCATGGTCCCGTTCGTGTTCTGCTACTCGCCGGCGATGCTCATCGTCCTTCCCGGCACGACCTGGGCCGACTTCTTCCAGACCACGCTCACCTGCGCGGCCGGCGTCTTCGTGCTCGGCATGGCCTTCACCGGCTACGTGAACCGGCCGATCTCGATGGGGCTGCGCCTGCTGCTCGGCTTCGCGGGGCTGATGCTGGTCGTGCCCGGCACCTACACCGACCTGCTCGCCGTGGCGATCGTCGTCCCGGTCCTCGGCTGGCTGCTCTTGTCCGGCAGGGACGCCGCGGCGCGCGCGCGATAGCCTACGCCGCGAGCAGCGCCGCCAGCTCGGGCCCGGCCAGGGTCTCGCGCTCCAGCAGCAGCGCGGCGCCGCGGTCGAGCGCGTCGCGCCGCTCCACGAGGATCGCCCTCGCGCGCGCGAAGGCGGCCTCGACGAGGCGGCGCACGGCCTCGTCGATCTCGCGCGCGGTCGCCTCGCCGTAGTCGCGCCGCGCCATCGCGAGGCCCGGAACCGGCGGCAGCAGGCGCGGGCCCTCGTCCTCGTAGCGCACATGGCCGAGCGCGGCGTCCATCCCGTAGCGCGCGACCATGGCGCGCGCGATGTCCGTCGCGCGCGCGAGGTCGTCCGCCGCGCCGGTCGATGGCTCGCCGAGCGCCAGGATCTCGGCCGCGCGACCGCCCAGCAGCATCGCCATCTTCGCCTCGAGCTCGGGCCTGGACATGAGGAAGCGATCCTCCGTCGGCCGCTGGATCGTGTAGCCGAGCGCGCCCACGCCGCGCGGGATGATGGAGACCTTGTGCACGGGATCGCAGCCGGGCAGGGACATCGCGACGATGGCGTGGCCCATCTCGTGGTGCGCCACGACGCGGCGCTCCGCCGGGTTCAGGATGCGGTTGCGCTTCTCGAGCCCGGCCACGATGCGCTCGATGGCCGACGCGAAGTCCTCGCGCGCCACCGCGGGGGCGTCGCGCCGCGTCGCCAGCAGCGCGGCCTCGTTGACGAGGTTGGCGAGGTCCGCCCCCGTGAAGCCGGGGGTGAGCGCGGCGATCTCCTCGGGCGCGACGTCGGCGGCGAGCGACACCTTGCGCAGGTGGACGTCGAGGACCTGGATCCGGCCCCGCTTGTCGGGGCGATCCACCAGCACCTGCCGGTCGAACCTGCCGGCGCGCAGCAGGGCGGGGTCGAGGATCTCCGGCCGGTTCGTCGCCGCGAGGAGCACGACGCCCGCCGAGGTGTCGAAGCCGTCCAGCTCGGAGAGCAGCTGGTTGAGCGTCTGCTCCTTCTCGTCATGGCCGCCGAGGCCGCCGGCCATGCCGCGCGCGCGGCCGAGCGCGTCCAGCTCGTCGATGAAAACGATCGCCGGCGCCTGGCGCCGCGCGCGCTCGAAGAGGTCGCGCACGCGCGCCGCGCCGACGCCGACGAAGAGCTCGACGAACTCCGAGCCGTTGATCGAGAAGAAGGGGACGCCGGCCTCGCCGGCGAGCGCGCGGGCAAGCAGCGTCTTGCCGGTCCCCGGCGGGCCGACCAGCAGGATGCCGCGCGGGATGCGCGCGCCGAGCCGCCCGTAGCGCACGGGATCCTTGAGGAAGGCCACGATCTCGGCGAGTTCCTCCTTCGCCTCGTCGACGCCCGCGACGTCGGCGAAGGTCACGCCCGTGTCGGCCTCGAGATGCGAGCGCGCGCGGCTCCGCCCGATCGACATCAGCCCGCCGCCCATCCCGCCGCGGTCGCCCAGCCGCGGGACGACCAGCAGCCAGATCGCGAGGAAGGCGAGGGAGGGGGCTATCCAGGACAGGAGGTCCCCGAGCAGGGATCCCTCCTGCGTGCCCTCGAAGCGCACGCCCGCGCGCCCGAGCTCCTCGGCGAGGCCAGGATCGACCCGCGTGGCCATGAACCGCTGCTGGCCGCCGGGCCCGGCCTCGCGATAGCTGCCCTGGACGAAGCTGCGCGAGACGGAGACGGATTCCACGCGGCCCTCGCGCAGCCGCGAAAGGAACTCGCTGTAGGCGATGTGCTCGACGGGGCGCCCCTGCAGGAGCAGGAACTGGAGCGCGAAGGCGAGGAGGAGGGCGACTGCGACGAACCAGGGACTTGGCTTGGTCTTCTGCGCCATCGCGTCCCTTTCCGCCGCGGCGTCACTCCAGCGCGAAGCCGCGGCCTCTCTCGGTCCGCCCGAACACGCCGACCAGGCGGGGCACGAGCCGCAGCAGCAGCCGCGTGCGGTCGCCCTCGACGTCGTCGTAGCGGACATTCCCCTGCCAAACGCGCTTGCCGGCCGCGCGTTCGTCGAGCTGCGCGTTTATGACGTAGCGCAGGCCGCCCGGCTGCCCGGCGCGGGCCTGCTCTTCTCCCCTGCGGACGGGGCGGTCCGGCGTCGGGTCGCTGCCGCCCGGCAGGCTGCCCTGTCCGCGCTCGAGCCCGTCGCGGCGCTGCGGCGAACCGCTGCCGCCCACCGGCCTCACCTCGCTGTCGAAGCTCAGGCGCAGCGCGGCGCTGGCGTCGCCCATGCGGTAGCCGGCCGCGGCGAGGCGGCGGCGGAACTCCGCGGCGAGGCGCTGGTTCTCCTGCCGGTCGTCCAGCGGCGACACCTCGATCGTCGCGCCGGCGGCCACCGGGTCGAAGGACCGCGCGGTGACGCGGCCTGGCTGCGGCTGCTGCGCGGACGCGTCGCCCGCCCGCAGCGACAGGCCAGCGAGCAGCGGCAGCGTGGAGGCGACGAAAAGGCGGCGTGCGATCAATCTAGCCTCCATGGGATGGCGACCGGGCGCAGCATGGCGCAGAACCCGGCCGCCGTCATGCCAGGCGCTCAGGGCTTCTCGATGTTCCAGGCGACGAGGGTGAGGGTCGCCGGCACGCCGCGCAGGCTGGCGCGGTACGCCGCGGGCTGGAAGAAGAGCCCCGTGTTGACATAGGGCACCACCTCGTAGAACCGCGCCTGGAGCTTCTCGATCACCTGCATCTGCGCGGCCTTGCCCGAGGCCTCGATGAACTCGTCGCGGAGCTTCTCGATCGCCTCGTCGCAGGGCCAGCCATAGAGGTTCTTCCCGTCGCAGGTGGTGACCAGCGGCACGTTCGTCATCGGGTTGGACATCGCGATGCCCGTCCACCAGGTGAAGGCGAGGTGCCAGCCCTGCGTGCGCGGCCCGGCGCGCTCCTTGCTGTTGCGCCGCGTGATCTTCGCGCTCCAGTCCATCGTCTGCAGGTCCACGTTCACGCCGATCTCGCGCAGGAGCCCGGCCGTGACGTTGGCGATCGTGCTGATGACCGGCTGGTCGCCCGGGTCGAGCACGACGATCGGCTCGCCCCTGTAGCCCGCCTCGGCGAGGAGCTGGCGCGCCCTGGCCTTGTCCTGCCGCGACCAGGGCGCGGTCGCGACGTCGGTCTCGTAGGGGCCGCCGCACACGAAGACCGCGAAGCACTCCCGCGCATAGGCGCCCTCGGCGCCGAGCGCCTTGAGGACGGTCTTCTGGTCGACCAGCAGGTTGAGCGCCTGGCGCGCGCGGGGGTCGTCGAAGGGCGGCTGCAGCGAGTTCGGCCTGATGTGGCCGAGCAGCCCGATGCCGTTGAGGATGCGCACCGTGACGCCCTTGTCCTTCTCCATCTCGGGGATGTTGTCGAAGGGCAGGTACTCGACATAGTCGACCTCGCCCGCGCGCAGCGCGGCGGCGGCGGTCGAGATGTCCGGCATGTTGATCCAGTCGACGCGGTCGACCTTCGCGACCTTGCCGCCGGCATAGCCGTCGGCGGGCTCGGGCCGCGGCCTGTAGTCGGCGAACCTGCGGTAGACGACGCGCGAGCCCGGCCGGTGCTCGGCCTTCGAGAAGACGAAGGGCCCGGAGCCCACGACCTCCGCGACCTGCTTGAACGGGTCGGTCGCGGCATCGGCCTCGCGCATCACGAAGGGCGGCAGCGACGGCGTGCCGAGCACCTCGAGGACCGGCCCGAACTTCGCCTTCAAGGCCAACCTGAACGTCAGGTCGTCCACGGCGACGAGGGATTCGGCGCGCTGCATCATCGCCCCGCCCGGCGCGGAGCGCGCGGCCCAGCGGCGGATCGAGGCGACGGCGTCGGCCGCGCGCACCGGGGACCCGTCGTGGAAGCGCATGCCCTCGCGCAGGCGGAAGGTCCAGGTCATCCCGTCCTCGCTGCGCGTCCAGCTCTCCACCATCTGGGGCCGCGGCTCGAACCTCGAGTCCATCGCGAAGAGCACGTCGTAGACCATGTAGGCGTGGTTCTGCGTGACCTGCGCGGTCGTCCAGACCGGGTCGAGCACGCGCAGGTCGGCCTGCGGCACGATGCGCAGCGTCTTCTCTGCCTGCGCGTTCGCGGGGGCGGCGAGGCCGAGCCCCGCCACGAGGGCGAGGGCGGCGGCGGCGATGCGCATCGTCTTCATGGCGTCTTCTCCTCTGCCGGTACCGGGTCGAGCGGATGGATGGGGCGGCGCACGCGCACGTAGCCGCGCTCGGCGTAGCGCGACGAGGCGATGCCGCCGCCGTCGCAGTCGATGGTCCGCGACGCGATGGGCTCGAATGCGGCGCGGAACGCGTGCATGCATTTCAGCCCGATCGCCGCCTTCGCGGCCGGATCGATGCCGAAGACGAGGAATTGCTGGCGGTCCCAGATGTTGATCGGCTCGCTCGCGAGGATGACGTCGACGCCGCCGGCGCGCACCAGCGCGCTCGGGCCGAAGCTCGCCGTCATGCCCTTCGCGTAGGGCCCCTCGTGGACATAGCGCCCGTCGGAGAGGCGCAGCACCTCGACCTCCGCCTCGATCGGCGGCCCGCCGAGGCGCGGGTCGATCCAGCCGCCGAAGGCGAGGCGCAGCCGCGCCCCGGCGCCCGCCTCGCGCGCCCGCGCCGCCGCGCGCGGGTCGAAGATCGTGCCGAAGGCGGCATCGCGCACGCCGCCCTCGATCATGCCGCGCAGCAGGCCGGTCGCGTCGCCATGCGCGCCGGCGCCGGGCGCGTCGGCGAAGTCCGCGACGATGACCGGGCCGTCGCCCGCCCGGCCGGCGCGCATCGCGGCGACGGCCTCCTCGACCGCGACGAGCCGCGACGTCTCCTCGTCGCGCCGCCGCCTTCCATCCGCCATGAGATCGCGCGCCACCGCGAGGTGGCGCGGGTCCTCGCCATCGCCGGTCACGCAGACGCTGGGGCCGACTTCCGCGACATCCGCGTAGCTGTAGCCCGCGAGGATGCCGATCTCGATGATGCCCGGCACCTCGCGCTCGAGGCGACGCGCCTTCGCGAGCGCGTCGATCATCGGCCCGTGCCCCGTGAAGGTGCGGCCACGGTCGAAGCCGAACATCTGCGGCGCCCGCGCCAGGCTGACGCGCGGGCGGGTCCTTCCGGCCATCGCGTCGGACAGGATCGCCGCCGCGCGCAGGGCGGTCTCCTTGCGGTCGGTGTGCGGGTTGGTGCGGTAGGGCACGATCGCGTTCGCCGCAGCGGCCATGCGGTCCGATACATTGGCGTGCAGGTCGAGCGTGACGACGATCGGGGTCGCGGGCCCCGCCGCCTCGCGCAGGGCCGCGAGCAGCGCCCCGTCGGCGTCGTCCTCGCCCTCGGCGACCATGGCGCCGTGCAGGGCGACGAGGATGCCGTCGGCGCGGCCGAGCGCGCGCAGGCCGCCGAGGAGCGCGCCATGGAAGCGCTCGAATGCATCGCGCGCGACGACCCCGCCGACCGACAGCGTGGTCGCGACCGGCGTCTCGACCGTCCAGCCGTGCGCGTCCGCCGCCTCGAGGAACCCCGCCATCTCCATCGTCGTCGACGCGAAGGCTGCGCGCACGTCGGCGCCGAAATGGCAGCCCTGCAGCAGGAAACCGTCGAGCGTCCGCGGGAAGCGGTTGAAGGTGTTCGCCTCGTGGAGGACCTGGGCGAGGAGGACGCGCGCGGCCATGGTGGAGGTCAGTAGGTCGCGCTGCGCGCGGAGGCGGGACCCCCCGCGTTCCGGACCGCGGCGGCGCAGGCGGCGAGGTCGGCGAGGTAGCCCGGCATGGCGGGTTCGTGGAGCAGCGACATCATGCGGTGGATGCCGCGCGGCCGCTGCGTGAGGCCGGGGACCCAGCCTCGCTTCTCCATCTCCTCCGCGACGTGGAAGACGTCGTAGCCCGTGGCGCCGAAGGCGACGACGCTGAGATGCGGCTCGCCATGGACGTGCAGCCCCTCGATGGCCGAGATGCCCGCGCGATAGCGGTCGACCATCGCCATGAGCCGGGCCGCGATCGCCTCGTAGCCCTCGCTGCCGAGGTGCTGGAGCGTCGCCCAGGCGGCGGCGACGCCGCCGCCCGGCCGCGTGCCGACGACGGTCGCGGTCCGGAAGCGCCCGTTGGGCCAGACGTCCATGTCGAAGCCGAGGCGCTCGGCATGGGCGGCCGAGCGGAAGAACAGCGTCGAGGCGGGCTTGGGGCAGAAGCCGAACTTGTGCAGGTCGGCGGAGAGCGAGGCCACGCCCGGTACCGACAGGTCGAAGGCAGGGACGGGCCTTCCGATGCGTCGCGCGAAGGGCGCGAGGTAGCCGCCCACGCAGGCGTCGACATGCATCCACTTGCCGCGCGAGAGCGCGAGCTCCGCGATCTCCTCGATCGGGTCGACGACGCCGAAGGGGAAGCATGGCGCCGAGCCGACGACGAGGATCGTCGCGTCGTCGATCGCGCCGGCCATGGCGCGGGGATCGGCGCGGAAGTCGGCGCGCGCCGGGACGCGGCGCACCTCGATGTCCATGAGATGCGCGGCCTTGTCGAAGGCGGGGTGCGCGGTCTCCGGCAGGACCATGTTGCCGCGCAGGCCTGGCATGGCGCGCCGCGCGCGCTCATGGTCGCGGCAGGCCTGCACGGCGAGGACGATGCTCTCGGTGCCACCCGTCGTCATGCACCCCGTCGCGCCCTCTGGCGCGCCGAAGAGGTCGAGCGCCATGGCGACGACCTCGTCCTCCATGCGCCGCAGGCTGGCGAAGGCCCGCTTCGCGCCAAGCGCGTTCTCGGTGAAGAAGGCGTTGAAGGCCGCCTTGCCGACGGCCTCCACCCCGGGCGTCGCGCCGAAGACGTAGAGCGGGACGCGGCCTGACCTCCAGTCCGCGTCCGCCGCCTTCATCGTCTCGAGCTCGCGCAGGACCTCGTCGGCCGCGCGGCCCCTGGCGGGAAATCCGATCGCCATGGCCCCTGCGTTCCCCTTGCCGCATGGCGATCAGACACCAATCCGCCGCCGCGCGGAAGCGCGTCGTGGGCTTCATGGGCGGGATGCGGGCCCCGCCCCGGGGCGCTATGCTTCGGCCACGCCAGGGAGGGGCGGGGGATGGACGGAATGGACACCGGCGCGCGCGGGCCGCTCGACGCGGACCAGGTCGCGGCCTACAGGCGCGATGGCTACACGATCCTCAGGGGCGCGATCGGCCCGCGGCTCGTCGCGGCGTGCGTCGACGCGATCACCGGCCTCGCCAGCGGCGCGATCCCGTCGCGCTCGACGGAGATCGCGCTGGAGGCCGGCGTCGACGCCGCCAGCCTCCGGCCCGAGGAGCGCCAGGACCATATCCGCAAGTTCGCCTGGTTCGTCGAGGACGCCGAGCCGCTGCACGCCGCCGCGATGGCGCCGCGCCTCCATCGCGCGCTCGACCAGCTCCTCGGCGAAGGACGCTTCCTGTTCCAGGACATGGCGCTGGTGAAGCCGCCGCGCATCGGTGGCGCGAAGCCCTGGCACCAGGACGCGGCGTATTTCCGCGTCAGCGATCCCGGGCTCATCGTCGGCGCCTGGATCGCGCTGGATCGCGCCAGCCGCGAGAATGGCTGCATGGAGGTGATCCCCGGCTCGCATCTCGATGGCCCGGCCATCCACCTGCCGCACGCGGACATGAACCAGTGCGAGATCCGCGCCGACCTCGTGCGCCTCGACGACCGCGTCGCGGTCGAGCTCGAGCCGGGCGACGCGCTCGTCTTCCACTCGCTGCTGCACCACTACACGGCGCCCAACCGCTCGGGGCTCCGCCGTCGCGCCGTCCAGTTCCACTACCACCAGGCCGGGCTGCGCTGGCAGTCGCTGGAGGTGCATCGCCGCCAGTTCCACGACGAGGCAGGCGCCTATGCGGGCTGCACCGTGCAGAGCGTGCCGACCGCGCCTGGCAAGGAGTTCGTCTACAAGGGCGGCAGGCAGCGGCCCGTCGTGCCGGCGGAGGGCTGGGAGTGATGCGTCGCCTTGCCGTCCTCCACACCGTCGGGATGCTGGTCGAGCGCTTCAAGGGCCTCCTGGCCGGCGCCGTACCCGCCTCCGTCGACGTCGTCCACATGCTCGACGAGAGCCTCCTGCGCGACCTGATGCGCGAGGGCGAGACGCCCGCGATCGTGCGGCGCGTCGTCTCACTCGCGACCCAGGCCGCGGACTCGGGCGCCGGGCTGATCGTCTTCACCTGCTCCTCGACCTCTCCCGCGATCGACGTCGCGCGCCAGGTCGTGGGCGTGCCGATCATGAAGATCGACGACCCGATGGCCGCGCGCGCGGTCGAGGCGGGATCGCGGATCGGCATCGTCTGCACGACCAGCAGCACGAAGGGGCCGAGCGAGGCGCTGGTGCGCGCGCATGCGGCCACGGCCGGCAAGCGCGTGGACGTGGAGGCGATGCTCGTCCCCGGCGCCTTCGACGCGCTGCAGGCCGGCCGCCGCGACGAGCACGACCGGCTGGTGGGGGAGGCGGCGCTTGCCGTGGCCGCCCGCAACGACGTGCTGGTGCTCGCGCAGGCCTCGCTCGCGCATCTCGCCGAGCCGCTTTCCGCGAAGGCGACGGTCCCCGTGCTGTCGAGCCCGCCCCTCTGCGTCGAGGCCGTCCGCCGCTTCTACGCCGGCTGATCAAACCCGGGACGGAGCCCGGATTGCTCCGCGGAGTAATCCGGGCTCCGTCCCGGGTTTTACATCGGCTCCGTCCAGACGCGCTCGTCGAGGAGCGCGGCGGCGACGGCGTCGGAGATCGCGTCGAGCAGGCGCACGCCCTTCTCGGGCGTCGCCGCGCCGGCCTCGCCGATCACGCCGATGGGCGAACGGCTGGAGAGCTGGCGCCAGCGATAGACGCCGTGGTTGACCCCCGCGATCGCGGAAAGGCCCGGGATGTAGGGCCCGTGCATCTGCGAGAGCTCGTCGCGGTCGATGAGCTCGGGCGTCAGCGCGAGCATCATCGCGGTCTCCGCCTCGCAGGCATGGAGCAGGTATTGCTGCTTCTCGAGGATCGCGGCGATCTCCTTCTGGGCGATGTTCCAGTAGGTGCCGCCCGCGATGGGAACGCGGTGCTTGACCGTGAACTCGGTGATGAAGGTGTAGACGCCGTCGGTGTTCCCGCCATGGCCGTTGAGCACGAAGATGCGGCGGAAGCCGTGGCGGACCATCGACTCGCAGCAGCAGCCGAGCACGGCCGCCATCGTCGCGTAGTCGAGGGTGATGGTCCCCGAGAGCGACATGTGGTGCTCCGACATCCCGTAGGGGATGGTCGGCGCCACGATCGTCGGGTGGCGCGCCGTCATCTTGCGCGCGGCGCGATGCGCGACCTCGGTGGCGAGGCGAGAGTCGACCTGCACGGGCAGGTGCGGCCCGTGCTGCTCGGTCGAGCCGATGGGCAGGATCACGATCGCGTCGCGCCTGGCCAGCGCGGCGATCTCGGAGGCCTTCAGCCGCGTCCACTCGATCTCGGTCATGCGTGTCGTCCTTCCGGGGCGGTCCCGGCCGCCACCTCCGAGGGAGGCAGCGGCCGGTCGATGCGTGTCAGAGCGTGGGCAGCGGCAGCATCGGCATGCCGAGCCACTTCTGGTGCAGCCTGTCGAGCTCGCCGTTCATCGTGTTGAAGAAGATGAAGCTGTTGAGCCACTGCAGCAGCGCGAACTCGCCCATGCGCACGCCCATGTGGGCCGGGCTGCGGCGGATGACGAACTTGAGGTCGAACTCCTTGTTCGGCGCGCGCTTGAGCAGGTCCGGCACGATCAGGCTGTTGGTCGCGAAGAGGTCCGCCTGGCCGGTGATGTAGGCGGTCGCGGCGGTCGCGTCGTCCTCGGTGCGCATGATGTTGGCGCGCGGGTTCATAGCGGTGAGGCCGAGCTCCTGCGTGGTGCCCTTGGCGGCGACGACGC
>JBEGVV010000047.1:0-8012 GCA_041178225.1 Pseudomonadota bacterium | reverse complement strand
TCTCGAACCTGACTTCGGGCGACCTGATCACCTTCTCGGTGACGGGTGGTGATCCGCAGACCTTCACGGTCGGCTCCGAGACGACGGCCGAGGCCGTCGCGGCGGCGATCGACGCCGCCGTTGCCGGCGGTGGCCTGATCGGCGTGGATGCGTCCTTCAGCGAATCGACGCTTGTCCTGACCTCCATCGACGCGACCAAGGGCGTCACGGGGTCCTTCTCCGATCTCACCCCCGGTGCGACGGTCCCCAGCTATTCCGACCTCTCGGGCAATGCGGGCCTCGAGGCGGCGAGCGCCGACTACGCGGTCGACACGAGGGCGCCGCTCGCGCCGGTCGTCTCGATCGCGGCCGGTGCCGCCCTCGCGTCGGGCTCCGAGGCGCAGGCCGGCGCCGTGCAAGTCACCGGCGAGGCTGGTGCCTCCGTCACGGTGGTCTTCACGAACGCCGCGAACCCGGCGCTGACGGTCACGGAGACCATCGTCCTGTCGGGCACGCAGCCGCAGGCGGTCTCCCTGACCTCGCAGCAGGTGGCCAGCCTCGGCCAGGGCACGATCCAGGTCTCGGCGACGCAGGCGGATGCGGCGGGGAACGCGCAGGCTGCGCAGGCCGCGACGGCGAGCTTCGTGCTCGACACGGTCGCGCCGGCATCGCCGGCGCTGGACCTGCTCGATGCCTCCGACGGCGGCAGCAGCGCGACCGACAACCTCACCAACGACGACATGCCGACGATCAGGATCTCCTTCGCTTCCGCCGAGGTGTCTGCAGGGGCGGTGGTCACGCTGCTTTCCGATGGCGTGGGCGTCGGCACCAGGACCCTGGACGTCGACGACGTGGCGGCCGGGTTCGTCGACATCACGGCGACGCCCCTGGGCGCGGATGGCGGGAAGTCGCTCACGGCGACGATCAGCGATGCGGCCGGCAACGCGAGCGCTCCCTCCACCGCGCTCGCGGTGACGCTGGACACGTCGGCGCCGTCCGCGCCGACGCTCGACCTGCGCCCCGAATCCGACAACGGCGAGAGCACGACGGACAACCTGACCAACGACGCGACGCCGACGATCCGCGTGTCGTTCACTTCCGCCGAGGTCTCCGCCGGGGCGCTGGTCACGCTGCTTTCGGGTGGCGTGGGCGTCGGCACCAGGACGCTGACCGCCGGAGACGTGGCGGCCGGCTTCGTGGACATCACGGCAACGGCGTCGGGCGCGGATGGCACCAAGTCGCTCACCGCGACGATCCGCGACGCCGCCGGCAACGCGAGCGCGGCATCCGCGGCGCTCGACGTGACGATCGACACGCAGGGTCCGGTCGCCAACGTCCTCGTCGGCGACGATCGCTTCGTGAGCTTCGGCGAGGCCGATGGCCCGGTCACGCTCTCCGTGACCACGGGCGAGCAGCAGCTGGTCTCCGTGACGGCCTTCCTCGACGCCGATGGCGACGGCGAGAAGGACGCGGGCGAGGACGATATCGCCCTCACGGAGGGCGACGAGCCCGGCACGCTGACCTTCAGCGCCGCCTCCGTGGCGAATGGCGACCAGGTGGGCGTCGTCGTCACGTCCGTCGACGCGGCGGGCAACGAGTCCGTCGACAGCGTGTCGCTGCTCGTCGAGACCACCACGCTGCGGATCGATGCCGCCCCGGTGTTCTCGCTGGATGGCGGGGTCCCCAGCGTCACCCATGGCGGGACGACGCAGGCGCTCGCCGGCATCCAGTTCGTCCAGCAGGTGACGGATGGCGTGGAGGCAACTCGCCATGTCGTGGTCGGCGGCTTCGCCTCGCTGTCGGCTGCCATCGCGGCGGCGGGCACGGGCGACGTGCTGGTCAAGCTCGGCACGCTGGAGATCAGCGGCGCGAGCTACCAGGCCTTCGTCCAGAAGGATCTTTCGGTCCTCGACGGCGATACCGCGGTCGCGCGCCTGACGCGCTCGGAGCTCCAGGCCCTCGACGCGGATGGCATGGCCGCGCTCAAGGCGGCCGGGATCGATCGCCTCGAGACGACGGTGTCGTCCAGCATCTGGAGGGAATTCGCGGCAGCCGTCGCTGACGACGCGCCGGCGCTCGGCACCTCGATCGTGCTGGCGGACTTCGCCGTGATCGGCACGGACCCCGACCTGCAGCCCTCCGCCTTCCGCTCGATCGCGGACGCGATCGGCAGCGCAGGGGCGGGCACCATCGTCGCCAGGAGCGTGGCGTCCGGTACGGGCGTGGGCGTCGAGCCGGGCAGCTACCAGGTGACGGCCGGCCAGGTCGACCTGATGCTGTTCAAGGGCGCGGTGTTCCGCGACTTGGACGACGTGACGCTCTCCGCCTCGACGCAGGACATCCTGCGGCTCGTCGCGGGTGATGGCCTGGCGACGCTGCGCGAGAACCTGGGTGTCGACGCGATCCTCGCGGTCGTGCCGCAGGGCATCGCCGCGACGGCGACAGTGGCGCAGGTGGCGCTGCTGGTGCAGGCGGTCGACAATGCCGGCGACCTCAGCTTCGCGATCGCCGACACGCTCGCGGCCATCCAGGCGGCGCGGGCCTCCGGTGCCTTCGACGACGTCGACATCGATCCGTCGTTCACCATCCTCGACGACGCCTCCGCGCCGATCGCGAGCGCGATCGTCGACTCCGAAGGCCGCCTCGACATCACCCTGGCGCAGGGCGATGTCACGATCTCGGGCACGGCGGCGGCGGAGGTCTTCCGCTCCGGCGCCGGCTACGACGAGGTCGATGCCGGCGGCGGCGACGACCTCGTTGTCCTCTCCAGCGGCGGGCAGGACATCGTCCGTGGCGGCGACGGCGACGACGCGGTGCAGGTGTCGGGCGCGAGCTCGTCGGCCTCCGTCCTCAACGTGACGGGCGGGGACGACGCGAGCTTCCGCTTCTCCTTCGGCTTCGAGAACGCGGCGGAGATCCATGCCGACGTGGAGCGGATCGAGCTCTCCGACACGGGCTTCGACGTCCTGTCGGGCGCGGCGAGCCCGATCCCCGGGATCCCGGTGCTCAGGATCGACGATGCCAACAGCTTGGGCGTGACGCTGACGATCGACCCGCTGTCGACCGGTACCCTGGCCGTCATGTCGGGTGCGGGGGCCGATCGCATCACGGGCGGCGAGGAGGATGCCTCCACGGCGCTGCCGGCGCGGTTCGACATCGTCGGCTATGACGTATCGGCGACGATGTCCCGGGCCGAGTTGCTCGGGGCCCTTGGCGGCATGCTGGGCGTGCAGTCCGGCCGCCTGCTCGTGACGATCGACGGAGTGGCAGACTCGCTGCGCGACGTGGAGGTCGTGCACTTCGAGGTCTCGGGCGGCGAAGGGGTCAACGTGCTCGTCGTCGGCGCTGGCGGCTTCGAGAGCATCGAGGCTGCCAGCCGCGCCGCGCGCTCGGGCGACGTGATCTTCGTCTCCGCCTTCGCGGACAGCGGCGTGCTGGGCGGGACGCTCACGGTTGGCGCCGGCCTCGTGCCGGGCAGCGAGGCGGCCGCGGCGCGGGCGCAGCTGCACCTGCTCTCCGAAGGCGCGCTCAACGTCACGATGGGTGCCGGGCTCGACGACCTGGGCCTGCTCGGGGCGAGTGCCGTCAACGTGATCGGCAACGAGAGGGCCAACGTCATCCTCGGCAATGGCGGCAACAACAGGCTCGATGGCGGCGCGGGAAGCGACGTGCTCGTCGGCGGCGCCGGCTGGGACATCCTGAACGGCGGCAGCGGCGACGACGTGCTCGTCGACGGCGTCGGTGGCGTGGGAAGCGGCCGCGAGACCATGAATGGCGGCTCCGGCAACGACGCCCTCCTTCTCATGGCGAGCGGGGCATCGGGCCGCATGTTCATGTCCGGCGGCTCGGGCAACGACATCTTCAAGGTCGGTGCCGCCCCGGACGCCGTCGCGGAGGCACGGATCGACGTCGCCCTCATCGACCTCACGACGACGGCCGACAAGATCGACCTGTCGCTCCTTCAGCGGGCCGACGGGGCCGTGGCGAGCGACACCGACCTGCAGTCGCGGTTGTCGCTGTCCGGCACGGGCACGGTGCGGGCTGCGCTAGACGAGGGCCTGGAGCTCTCCGATGGCGTGCTGTCGGGCGCGATCGCGGACGGCTCGGTGATCGAGGTGGCGAACCGCCTTCCCGCCGACGTGCTGGCGACGACCCAGTACGCGGACGCGGCCCTTGCATCGCTGGCGATGGAAGACGTCGCCGCCGCGTCGGTCGACCTCGACCAGGGGGCGTCGCTGCTGGACCAGATCCATGCGCTGACGACGGCGAACTGAGACGGCGGGCATGGCCCGGCCGCCGGCGCCTGCGCGCGTGATCGCGCAGGCGCCGCGCGGTGCGCGGCGGTGGCAACGAACAGGCAAGGCACCCCGACGTCGCGGTTCGGGCGACGCGGCAGGCGAGGTCGCGATGGGGTGGACCGGCGGCGGAGGACCGCCGCCGGCGCCAGGTCAGGCCTAGGTCAGGACGTAGGGGTCCGCCAGCGAGCCCAGGTCGGCGGCGAGGCCGTAGCCGAGATCGGCGAGCGCCGCGAGCGACATCGCGCTGAGCGCGTTGTCGTCGGGCGTGGCCGCGCTTGCGTCGCTGTCGAGGTAGCCGGTCATCAGCTCGTTGCCGAAGATCGCCTCGGACCAGTGGGCGCCGGCCGTGCCTGTGCCGCCGGTCGTCTCGAGCGGCACGCCCGATGCGATCGTGCCCTCCGGAAGCATGGCGTTGTAGGCCGCGAGCGCCGCGGGCCCGACATAGGAGGAGCCGGAGACGAGGCCCAGCTGGCTCCAGATCGTCCCGAAGCCGACGCAGTGGAACATCTCGTGCAGGATGACCTCGTCCCAGGAGCCCTGCGCGAGAAGCGACTGCGCGTCGGCGGCGTCGAACCTCATCGTCGCGGTCGCGGGCAGGTACGGGTCGAGGCTGCCGCTGGAGCGGATGGCCGTCGGCCCCGCCTGGCCCAGGATCCCGCCGACGCCGTCGATGGCGCCGAGCGAGGCGGAGATGGAGATGTCGTCGACGACGGCCACCCTGCCCTTGATGCGGATGGCGGCGTCCTGGACATCCTCGACGATGATCGAGGCCAGGCGGTCGGCCGAGTCGAGGAAGGCCTGCTGAAGGTCGACGCTCCATGTGCCGGAGAAGTCGATCCGTATGTTGTAGGCCGAGACGGAGGTCGTGTAGGTCGACGTCCCGCCGCCACCGCCGCCGCCGCCGCCGCCGCCGCCAGGGCCGCCGCGAGCGGACGAGAGACCGGCGTCGATCTCGATCGTGTCCGCGAGGGGCGCGACGACGGGCAAGGCCGGCGCCGCCGCGGAAGGCACCGGGACATTGGCCTGGCCGAAGGCATCGGCCAGCGCCTGGTGCACGGGCCCGGACCTGTCCTCGCTCGCGGCGATGCCGCGCGCCTCCAGCGAATCGCGGAGCCCGAGGCCCGGGTTCCAGCGATCCTCCGGCTCGAGCAGGGAGTCGATCGTCGTGGAGGCTCGCGACGTGGCGATGGACCTGGGGAGAGGCATGGTCGTTCTCACCTTTCGCGCAGGCGCGATGCCCGCAGCTTGACCATGCCTACCTAGCGCCTGCGCGGCGCGGAGGTGCAGCGGATATCCCTCCGATCCGGTGCGGCCGCGTGGCGATCATTTCGATCTGGACGAGCTCGACCTTTGCGACTCTTCGCCGGGCCGCTACCGACGCGAAATAAACGCGCATGGGGTCGATTCAGCATGCTCTCGCTTGAAAAGGGTTGTTGCCGAAAGGGCAGGGTGCCTCCGTCCTTCCGAGCGAGGCTCATGGCGCTGACCGCCCTGGTCGCCGTCTCGCCGGCCGCATTCGCGGCGGACTTGCCGACAGGCGGGGTGGTCGCCTCCGGATCCGGGACCATCAGGCAGTCCGGCTCCACGATGACCATCACGCAGACCAGCGACAGGATGGTGGCTGACTGGCAGAGCTTCTCGATCGGCCAGGGGCGCAGCGTCAACTTCGTCCAGCCTTCGTCTTCCTCGGTGGCCCTCAACCGGGTTCTGGGCAGCGACGTCTCGGTGATCCAGGGCGCCCTGACGGCAAACGGAAAGATCTTCCTCGTGAACCCGAACGGCGTGCTCTTCACGCCGACCGCGCAGGTGAATGCCGGGGCAATCGTGGCATCGACGCTTTCGGTGAGCACGCAGGACTTCCTCGCCGGCAACTACCGCTTCGCCGGGGACAGCACGAGGGCGGTCGAGAACCAGGGGCGCATCGAGGCGACCGGAGGAGGCACGATCGCGCTGATAGCAGCGAGGGTGGTCAATACCGGCACGCTGTCGGCCACAGGTGGCAACGTGCTGCTCGGCGCGGGCTCCCTGGTGACGCTCGACATGGGCGGCCCGGTCAAGCTCCAGGTGCAGAAAGGCGCGCTCGACGCCCTGATCGAGCAGGGCGGCGCGATCAGCGCCAGCGGTGGACTGGTCTACCTCACCGCGAAGGCCGCCGGCGACCTTGCGTCACGCGTCATCAACCATACGGGTGTCACGGAAGCGCAGACCCTGGCGACTGGTGCGAAGGGCGAGATCTACCTCCTCGGCGACATGCGCAACGGCAGCATCGAGGTCGCCGGCACGCTCGACGCAAGCGCGCCGGCAGGCGGCGATGGCGGCTTCGTCGAGACAAGCGCCGCGAAGGTGCGGTTCGCGCCCGGCGCGCGCGTCACGACCTCGGCGCCTCGTGGCAGGACCGGCACGCTGCTGATCGACCCCACCGACTACACGATCGCGGCATCTGGCGGCGACGAGACCGGTACCGCCCTGGCGGCGCGCCTGGCGGGCACGAACGTGCAGATCGACACGACCGGCGCGGGGTCCGGGAGTGGCGACATCTTCGTGAACGACCCGGTGACGTGGAGCGCGAACAAACTCACCCTCACGGCGGCACGCAACATCCAGTTCAACGCCACGGTCACGGCGACCGATGCCGCCAGCATCGCCCTCGAATACGGGCAGGGTTCGGCCGATGGCGGCACCAGCACCTACAGCTTCGGTGGCGGCGCCAAGCTCTTCATCCCCTCGGCGACGGCCTTCACCTGGAAGAAGGGGAGCTCCGGCACGACGACCAACCTCGTCTACGACAATGGCAGCATGCGCTTCGGCAATGGAACGCAGGCGTCGATAAATTCCCTCGGTCAGCTCCAGCAACCCTTCTATTTCGACAACGTCACCTCCGGGCGAAACGGCTACTTCAAGCTCACCTTCTCGAACTTCCCGCTCGACCTCGAGCTCGGGGTCGGCGGCGACGGCACCTCGTCCTGGAACCGCAACGGCACGCTCTCGAACACCCAGTCGGGCATGACGACGGTCGGCCAGCGCCTCGATGTCTCCGGCTTCAAGGAGGGCGTCGGGACTATCGAGGCCATGACGTCGTTCCAGTTCGCGGATGCCGGGTCAACCGTCCTCGCCGTGACCAACACCTACTCGCTCCAGGCTGGCGACCCATACGTCCGCATCGACACGAAGGTCGCCAACCCGGGCGCGACCACCGTGGGGAATGCAAGGCTGTGGGTCGGGACCCGGGACGACTTCGTCGCCTCGACGGATCGACCGATCAAGACGAAGGGCAACCTCACATCCGAGGGGTTCGTCGCCACGACCGCCCAGAGCGAGCGCGCGCCGGCGCTGAACATCACCGAGCGCAGCGACGGCACTGGCGCGGCGATCCTGTTCTATTCGACGAACCCGGACGCGAACACGTCCATCTCGACATGCTGCTCGTTTACGAACGCCACGGGTATCGATCCCGTTCTCAGCCAGCTCACGCGCGGACCGGAAGACGGTTCCTACGCACTCTTCATGCGGCTTTCCGATCTCGCGGCGGGGCAGTCCCAGACGCTGACCTGGTACTACGCGGCCGCTCCGGCAGCCCGGCTTGCCGAACTCGGCAGGGCGGTGGCCGGCGCGTCGGGCGTGGCACCGACGGCGCCTGCGCCGAGCACGCCCTCGGCCCCGCGGCAGGGCGCCGTGGATAGCGTCGGGACGGTCACGCGGCTCCCGTCGATCGAGCGCCCGCGCACGGTGACGGCG
>JBEGVV010000046.1:0-20326 GCA_041178225.1 Pseudomonadota bacterium | reverse complement strand
GGATGTCCTCGATGCGCAGCTTGCCCGCCTCGATCTTCGAGAAGTCGAGGATGTCGTTCACGATCGAGAGCAGCGCCTCCGCCGAGGTCGTGATCAGCCGCGCGAGCTCCCGCTGGTCGGGGTCGAGGTCGGTGGCCGCGAGCATCTCGGCCATCGACATCACGCCGTTCATCGGCGTGCGGATTTCGTGGCTCATGTTCGCGAGGAACTCGCTCTTCGCGCGTGCCGCGTCCTCGGCGAGCTCGCGCGCGCGGCGCAGCTCGGCCTCCGCCGCCTTGCGCAGGCCGATGTCGCGCAGCGAGATGCAGCCGCACAGCCCCATGCCACCGATCGCGGGCAGCGCGGAGACGCCGATCTCGAGGTCGACGCCGCCGCCGTCCTTGCGCCGCGCCAGGGCCTCGACATGCGCCTCGCCGCCGCCGCCGGGCGCGACCGCGCCCGCTGCGAGCCGCGCGGCCTCGGGCACGATCGTGGCGAGCTGCAGCCTGTCGAGCTCGCCGGGCCCGTAGCCGAGGATGGCCTCGGCCTGCGGGTTGGCCATGATGATGCGCGCGTGCTCGTCCGTGACGAGCATGCCCGCCGGCGCCATGCGGATGATGCTGCGGAACCACGCCTCGGTCGCCTTGATCGCCTCCTGCTGGGTCGCGAGCTCGGCGGCCTGGTCCTCGAGCAGCCCCGCCTGGCGCTCCATGTCCTCGGCCTGGCGCCGCGACGCCGCGAGCAGCTGTGCCGTGCGCGTGCTGCGCTCGAGGATCTCGATGTTCATCGCGAGGATGGGGAGCAATCCGTCGAGCAGCGCCTGCTCGCGCGGCTCCAGCGGGTCCAGAAGCAGCAGCTCGGCCACGGCGAGCATGCGCCCGCTGCGCATCACCGGGAGGATCATCGCGCAGCCCGGCTCGACCGCGCCGACGCCGGTGCCGATCCGCGCGTAGCCCGCGAGCTTGCCGCCGAGCACGATGGGCCGGCGGTCGGCGGCGCACTGGCCCACGAGCCCCTCGCCCAGCCGCAGCGTCCGCCCCGGCTCGATGCCCGCTGGCAGCGCATAGCCGCCGGCGAGGCGCAGAAGCGGCTGGTCGCCCTCGCACAGGTAGAGGCTGCCGCAGCCGAGCCCGAGCGGCGCGGAGAGGCAGTACAGGAACCATTGCGCGAGGTCCTCGAGGCTCTCGGCAGGCTGCAGCGCGGCCGAGATCTCGGCGAGATGGGTCTTCACCCAGCGGCGGGATTCGTTCTGGCTCGCGCCCTTGCGCAGGACCTCGAGCGCGCGCGCGAGCTCGCCGACGCTGCCCGGCGCGCCGACATGCGGCACCGGCGTGTCGAACCTGCCGAGCGCGAGCCGGCCGCCAGCCTCGGCGAGTTCGACGAGCGGCGCGGAGAGCCGGCGGCGCAGCAGGAAGGCGAGCAGGGCGAGCGCGCCACAGAGGGCAATGGTCGCGGCCGCGAGCAGCAGGAAGGGAAAGCCCCGCCCGGCATCCGCGGCGGCCGCGACGGGCAGCGCGACGAGCAGGCCGGCGGCGCAGGACCCGAGCGCGGCGATCGCCGCCATGCGCCCTCGCCTTCCCATGGTCTTGCCCGACATCTCCCCGCCTCCCGGTCGCCCCGGAGCCATGGCGGCGCCAGCGCGGCGGCGAAAGGGTGCACGGCAGCGTTTAACGTTCGATTAACCCAAGCGGGCGGGCGCGCCGGGCGCGGGCGCGGGCTGGACCGCCAGCCGTGGCGCGCAGGTACCGCATGCGTCGATTTCGGGTTGCGCGCGAAGCTTCGGTTTAACGAAGATCACCGCCTTGCCGGGGAGAACCAGCCATGAAGCTACTCTACCTTCAGAATGGTCCGCGCCGCCGCTCCGTGTCCGCGCTCGAGGACAGGTTCGCCGCGGCAGGCTTCGACGTCGATGTCCGCTGGGCCTACCAGGGGGAGTTCCCCGACGACCTCGCCCCCTACGGCGCGTGCTTCGTGTCGGGCAGCCCGCACGGCGCCTACGAGAACATCCCCTGGATCGAGCGCGAGCACGGGCTCCTGCGCGACCTCGCGGGGCGCGGCGTGCCGATGCTCGGCATCTGCTTCGGCAGCCAGATCCTCGGCTCGGCCCTGTGCGGGCGCGACCAGGTGTTCCGCCGGTCGGCGTGCGAGGTCGGCTACCTCCATCTCGACGTCACCGGCGCGGCGCGGCGCGACCCCGTCACCTGCGACCTCGGCGAGAGCGTCGAGATGTTCGTCTGGCACAACGACGAGGTCCGGGCCGACCACCCGGACATGACCATCCTCGCGCATTCGCCGGATTGCCCGAACCACGTCTGGAAGCACAAGCGCTTCGCGGCCTGGGGCATCCAGGGCCATCCCGAGGTCGACGCCGCCCAGGCCCGCGACTGGTTCGAGCTCAGCAGGAGCCGGCTCGAGTCCGACGGCGCGGATGTCGACGCGCTCAAGCGCCGGGCCACCGACGCCGAGGAGTCGAAGACGATGCTCGCGAACTTCATGCGGCATGCGCGCGCCGGCCGCCTGGCCGCGGCGTGAGCCTGCACGGCAAGGGACAAGCGGAGCACGCGATGAAGAAGACCCCGTGGTTCGAGCCCGCCGAATACGACCAGCGCGTCGGGCGGGTGCAGGCCATGCTGCGTGCCCGCGGCGTCGACGCGCTCCTCGCGTTCCAGCCCGAATCGGTCACGTGGCTGACGGGCTTCTTCACCCGCGGCTACTCGACGTTCCAGTTCGCGCTGGTTCCCGCGGAGGGCGAGCCGGGCGTCCTGTGCCGCGACGTCGCGCGCTTCTACCTCGACACGACATGCGTCTACGCCGACAACGCGACGTGGTCGGATGGCGAGGACCGGTTCGCCGTCGCCGCGGCGTTCCTGCGCCGCCGCCTGGGCGACAAGGCACGCATAGCGATCGAGATGTCGGCATGGCAGCTGAACGCCGAGCGCTGGGAGAAGCTCAGGCTCGCGTTCCCGGCCTTCGAGTTCGTCGACGCGGGCGACCTCGTCGCGCGCCTTCGCTTCGTCAAGTCGCCGGCAGAAATCGAGTACCAGCGCCGCGCCGCGCGCGCCGCCGAGGCCGGCATGGCCGCGGCCGTCGCGACCGCGCGAGCGGGTGTCTCGGAGCGCAGCGTCGCGGCGGAGATCGTCGCGGCGATGATACGCGCCGGCAGCGACCATCCGGGCCCGGGCCCGCTCTCCAGCGGCGAGCGGGCCTTCCATCTCCATGGCGGCTTCACGGACCGCGTGCTCGAGGCCGGCGACACGCTGCAGTGCGAGTGCACGCCGGCCGTCCGCCACTACCACGCGCGCTTCATGAGGACGATCAAGATCGCCAGCGCGACAGACGCGGAGCGACGCAAGCTGGAGACGATCATCGCCATCCAGGATGCCGCCCTCGCGGAGGTGCGGCCAGGCGTACCGGCCTCGGTGCCCGATCGCATCTACCGGGATGGCATCCTTGGCGCCGGGTTGCGCAAGGACTACACGAACAAGACCTTCTACTCGATCGGGCTGATGATGCCGCCGGTCGGCGGCGAATCGCTCGAGGCGGCGCCCGGCGCGAACTGGGCCTTCGAGCCCGGCATGGTCTTCCATACCTACGTGCTCGCGGACAGCTTCGGGTTCTCCGAGACGATCGCGATCACCGACGATGGCCACGAGCGCCTGACGCGCTACCCGCGCACCCTGATCGTCACCCCGTGACGGGGCCGGGCCGGTCCATCCCGGGCCGGCCGTCCGTCCTCCCCAGCACGTCCAGCACGGCGCCGGCGACCGCCAGGGCCGTGCGATCCATCGCCTCGCGCGACGCGCCACCGATGTGAGGGGACAGAACGAGGTTCGGCGCCGAGAAGAGCGGGCTGCCGGGACGCGGCGGCTCCGGCGAGAAGACGTCGAGGCCGGCAGCGGCTATCCGACCCTCGGCGAGGGCAGCCGCGAGCGCGCACTCGTCGACGAGCGCGCCGCGCGCGGTGTTGACGAGTATCGCGCCCGGCTTCATCCGCGCGAAGGCGGCGGCGTCGATGGGCGGCGGCCCGGACGGCACCGCGTGCAGGGACAGGACGTCGCTCCACGCGAGCAGCGCCGGCAGGTCGCGGGCGGCGGAGACGCCGTGGGAGGCCAGTTCCGCCGGGCCGGCGTGGCGCGATAGCACCGCGACCTCCATGCCGAAGGCAAGGCCGATGCGCGCCACGCGCCGCGCGATCGCGCCGAAGCCCAGCAATCCGAGGCGCCGGCCCGAGAGTTCCACCGTGCGGGCGCGCAAGCGCCAGCCGAAGTCATGCGCGCGGACCGCGCGATCCGCGGCGAGCAGCGAGGTCGAGCAGGCGAGCATCAGCGCGAAGGCGAGTTCGGCCACGGACTGGGCGTTCGCCCCGGGCGTGTTGACGACGGCGATGCCGCGCGCACGCGCCGCGGGCAGGTCGATCGCGTCCAGCCCGGTGCCATGGCTGCCGATGACCTCGAGGCGAGGTGCCGCCGCGATCCATTCGGCGGAGAAGCCCGCGTTGCGCGTGATCACAGCCCTCGCCGCGGAGAGGACGGGGCGCAATCCCTCGAGTTCGGGACGGGCCGCGACATGGACGACGAGGCCCGCGGCGCGCAGCCGCGCGAGCCCCGTCTCCGCGATCGGCTGCAGGACGACGCAATCCGGCGGCCTGTCCGCCATGCCTCACACGACCCGTGCGAGGCGCTGGACGATCGATTGCCGGACGCCGTCGAGATGGGTGCGCATGGCCGCGGCCGCAGCCTCACCCTCGCCATCGGCAAGCGCCGCGACCACCGCGAGGTGCTCGCGGCAGGTATCCTCGAGCCGCTCGGGCATGCTGCGCAGGTCGAACATCTGGGTCTGGCGTCGCAGCGTGCGGACGATCGCCTCCATCTGCCGGTTCCCGGCGGCCGCCACAATGGCGGAATGCAGGTCGTCGTCGAGCGAGCGCACCTCGCCGCGGTCCGGCGCGCCAGGCCGCTCCACGGCCCCGGCGATCAGCGCCTCGAGCCGCGCGCGGATCCCGTCCAGCGTCGCGGCGGGGACGCGCCCGGCCGCGAGGCGCGCGGCCTCCGGCTCGAGCAGCCGACGGATCGCGAGGTTCTCGATGAAGCCATCGAGGTCAAGGTGGCGCACCTGCAGCCCGCGGCCGCCAGGGCGGCTGACGAGCCCGTCATGCTCGAGCATGAGCAGCGCGTCGCGAAGCGGCGTGCGCGACATCCTGAGATGCTCGGCGAGACGGCGCTCCTGGATCATGGTCCCCGGGCGAAGCTGGCCGGACATGATGAGGTCGAGCAGTTGCTCGTAGGCCTGGGACGCGAGCCTGCGGTCGGGGAGCTGGTTCAGCATGGCTGTGGGCGCGCGGCGCGCGCGTGCCTGTTCGGGATGCCCATGGTTGACGCGTGGTATACCAGTGCGTAGCGTCCCTTCAAGGGGCTGTCGACGGCCCGAGCAAGCGAGCAATGACAACACCCAGCCCCTTCACCGGTTCCCCCACCCTGCCCTTCTCGCGCGCGGAGCACCTGGATCGCCAGGCGCGGCTGCGCCGGACGCTGCGCGAGCGCGGCTTCGACGCGATGCTCGTCTTCGCGCAGGAAAGCCATTTCTGGCTCACCGGCTACGACACCGGTGGCTTCGTCTTCTTCCAATGCGCGGTGGTGACGGCGGACGACCGGCCCATCGTGCTCCTGACGCGGCGCCCGGACCTGCTGCAGGCGCGCCAGACGTCGACGATCGAGGACATCCGGATCTGGTGGGACGCCGAGGACGCGAACCCGGCGCGCGACCTGAAGGCGATCCTCGGGGAACTCGGGCTGGCGGGAGGCCGCGTCGCCGTCGAACTGAACACCCATGGCCTGACGGGCTGGAACCTCTGGCGCCTCCAGAAGACCCTCGACGGCTTCTGCACCCTCGACAACGACGACCACATGATCCGGCGCCTGCGGCTGGTGAAGTCGCCCGCGGAGATCGAGTACATGCGCAAGGCCGGCGCGCTGCTCGATCGCTCGCTCGAGACCGTGATCGGCATGGCGCGGCCAGGGGTGATGGATTCGTCGCTGACCGCCGCGTACCTCAAGGTGGTGCTGGAGGGTGGCGGCGACATGCCGCCCAACGCGCCCCTGTTCAATTCCGGGCCGCGGGCCGTCTACGGGCGCGGCGTCTCCTCGCCGCGGCGGCTCGAGGCCGTCGACCAGATCCTCGTGGAGTATCCGGTCGCCGTGCGCCGCTACAACGTCAAGACAGAGTGGACGATCCTGCTCGGCAAGGCGACGGAACGGCAGAGGCACATGTACGACGCGGCACGCTCGACGCTCGCGCGCATGACCGAGATCGCGCGCCCGGGCACCATGCTCGGGGAGATCTTCGACGTCCATGCCGACGGCCTCGATCGCGCCGGCTTCCGCGCGCACCGCTACGGCGCCACGGGCTATTCGGTCGGATGCACCTACGCGCCGACCTCGATGGACGTCCCGCCCATGATCTATTCCGGCAACCCGACGCGCTGCGAGCCGGGCATGACGCTGTTCTACCACGTGATGATCGGGGACAGCGATTCCGGCTACGCGATGGGCGTGGGGCACACGTTACTCGTCACCGACGGCGCACCGGAGATCCTGACCGGGCTCCCCGACGACCTCACCGTCGTCACCTGACAGCAAAGTCATCGAGAAGAAGGAGAATGCCATGACGAACTTCGACATTACCCGGCGCGGCGTGGTCGGTGGCGTCGCGACGATGCCGCTGCTCGCCCAGGGCGCCGCGGCGCAGGGCACGCCCCGTCGCGGCGGGACGCTGAAGGTCAGCCACTCGACGAGCATCCTGACGCTGAACGTGCTGCAGAACTCCGGCCCCGCCGAGTACCTCGCGCTCGACATGATCTACGCCGGGCTCACGCGGCTCGACCGCGACATGGCGCCCCGTCCCGACCTCGCCCTCGAGTGGAGCGGCGAGAACGCGGCACGGATCTTCACCTTCAAGCTGCGGCCGAACGTCAAGTTCCACGACGGCTCGCCCTTCACCTCGCAGGACGTGGTCGCGACGATCGAGGCGATCCTCGACCCCAAGACCGGCTCGCCCGCGCGCGCCGTTCTCAACATGATCGACAAGGTGGTCGCGGTCGACCCGCTCACCGTGCGCTTCGAGCTCAAGTCCTCCTTCGCGGACCTCCCGGTCTCTCTCGCCCACGCGAATGCCCGCATCGTGCCGGCCGCCCTGGTGAAGGGCCCGCTGCAGGCGCTCAACACCCGGGCCATCGGCACCGGCCCCTTCAAGCAGGAAACCTACGACAGCGCCCGCTTCATGCGGCTCGTCAGGAACCCCGACTACTACGTGCCGGGCAAGCCGCATCTCGACGCGGTGGAGCTGTACCTCTTCCCCGACCTCGCCGCCGAGGCCGCCAACTTCCTCTCCGGCGCGGTCGACGTGATGCTCGACGTCCAGCAGGCGGACTTCAAGCGCATCGCCGCGGCGCCGGGCGTGCAGGGACAGCGCGTGCCCTCGGGCCGCTTCGTCAACATCGTCATGCGGCAGGACTCGAAGCCCTTCGACGACGCGCGCGTGCGCCAGGCCCTCGCCATGGCGGTCGACCGCGGCATGCTGGTCGACCTGGTGCTCGACGGCCTCGGTCGCCCGGCCGCCGACAACTGCATCTCGCCCGGCTATCGCTACCTGGTGGATACGCCGGCGCCAAAGTACGACCCGGCGGCCGCGCGCAGGCTGCTCGCGGAGGCCGGCTACCCGCAGGGCATCAAGATCCCCCTGATCTGCTCCAACCGCCCCGCCATCCGCAGCCAGGTCGGCGTCGCCGTCAAGCAGATGGCGCAGCCCGCCGGCTTCGACATCGACGTGCAGACGATCCCGCACGACACGTATCTCGCGAATGTCTGGCGCAAGGGCAACTTCTACATCGGCTACTGGGGCATGCAGCCGACGGAGGATGCCGCCTTCACGCTGCTGTTCACCACCGACGCCGCGTTCGCCGACACGGCCTGGAACAACAAGGAGTTCGACGACCTCGTCGCGCGCGGCCGCGCGACGCTCGACGACGCCGAGCGCCGCCGCCTGTACACGCAGGCCCAGCAGCTGATGGTGCGCGACCGGCCGTCGATCATCCCGTTCTTCCAGGACATCCTCACCGCGAACCGGAACCACGTGAAGGGCTGGACGGCGCATCCGCTGTCGCGGACCTTCTTCACCGAGGACGTCTGGCTCGAGCGCGGCTGACGCGGCGTGAACGCCGGGTATCTCGCGCGGCGGCTCGCGGCCGTCGTGCTGGTCCTGCTGGTCGTCTCCATGGCGGTCTTCGCGATCACCATGATCCTGCCCGGCAACGCCGCGGTGATGATCCTCGGCGAATACGCCACGGAGGACCAGCTCAAGGCGCTCGCGGCCGAGCTCGGCCTCGAGCGCCCGTGGCACGTCCAGTACCTGGAGTGGCTCGCACGCCTGGTGACCGGCGACTGGGGCATGTCCATGCGCATGTCCCAGCCGGTGACCCTCCTGATCGGCGACGCGTTCTGGCGGTCGGCGGCGCTCGCGGGCGCTGCGCTGGTCACCGTGACCGTGGTCGCGGTGCCGCTCGGCGTGCTCGCCGGCATGCGCCGAGGCCGCGGCGCCGACCTCGGCATCGGCCTGTTCGCCTACATGGGCACGGCCATCCCCGAATTCGTCACGGCGACCCTGCTGCTCGTCTTCCTCGCCGCCCCCGGGCGGCAGTTCTTCCCCGCCGGCGGCTTCGTGCCGCCGGGCGAGGACGCCGCGCGGTTCCTCTACCACATCGTCCTGCCTGCGCTGACACTGAGCCTCATCCTCACCGCGCACATCGTGCGCCAGGTGAGGTCCGAGATGTCCGAGGTGCTCGCCAGCGACTACATACGCGCCGCGCGGCTCAAGGGGCTGAGCGAGGCGACCGTCATCCGGCGCCATGCCCTGCGCAACGCCATGGCCCCGGCCGTCGCGGTGATCTCCCTCGACGTCGGCTACCTGCTGGGCGGCATCATCGTCGTCGAGGAGGTCTTCGCCTGGCCAGGCCTGGGCCGGCTCATGATCCACGCGCTCCAGAACAGGGACCTGCCGGTGATACAGGCCGTGACGCTCGTCCTCGCCGGCGTGTACGCCCTGTCGAACCTCGTCTCCGACATCGTCATCGCCGCACTCGATCCGCGCGTGCGATATGCGTGAGCTCGCGCGCCACCCGACAGGGCTCGTGGGCGCGACGCTGCTCGCGATCGTGCTCGTCGCCGTCCTGTTCGGGCCATTGATCGCGCCCTTCGACCCGCAGCAGTTCCACCCCGCCGCGCGGCTGCGCGGGCCGTCCGCGGAACACTGGCTGGGGACCGACCAGTTCGGCCGCGACATCCTCTCGCGCATCCTGCACGGCGCGCGCGCCACGATCCTTTTCGGCCTCGGCGCTACCTTCGCCGGCGTCGCCGCGGGGACGCTGATCGGGGTCGCGGCCGGCGTGGCCGGTCGCTGGATCGACAGCGCCATCATGCGCCTCCTCGACGGGCTGCTCGCGGTCCCCGACCTGCTCTTCACGCTGCTGATCGTCACCGTGCTGGGCGGCGGCACGGGGCACGCGATGCTCGCCGTCGCGGTCGCCTTCACCCCCGGCATGGCACGCATCGCCCGCGCCGCCGTGCTGTCGGTGCGCACGCGCGAGTTCGTGCAGGCCGCGCAGGCGCGCGGCGAGTCGCCTGCCTACGTGATCGGCGCGGAGGTGCTGCCCAACACGATGGGGCCGGTGATCGTCGAGGCGACGATCCGCGTCTCCTTCGCGATCATGCTCGGCGCGACGCTCGGCTTCCTCGGCCTGGGCGCGCAGCCACCCTCGACCGAATGGGGGCTGATGATCGCCGAGGCCCGGCAGTTCATGTTCCGCAACCCCTGGTGCGTCGCCGCGCCGGGCGTCGCGATCGCGGTCGCGGCGCTGGGCTTCAACCTGTTCGGCGACGCGCTGCGCGACATCCTCGATCCGCGGGGGCACCAGCGATGAGCGATGCCGCAGCCAGCGTGCTCGAGGTCCGGGACTATTCCCTCGCCTATCGCACCGGCGAGGGCATGGTGCAGGCGCTCGCGAACGTCGACCTCTCGATCGCGCGGGGACGCACGCTCGGCCTCGTCGGGGAATCCGGCTCGGGCAAGAGCTCGATCGCCTGGGCGATCCTGCGCTACCTCCCCGCCAACGCCCACGAGGGCGGGGGCAGGATCCTGCTCTCGGGCGAGGACCTGAGGGCCAAGACGCGCCAGCAGGTCGCCGACATCCGGGGACGGCGCATCGGCATCGTCTTCCAGGACCCGTCGACCTCGCTGAACCCGACCCTGATGCTGGGCCGGCAGATCGCCGAGGTGCTGATCCGCCATCGCGGGCTGACGGAGAAGCAGGCCCTCGCCGAGGGCGAGGCGCTCCTTGCGCGCACCGGCATCGCGCGCCCCGCCGAGATGATGCGCCGCTACCCGCACCAGGCCTCGGGCGGCGAGAAGCAGCGCGTGGTGATCGCCACGGCCTTCGCCTGCAACCCCGAATGCATCGTCTTCGACGAGCCGACCACCGCGCTCGACATCGTGACGGCGCGGCAGATCCAGGACCTGTTCGTGCGGCTGCAGGAGGACACGGGCGTCGCGGCGCTCTACATCTCGCACGACCTCGCCC
This sequence comes from Pseudomonadota bacterium, assembly GCA_041178225.1. Lineage (GTDB taxonomy): Bacteria > Pseudomonadota > Alphaproteobacteria > CACIAM-22H2 > CACIAM-22H2 > CAIOSQ01. The sequence continues at coordinate 9,720 of JBEGVV010000046.1, read as the reverse complement.
TCGTCTCGCGCATCGCCCACGACGTCGCCGTCATCCATCGCGGCGCGATCGTCGAGAGCGGACCGGCGGCGCGCATATTCGGCGCGCCGCGCGAGGCGTACACGCGCATGCTGATCGCCGCCGTGCCGCGCCCGGACCGGCGCCTCGTCGACAGCCGGCCGCCGGACGGCGCGCAGCAACTGCTCGGGCTCGAGTCGCTGACCGTCCGCTACGGCGAGCGCTCGCTGCTGTCGAGGCTGCTCGGCCGCGCGCAGGAGCAGGTGGTCGGCGCGCGCGACATCGGCTTCTCGGTGCGAACGGGTGAGATCCTCGGCATCGTTGGCGAGTCGGGATCCGGCAAGTCGACGATCGCCCGCGCGATCGCCGGCCTCAACGAGTTCAGCGGCCGGCTGACGCTCGGCGACCGCTCCTTCTCCGGCCGCGGCGCGCTCGACCGCGCCTATCGCCGCGCGGCGCAGATCATCTTCCAGAACCCGGACGCCTCGCTCAACCCGCGCCAGCGCGTGCGCGACATCCTCTCCCGTCCGCTCAAGCTCTACGGGATCGCGAGGGGCCGCGCGGAGATCGACCGCCGCGTGCGCGAGCTGCTCGCCCAGGTGCTGCTGCCGCCGGAGTTCGCGCGCCGCTACCCGCACCAGCTGTCCGGCGGGGAGAAGCAGCGCGTCGCGATCGCGCGCGCGTTCGCCGCCGAGCCGCGCCTCGTGCTCTGCGACGAGATCACCTCGTCGCTCGACGTCTCGGTCCAGGCCTCGATCGCGCGGCTGCTCGTGGACCTGCAGGCGCGCACCGGCACCACCTGCCTCTTCATCACCCACGACCTCAACCTCGTGCGGCAGCTCGCCCACACGATCGCTGTCATGTACCGCGGCGAGCTGGTCGACCTCTTCCCCGTCGGCGCCGCGGACGCGCCCGACCGCCACCCCTATACCCGCACGCTCCTCGACGCCGTGCCCGTCCCCGTCGGCGGGGCGGCGTGAATTGCCACGCACCGGAGATCGCAGCCATGAAGACCGCCGATGAACTGCTCGCCTCGATCGACGAGAAGGCCTGCCTCGATGTCGTCGCGGACTGGGTGCGGCACAAGAGCTACACCCAGACCGACGGCGAGCGCGCGCTGGTCGAGCATGTCGTCGGGCAGATGCGCGGTCTCGGCCTCGACGCCGCGCCGAGCCCGGTCGAGCCGGGTCGCTTCAACGCTATTGGCACGTGGCGCGGGACGGGAGGCGGGAAGAGCCTGCTGTTCAATGGCCACCTCGACACCAACCCGGCGACCGAGGGCTGGACCGTCGATCCCTGGGGCGGACTGGTGGACGACCGGTTCGTCTACGGAATCGGCGTGTCGAACATGAAGGCCGGCGACGCCGCGTCGTTCTGCGCCGTCAAGACGCTGGTCGACGCGGGGGTGCGGCTGAGGGGCGACGTGGTGCTGACCTATGTCGTCGGCGAACTCCAGGGCGGCGTCGGCACGCTGGCCGCGATCCGCAACGGCTTCCGCGCCGACTACTTCATCAACAGCGAGCCGACCGACCTGGCCGCGATCACCATGCACGCCGCCGCCTTCACCTTCATCATCGAGCTGCAAGGCGTGACGCGCCACATGTCGAAGCGCGAGGAGGCGGTCGACGCGATCATGGCCGCCTGCGACCTCGTCCCGCGGCTCAACGGCATGAAGTTCTCGGACGCGCCCGACGACGACCACCGCGCCATCAACCGCGTGCATGTCGGCGTGATGCGCGGCGCGCTCGGCCGCGAGTTCCACGAATGGCGCCCGCCACAGGTCGCGGACGTCGTGCGCCTCAAGGGCTCGGGCCGCTACGGACCCGGGCAGACGCAGGCCGCCGCGCTCGCCGACTTCCGCCGCGTCCTCGACGACCTGGAACGACGCTACCCCGGGCTCAAGGCGACCGTGGAGGCCGAGGACGTCAAGGGAAGGCCGCTGATGCCCGCCTTCCGCGTCGATCGCGGCGCGCGGATCGTGAGGACCGTCAACGCGGCCTACCGGAAGGTCCGCGGCACCGACCAGCCGACCGGCGCGATCACGCCACCGGGCTTCTACGGGACCGATGCCGGGCACTTCTACAAGGAACTGGGCGCCGAGGGCATCGTGTGCGGTCCGGGCGGGCGCTACAACACGATGCCCGACGAGCGGGTCGACATCGCCGACTACCTCGACATGGTCCGGATCTACCTTCTGGCCATGCTCGACATCTGCGAGCAGGCGTAGCGCCTGCCGCGCGGGCCGACGCCAACCGGACGTCCCGCGCGGCCATTTCCGGCCGCGGATGTGGTGCTGGTAGCGGCGGGCAGATTTGAACTGCCGACCAAGGGCTTATGAGTCCCCTGCTCTACCACTGAGCTACGCCGCTCCAAGCGGAGCGCGCGGCCGGGGCCGCGCGAGGAGGAGAGCCTATACGCGCTCGCTCGCGAGGGTGTCAAGGCGCGCGGGCCGCGTTCGGGGCGCCTGTTCCGCGCGGCGGATCCAGCCTCCGCCAAGGATCCGCTCGCCACGCTGGACGACGGCGGCCTGGCCCGCCGCGATCGCGAATTCCGGGACGGCGAGCTCGATCCGGGCGCGGCCGGGCTCCGGCCCGAAGCGCAGCGTCGCCTGCGCGGGCGCGGCGGTCGAGCGCACGCGCACCGCGACGTCGTCGAGTTCGGCGGGCGGCGTCCCGCCTCCGATCCAGTTGAAGCCACCGACGTCGATCTCCCGCCGCGCGAGCGCCTCGCGCGGGCCGACCGTCACGCGCGCGGCGCCCGGATCGACCGCGACGACGTAGAGCGGTTCGGGCGACCCGCCGATGCCGAGGCCGCGGCGCTGGCCGACGGTGAAGCCGATCGTCCCCTCGTGGCGGCCGAGCACGCGGCCCTGCATGTCGACGATGTCCCCGGGTCGCGCGGCCTCCGGCCGGAGACGCGCGACGAGGCGCGCATAGTCGCCGTCGGGCACGAAGCAGATGTCCTGGCTGTCCGGCTTGCCCGCGACCTGGAGGCCGAGCCGCGCGGCGTGGTGGCGCGTCTCCTCCTTGGCCATGCCGCCGAGCGGGAAGCGCAGGAAATCGAGCTGCGCCTGCGTCGTCGCGAAGAGGAAGTAGCTCTGGTCACGCGCATGATCCGCGCCGCGATGCAGCTCGGCGCCCTCCGGCCCGGCGACGCGGCGCGCGTAGTGGCCGGTGGCGAGCGCCGCGGCGCCGAGGTCCCGCGCGACGCCGAGCAGGTCGCGGAACTTGACCGTCCGGTTGCACTGGATGCACGGGACCGGCGTCTCGCCGCTCGCGTAGGACGACGCGAAATCGTCGATCACCGCCTCGCGGAAGCGGCTCTCGTAGTCGAGCACGTAGTGCGGGATGCCAAGCCGCGCGGCGACGTCGCGCGCGTCGCCGATGTCCTGCCCGGCGCAGCAGGCGCCACGCCGGCCGACGGCCGCGCCGTGGTCGTAGAGTTGCAGCGTCACGCCGACGACGTCGTAGCCCCCCTCGCGGAGCAGGCCGGCGACGGTCGAGGAGTCGACGCCGCCCGACATCGCCACGACGACGCGCGCGCCATCGGGGATGCCGTCGAGGCGCATCACCCGCGCTCGTCCAGCCAGGCCATCTGGATGGCCTCGAGGATCTTCTCGTTCGACCGGGCGGGATCGTCGGCGAAGCCGGGGAGCGCCTGCACCCACTTCCAGAGGTCGGTGAAGCGCAGGTTCACGACGTCGGCCTCGGGATGCGCCTCCTCGAGCTCGATCGCGATGTCGTGCACGTCGGTCCACTTGAGCTTCTTCATGGGACTGCTCCCCCGTCGAGCGCGTTCGCCAGGCGTCAGCGCTTGTCGACCATCATGTTCCGGGTCGCGGCGGGCAGGCCCACGGTGAGCCCGTCGAGTTCCTCGGTCATGATGATCTGGCAGCCGAGGCGCGAGGTATGGGTCAGGCCGAAGGCGAGGTCGAGCATGTCCTCCTCCTCCTCCTTCGCCTCGGGCAGGCGCTCGTAGTCCTCGGCGTCCACCACGACGTGGCAGGTCGAGCAGGCGAGCGAGCCCTCGCAGGCGCCCTCGAGGTCGATCCCGTTGCGGTGCGCGATCTCGAGCACGGAGAGGCCCACCGGGGCCTCGACCTCGCGGCGCGAGCCGTCGCGAACGATGAACGTCATCCTCGGCATGCTGCCTTCTCCCTCGCTTGCCATTTGCGCCCTCCCTCGGAAGGCGCGGTCAGAGTTCCAGCCGGTCGATCGAGCGCCCGGCGAGCGCGGCGCGAATACCACGATCCATCCGGCGCTCGGCGAATATCTTCGTGCCCTCCTCGAGGCCGCCCGCGGCGGCCGCGACGGCGTCGCGGTCGCGGCCCGAAAGGGACGCCTCGACCTTGCCCGCCAGGCCCTCGATCGCGGCCCGTTCCTCGGCGGAGAGCAGCGCCCCGTCCGCCGCCAGCGCCGCGCGCACGGCGTTGAGCGTGCGCCGGGCCTCGACCTTCGCCTCGGCGAGCAACCGGGCCTCCATGTCGTCCTGCGCGTTGTCGAGGGACTCGCGCAGCATGCGCGCCATCTCGTCCTCGGACAGGCCGTAGCTCGGCCGCACTTCTACCCGCGCCTGCCGTCCGGTGACGCGCTCCTCTGCGCTGACCGTCAGCAGGCCGTCGGCGTCGACGGCGAAGGAAACGCGGATGCGCGCCGCGCCGGCGACCATCGGCGGGATCCCGTCGAGCACGAAGCGCGCGAGGCTGCGGCACTGGTCGACCATCTCGCGCTCGCCCTGGAGCACGTGGATCGCCATCGCCGCCTGCCCGTCCTCGTAGGTCGTGAAGTCCTGCGCGCGCACGACCGGGATCGGCGTGTTGCGTTCGATGATCTTCTCGACGATGCCGCCCATCGTCTCGATGCCGAGCGACAGCGGGGTGACGTCGAGCAGCAGCGTGTCGGATCCCGCCGTCAGGGCCTCGGCCTGGAGCGCCGCGCCGACCGCGACGACCTCGTCCGGGTCGATGTCGCCAAGCGGCGGCCGGCCGAGGAATTCCTCGAGCCGGCGGCGCACCAGAGGCACGCGCGTCGAGCCGCCGACGAGCACGCAGCCGCCCAGGTCGGAGGGAGGGACGCCCGCGTCGGACAGGACCTGGCGGCAGATGCGGATGCTGCGCTCGACGAGGGGTTCCACGAGGGCATCGAGCGCGGCGCGCGAGAGCGCATGGCGCGAGGGCGCGCCGCCGGCATCGAGCGTGCCGGACCATTCGTCCTGCGAGGAGAGGCACTCCTTCGCGATGCGGCCGAGCGCCAGCGCCGCCTTCGCGAGCCGCGCGTCCACGGCGCCGCCGATGCCCGCCGCCGCGCGCTCCGCGAGCAGGCGCTCGGCGACCGCATGGTCGATGTCGTCGCCGCCGAGCGCCGTGTCTCCGCCTGTGGCGAGGACCTGGAAGACGCCCTTCTCGAGGCGCAGCAGCGAGAAGTCGAAGGTGCCGCCCCCGAGGTCGTAGACCGCGTAGAGCCCCTCGACCCCGCGATCGAGGCCATAGGCGAGCGCGGCCGCGGTCGGCTCGTTGACGAGGCACAAAGCCTCGAGCCCCGCGAGCCGCGCCGCGTCGCGCGTGGCCGTGCGCGCGGCGTCGTCGAAATAGGCCGGCACGGTGATGACCGCGCGGTCGACCTCGCGGCCGAGCGCCTTGCGCGCGCGCGCGGCGAGGGCGCGCAGGATGTCCGCCGAGATCTCCACCGGGGTCAGCAGCCGCCCGCCGATCGACAGGCGCGCCATGCCGCCCTCGGCAGCGGGGCCGAGCTCGTAGGGAAGCACGCCGGCGAGCGCCTTGAGGTCCGACGCGCCGCGCCCCATCAGCCGCTTGATCGAGGACACGACGCGTTCCGGCGCCTCGAGGAGGTCGGCGCGCGCCTCGTGGCCGACGACGACCTCCGCGCCATAGGACACGACCGAGGGCAGCAGGGCGCGGCCGCGCTCGTCGCGAAGCACCTCCGCCTTCCCATCGCGCGCCACGGCGACGACCGAGTTGGTGGTGCCGAGGTCGATGCCGACGGCGAGGCCGCGCTCGCCCTCGTGGGGAAGCGGCGTCTGCCCGGGCTCGTAGATGTCGAGCAGCATCGCCCTCACTCCCCGCCCAGCAGCCGCGCGTGGCGCGCGCGCGCCTCGTCCACCAGCTTGCGCAGGTAGCGCAGCCGCAGCGCCGAGCGCCTCGCCGCCGCCATGTCGCCCGCGGCGAAGGCGTCGCCCAGCTCGACCTCGATCGACATCGAGTCCGCCACCGCGGCGCCGATGCATGTCTCGACGCCCTCCGCGTCGCGCGCGCCCGCCAGGCTCTCGCGGCGCTCCATCTGCTCCATCAGAAGCTCGGGATCGCGGATGGTGCGGTCGTCGGCCGGCGGGTCGCCGGCGAGCCCCAGCAGGTACTCCGCGCGCGAGAGCGTGCCCTTGAGGGTCTCGTAGGCGTCGTTCAGCGCCACGGCCTGGGCCTGGGAGATGGCCTTCTCGCGCGCGCCGCGGGTGGCGAAGCGGTCGGGATGGAGCTGGCGCTGGAGGGCGAAGTAGCGGCGCTCGACCTCGCGCGCGTCGAGCGCGAAGCCGCGCGCGAGCCCCAGCCGGGCAAAGTGGTCGATCGGTCGCGGCGGCTGGACGACCCGGCACGTCGCGCAGAACAGCGCCTCGGGCGCGACCGGCCCGGCGCAGGACCAGCAGGCGACGGGCGCCATGGTCGGTTCCGCCGATATGTCGTGCTGGAGGTTCACGTGCGGTCTCGTTGCCGGCCGGGCCGGGGTGGAAAATGGCGCGGCCGGCGCGCGCATGGCGGCCGGCCGCGAGGGACGACGCCTCGCGACGCCGTCAGACGTGGAAGGATTCCCCGCAGCCGCAACGCCCCTTCTCGTTGGGGTTGCGGAAGGTGAATCCGGATTTGAACTGCTCCTCGACGAAATCCATCTCGGTTCCGAACAGGAACATCGCCGCCTTGGGCGCGATCAGGATCCTGATGTCGTCGGCCGGCGAGAGCTCCTCGTCGCCCGGCTCCGCCGCGTCGGCGTATTCAAGCGTGTAGCTGAGGCCCGAGCAGCCCCGCGTGCGCACGCCGACGCGCACGCCATAGGACGGCTTGCCCCGCTTGGCGAGAAGCGCGCGCACGCGCTCCATCGCCGCCGGCGTCACGGACACCGGAGGGGGTCGCGGCGCGCGCGGGCGCGCGGGAGGGGCGGGCTGGGTCGCCGCCGGCTGCTGCTGGATGTCGGACATCGCCCCCGCCCCGCCTCAGCCGCTCGCGGCCTTGGAGCCCGCGGCGTGCTTGCTGCGGTAGTCCTCGATCGCCGCCTTGATCGCGTCCTCGGCCAGGACCGAGCAGTGGATCTTCACCGGCGGCAGCGCGAGGTGCTGGGCGATCTGCGTGTTGCGGATCGAGGCCGCCTCGTCGAGCGACTTGCCCTTGACCCATTCGGTGACCAGCGAGCTCGACGCGATCGCCGAGCCGCAGCCGAAGGTCTTGAACTTCGCGTCCTCGATGATGCCGTCGGCGCCGACCTTGATCTGCAGCTTCATCACGTCGCCGCAGGCCGGGGCGCCGACCAGGCCCGTGCCGACCGCGCTGTCGTCCTTGTCGAACGCGCCGACGTTGCGCGGGTTCTCGTAGTGGTCGACCACCTTGTCGCTGTAGGCCATGTGCGAGTCTCCTGTGTCGGGAGGGTATAAAGCGTCGTTGGGCGGCTTTGAAGGGCTTGTCCCGTCAGTGCGCCGCCCACTGGATGGACTTCAGGTCGATCCCGGCCTGCGCCATCTCCCAGAGGGGGCTCATCTCCCGCAGCTTCTGCACCGCCGCGATGATGCGGTCCGCCGCGTAGTCGACCTCCGCCTCGGTCGTGAAGCGACCGAAGCCGATGCGCAGGCTGGTATGCGCGAGTTCCTCCTCCACGCCCAGAGCGCGCAGCACGTAGCTGGGCTCGAGCGAGGCGGAGGTGCAGGCCGAGCCCGAGGAGACCGAGAGGTCCTTGATCCCCATCATCAAGCCCTCGCCCTCGACATAGGCGAAGGAGAGGTTGAGGTTGCCCGGGATGCGGTTCCGCGCGTCGCCGTTCATGAACACCTCGGGCAGGCGCGCGTCGATGCGCGACATGAAGCGGTCGCGCAGCGCCTCGAGGCGCGCGGTCTCCTGCGCCATCTCGCGCTGGCAGATCGCGGCGGCCTCGCCCAGCCCGACGCAGAGCGGCGTCGGCAGCGTCCCCGAGCGCATGCCGCGCTCCTGGCCGCCACCATGGATGAGGGCCTGCATGCGCACGCGCGGCTTGCGGCGGACGTAGAGCGCGCCGATGCCCTTCGGGCCGTAGATCTTGTGGCCCGAGATCGACATGAGGTCGATGTTCATCGCCTCGACGTCGAGCGGGATCTTGCCGTAGGCCTGCGCGCAATCCGTATGGAAGAAGGCGCCCTTCGCACGGCAGAGCCGGCCGATCGCCGCGAGCGGCTGGATCACGCCGATCTCGTTGTTCACGCCCATGATCGAGACGAGCACCGTGCGGTCGGTGATCGCGCCCTCGAGCGCGGCGAGGTCGACGAGCCCGTCCTTGCCGACCGGGAGGTACGTCACCTCGAAGCCCTCGCCCTCGAGGTGGCGGCAGGTGTCGAGCACGCATTTGTGCTCGGTCACCAGCGTCACGATGTGGTTGCGCTTGTCCTTGTAGAAGCGCGCGACGCCGGCGATGGCGAGGTTGTTGGATTCGGTCGCGCCGGAGGTGAACACGATCTCGCGCTCGTCGGCGCCGATGAGCGCCGCGAGCTGGGCACGCGCCTTCTCGACGCCCTCCTCCGCCTCCCAGCCATGCAGGTGGTTGCGGCTGTGCGGGTTGCCGAAGCGCTCCGTGAAGTACGGCATCATGGCCTCGAGCACGCGCGGGTCCATCGGCGTCGTCGCCTGGTAGTCGAGGTAGATGGGCCGGGGCTCGTTGCTGCCCGCGCGCCGGTCGTCCTTCTGTGCCGTGCCGGTCATGTCGATGCTCGTCCTTGTCGGTTCGGGTGTCGTTGGCGTCTGGTTCAGGCCGCCGCGCGGTCGCCGCGCAAGCGCGAGGCAAGCCGTCCCCACTCGGCGGCGAAGCGCATGGCCTCGGCGGCCGGGGTGGATGGGCCAAGGCTCACGCGCACGGCGCCCGAGCGGATCTCCGGGGCGAGTCCCATGGCCGCGAGCACGTGCGACGGGCGCACCTTGCCGGAGGAGCAGGCCGACCCTGCGCTGATCGCGAAGCCCGCGAGGTCCATCGCCATGACGATGGTCGCGGCCTCCGCGCCGGGGATCGAGAGGCAGGAGGTGTTGGCGAGGCGGGGTTCGCGCGCGGCGATCGCGACCGTGCCCGGTGCAGCCTCGAGGCAGCCGCGCTCCATGGCGTCGCGCAGCGCCGCGAGGGCGGCGAAGCCCGGGGCCTCCGCGGCCGCCTCGCGCGCGGCGGCGCCGAAGGCGGCGATGCCCGCGACGTTCTCGGTTCCCGCGCGCAGGCCGCCCTCCTGGCCGCCGCCGCGCAGGATCGCGCGCAGGCCGGGTACGTCGCCCAGCACGAGCGCGCCGACGCCCTGCGGGCCACCGATCTTGTGCGCGGAGAGCGAGAGCAGGTCGACGCCGAGCGCGCGCATGTCGAGCGGGACGCGCCCCGCGGCCTGCACGGCGTCGCAATGGAGGAGCCCGCCATGCGCATGGACGAGGTCGGCGACCTCGCGCAGAGGCTGGATCGCGCCGGTCTCGTTGTTGGCGGCCATGACCGACACGACCATCGGCCC
>JBEGVV010000045.1:0-44132 GCA_041178225.1 Pseudomonadota bacterium | reverse complement strand
CCCGCGCCGAGCGCCATCACGATCGCGACCATCGGCAGGCGATCCGCGGCGAGCGCCGCGCCGAGCGCCGCCGCCATGAAGGGCGCGGTGCAGGGCGTCGCGACCACGACGGCCAGGATGCCGGCGAGGAATGCGCCGGGCGCGGCGCGCGCCGAGACCGAGAGGCGGATCTCGAAGGCACCCGAGAGGTTCAGGGCGACGGCGAGCATCACGCAGGCGACGACCGCAACGAAGACCGGCGACTGGAACTGGAAGCCCCAGCCGAGTTCCGCGCCTGCGTCGCGGAGCAGGAGCATCGTGCCGGCGATCGCGCCAAAGCTGGCCATGACGCCCAGCGCGTAGGCGACGCCGTCGCGGCGGCGTCCACGCGCGTCCGCGGCCGGCAGCGCGGCGAGCGCGAGCGCCTTCATCGACAGGATCGGGAATACGCAGGGCATGAGGTTGAGGACGATGCCGCCGAGCAGCGCGAGCAGCAGGGCCTGCGCGATCGGCGGTGGTGGCTCGCCCTGCGGGACGCGTGGCACCTCGCCCAGGGTCGCGGCGACGGCATGCGCGCGCCCCCCCTCCTCCACCAGCACGCCCGCGACGGGAACCAGCGGCGCGGGCGCGCCGCGCTGCAGCGGAACCTCGATGACCGTCCGGTCGCCGAGGCGCGCGAAACGCTGCGCCGCGGCATGGTCGACCAGGCCGGGCTGCACCGGGAAGAAATGGGACGCGCGCAACGCGGAGCCCTGCTGGTCGCTGGCCAGCGCGATGCGCAGCGTGCCGCCATCCGCCTGGAACCGCGCCACGCCCTCGAAGGGTCGTGGCAGGGCCACCCGCGCGGCGGCGATCGCGGGCGCGGACACGGAGGACGCGCTCGCGCCCGCGGCGAGGCGGATGGCGAGGCTCGCTTCCTCCGGGACGCAGATCCTCTCGCAGGCGAGCCAGGAGGCCTCGAGGCCGATCTCGAGCGCGCCCGTGCTCGCGGCTGGCGCGGTCGCCTCGAACAGGAAGACGACCTCGCCGCCGAAGCCATAGTTCGTCAGCGGACCGAAGGGCTGGCGCGAAGGCACCGGCCAGAGCGGTGGACCGACCTCCATGCCGGCGGGCAGCTTCCACCGGAATTCCGGTGCCATCCCGGAATCCCCGGGGTTCGCCCAGTAGGTATGCCAGCCGGACGCCAGCCGGTGACGGACCGCGAGGTGGAAACGTTCTCCCGGGGCGACCGAGCCACGATCCGAAAGGAGCTCGACGCTGGAATGGGCGGTGGTGACCCTGGCGCCGGCATCGGCCGCCCTGCCCGGCGAGGCCGGATCAGCCAGCACCGCGAGCAGGAGCACGGCAAGGACCTCGGCGACCCGCCGCGCCAGGCGGCGGATGCCCGCATGGAGCGCCGGCGTGATGCCTCGGAATGGATTCATGGCCGGCGGAACATGACGGCGCCCCCCGCTTCCGTCCAGCCACCCCCGGGCCCGATCCGGCCCGGGTCGCGGGTCGTCAGCGCAGCAGCATCGGCCCGAGGGTCGCCACTGCCATCACGAGGCTGCCCGCCGCGCCCCATCCCGCTCCCGCCAGGAACCCGTCGAAGAACTTCTGCATCGCTTCCTCCGATGTCCGATGGAGGAAGGATGTTCCTTTTTTGTTCCCTTGGCAATACCGTGTTCCGGCCCCGGGTGCGCGGGATCAGGAGCGAGACGGAAACGGTTACTATTATCTTTCTAATTCAGATGCTTGGAGCGCAGATTTAAATCTCGTTCCAGTTCCGCCTCGCGGCGGATCCGGAACGAGATCCAGATTTAGCACTGCCCTCTAGTCACTTGAGTCCGTTGATGTATGCGACCACGTCCGCGCGGTCCTTGTCCGAACGGATGCCCGCGAAGGCCATGTTCGTGCCGGGGATCACCGCGCGCGGATTGCGCAGGTACTCGTCGAGCTTCTCCGGGGTCCAGGAGAAGCCCGCGTTGCGGTTCGCCTCGGTGTAGCGGAACCCCTCGATGGCGCCGGTCTTTCGGCCGATCAGCCCGAAAAGGGTCGGCCCAAGTCGCCGAGGTCCCTCGGCAGCGTCGATGTGGCAGGTCGCGCACTGGCGCTGGAATACGGTCTTGCCTGCCGCGGCATCGCCATCGGAGGCCAGGGCCGCGCCGGGGGCGAGGATGCCGAGGCCGGGGATGGCCAGGGCGCCGAGCAGGGCGAGCATGCGGGTCTTCGTCTTCATCGTTTCGTTCCTTGCGTAGCGTGGTCGAGTGGCGTCCTGCCGCGCGCGGCGGAGCCGTCACTCCCGGTCGGAAAGATAGCGCGGATTCGCGACGGCCAAGCGCTGTCGCGCGTCGTCGAGCAGGCGGGAATGCAATTCGGGGTCGCCGTCATGGCGCCCTGCCCTGATCGCATGCACGAGAGGCCAGGCCTCCAGGAGCCCCGCGGGAGGCCGCCTCAGCTCGCGCTCCGCCATCGACAGTGCGCTCGCGATCATCATGCCCGTGACCCGCAGGTCGTCCTTCAGGAAGGGCTGGATCTCGCGGACGAAGGCCTCGCGCGCAGCCGCGACGAGACCGGCGGCGTCGGGATGGTCGCGCGGTACATCGGTCATGGCGCGGTCCCCAGGAGCAGCTCGTATTCCAGCTCGGCGATCCTCCGTCCCGTCAGCGCGAGCGCGAGCGACGGCTCCTCGCCCGAGACATGGCGCTCCCCCTGCTGCAGCGCGACCACGGCCCAGCGCGCATGGGCCATGACCTCCCAGTAGGCGATCGCGGCGGGATCGATGCGGCGGCCGCTCGCCTCCTCGTAGCCGCGATAGAAGTCGGCGCGCGCGCCGATCCCGCCCGCCTCGCGCGCATTGGCGCCGAAGCGCCAGCAGCGCGCGCAGAACCAGCCGATGTCCTCGTCCGGGTCGCCCCAGCCGGCGAACTCCCAGTCGAGGATCCCGGTGAGCCCGGCGTCGTCGACCATGTAGTTGCCGGTGCGGAAGTCGCGATGCACGAGGCATGTGCGCGCGGGCGCGGGCGGCGCCTCGCGGTCGAGCCAGCGCAGGGCCCATTCCAGCGCGGGACGCGCGTCGCGATAGGCGTCGAGCCAGCCGCGCAGAGCCGCAACGCCCGCCCTGCCCGGGCGGTCCCCGGGCAGCGGCAGGAAGCCGAGCGAGCCGTCGCCGGGCGGCAGGATCGCGTGGATGCGCGCGAGTTCCTCGCCGAGGCGGCGCGCGAGCTCGACGCGGTCGCCGCGCCAGCGATCCTCGCGCACGAGGAGATGCGCGGCGGCCGTGCCGGCGATGCGGCGCATCAGGTAGAAGGGCTTGCCGAGGACAGTCCCGTCGGGCTCGAGCGCGATCGGCTCGGGCACGCGCACGCCGGCGCTCCACGCCGCGCGGAGCAGCGCGAACTCCTGCGCGCGGCCATGGCTCGACGCCACGCGCGAGGGCGCGTCGGTGCGCAGCACGAGCGCGAGCCGTCCCGCGCGCGCGCCGCCGGAGACCGTGGCGTCCACCGCCCAGTTCTCCTGGATCGCGCCGCCGCCGAGCTTCTCCATGCGCTGGACCTGCACCGACCGCGCGCCCAGCGCCCCAACCATCCAGCGCGCCAGAGCAGGCGCGGGATCGCGCGCGGTGCCTGCCGCGTCGCCCGCGCTCATCGCCAGTTCCAGAACTCCAGGCCTTCCTGCAGCAGCGTGCGGGCGAGGACCATCTTGTGGACCTCCGACGCCCCGTCGACGAGCCGGGCCTGGCGCGCGTAGCGGTACATCCACTCGAGTGGCGTGTCGCGGCTGTAGCCGCGCGCGCCGAGCAGCTGGATCGACGTGTCGATCGCCTTGTGGAGCACGTCGGCGACCGCGATCTTCGCCATCGAGATCTCCTTGCGCGCGAAGTCGCCCGCGTCGAGCCGCGCGGCGGCGCGCATCGTCAGCAGCCTGCCGATCTCGATCTCCATCGCGGCCTCGCCGAGGAGCCACTGCACGCCCTCGTGCGCGTCGAGCGTCGTGCCGAAGCTCCTGCGCTCGCGCACGTAGCCGAGGCATTCCTCGATCGCGCGCTTGGCCATGCCGAGCCAGCGCATGCAATGGGTCAGCCGCGCCGGCCCCAGCCGGATCTGCGTCGCCTTCAGGCCGTCGCCGACGGACATCAGCACGTCGTCGTCCGCGACCTCGAGGCCGTCGAACTCGATCTCGCAATGGCCGCCATGCTCCTCCGGCCCCATGATCGGGATGCGGCGCAGGATGCGCCATCCCGGCTGCGAGGCGTGGAACAGGAAGGCGGTCAGGCCCTTGCGCGCGTCGTCGCTGGTGCGCGCCATGGCGATGAAGTGGCCGGCGCCCTCCGCGCCCGTGATGAACCACTTGCGCCCGTGGAGCCGCCAGCCGCCGGCGACGCGCTCCGCGCGCGTGAGCATCATCGAAGGGTCGGAGCCGCTGCCGGGATGCGGCTCGGTCATCACGAAGGACGAGCGCACGTCGCCGGCGACGATGGGCGCCAGCCAGCGCGCCTTCTGCGCGGGCGTGCCGACCTTCGCCAGCAGCATCATGTTGCCGTCGTCGGGCGCCGCGCAGTTGAACACCGCCGGGCCGAAGCGGCAGCGTCCCGCCTCCTCGTACATCGCCGCCATCGCGACGCGCGACAGGCCCATGCCGCCATGCTCGCGTGGCGTCTGCGGCGCCCAGAGCCCGAGCCCGCGTGCCTCCGCGCGCAGCTCGGCGAGGCGGTCCTCGCGGATGTTCTCGCCCTCGCCCCAGGTCGCCGGATCCGCCTCGAGCGGGATCAGGCGCGAGGAGACATGCGCGCGCACGCGCGCGCGCAGCTCCTCGGTCGCGGCGTCGAGCCGGAAGTCCATCCGCGCCTCCCGCTCAGCCCGCGGGCTTCCAGAACGGCGCCGGGCGCAGGATCGCGTTCTCCATGTTCGCGAGCAGGGCCGTGCCCTTGGTCAGGTAGGGCGGCCAGGCCGGGTCGGCCTGCATCGCGTTGCGGCGCTGCTGCCGGTCGGCGATGTCGCGGTAGCCCCACATGTGCACGACCTCGTTCTGGGGCCCGATGTCGGACATGTACCAGCCCACGCAGTTGCCGAGGTGGCGCAGCTGCACCTGCATCGCGTCGCTCTCGTAGACGGAGAGGAACGCGCCGAGCTTGCCGGGATGCGCGGTGTAGGTGCGGTAGTCGACGATGCCGAAGGGCTGCGTCGCGCCGGTGCGCGCGGGGAAGAAGGGCGCGTTGCGCAGGATCTTGTTCTCCTGCCGCTGGAAGAACGCCGACGACTTGCCGCGATACGCGGTCCAGGCGGGATCGGCCTCCAGCGCCGCGCGCCGCGCCGCGCGGTCCGCGATGTCCGCGTAGCCCCAGAGGTGGACGATGCGGTTCTGCGGGCCGATGTCGACGAAGTAGTAGCCGAGCGGCTGGCCCAGGTGGCGCGTCTGGATGCCGAAGCCCTCGCCCTCGTAGAGCTTGAAGAAGGCGCCGAGGCTGCCTGGATGGAGCGTGTAGGTGCGCACGTCGACGATCATGGCGTTCTCCTCGGTGTCGATTGCCTAGATGAAGCTCAGAAGGTGGCCGCCATCCACGGGCAGCGTCGCCCCGGTGATGAAGCGTCCCGCATCGGATACCAGCAGGAGGACCGCGCCGTCGAGGTCCTCGGCCTGGCCGAAGCGACGCATCGGCACGCGCCTGGCGAGCGCCTCGCCCGCGGGGCTGCGCAGGAAGGCGGAGTTCAGGTCGGTCTCGATGTAGCCCGGCGCGAGCGCGTTCACGCGGATGCGGTGGCGCGCGAGCTCGAGCGCCATGGATTGCGTCAGGCTGATCGCCGCCGCCTTCGCCGCCGAATACGCGGCGACCTGCGGCGCGGGCCTCACGCCCAGGATGGACGCGACGTTGAGGATGGCGCCGCCCTCGCCGCGCGCCGCCATGCGCCGCGCCGCGGCCTGGCCGACGCGCATCATCCCGGTCAGGTCGGTGTCGAGGACGGCGCGCCATTCCTCCTCGGACGTCTCGAGGAACCGCGAGCTGGCCGTGATCCCCGCGTTGTTCACCAGGATGTCGAGCCGCCCGAGCTCGCGCTCCGCCTGCTCGGTCGCGCGCTGGACCGATGCGGGATCGGTCACGTCCATCGCCAGCGCGATCGCCGTGGCGCCGGCCCCGCGCAGCTCGCTGGCGAGCGCCTCGATGCGGTCGGCGCGGCGGGCTGCGAGCGCCACGGACGCCCCCTCGCCCGCGAGCAGCCGCGCGAAATGCGCGCCAAGGCCCGACGAGGCGCCGGTGACGAGCGCGGCGCGCCCCGCGAGCGAGAAGATCCGGCTCACGGCTCCTGCCTCGCGCGCTCGCGCAGCACGAATTTCTGGATCTTGCCGGTCGAGGTCTTCGGCAGCGGCCCGAACACGACGTGGCGCGGAACCTTGAAGCGCGCGAGGCGCGCACGGCACCACGCGACGATCTCCGCGTCGCTCGCGCTCGCGCCCGGCTTCAGCGCCACGAAGGCGCAGGGCGTCTCGCCCCATTTCCCGTCGGGCCGCGCGACGACCGCCGCCTCCATCACGGCGGGATGCGCGTAGAGCGCCTCCTCGACCTCGAGCGAGGATATGTTCTCGCCGCCGGAGATGATGATGTCCTTCGAGCGGTCCTTCACCTCGACATAGCCGTCGGGATGCATGACCGCGAGGTCGCCGGTGCGGTACCAGCCGCCGGCCAGCGCCTCCGCGGTCGCCGCGGGGTTCTTCAGGTAGCCCTTCATGACCGTGTTCCCGCGCAGCCTGATCTCGCCGATCGTCGCGCCGTCCGCGGGCACGGGCGCGCCGCTCTCCTGGTCCGCTACCAGGAGGCCGCCGAGCGTGGGATAGGCCACGCCCTGCCGCGCCATCAGCCGCGCGCGGTCCGGCAGCGGGCGTCCGTCCCAGTCCTCGTGCGGGATGCAGATCGTGGCGGGGCCGTAGCTCTCCGTGAGGCCGTAGAGATGGGTGATGCGGAAGCCCATCTCCTCCATCGCGGCGATCACGGCGGAAGGCGGCGCGGCGCCGCCCGTGCCGACCTCGACGCGACGGGCGAAGCGGCGGCGGTTCCCCGCGGGCGCGTGGATGAGCATGGTGAGCACGACGGGCGCGCCGCAGAGATGCGTGACGCCATGGTCGGCGATCGCCGCGAAGACCTGCGCGGGATCCACCTTGCGCAGGCAGACATGCGTGCCGCAGGCGGCCGTGACCGCCCAGGTGTAGGTCCAGCCGTTGCAGTGGAACATCGGCAGCGTCCAGAGGTAGACGCTGCGATGGTCGAGGCCGAAGGCGAGCGCATTGCCCAGCGCGTTCAGGTAGCCGCCGCGGTGGTGGTAGACGACGCCCTTGGGGTTGCCGGTGGTCCCCGAGGTGTAGTTGAGCGCCAGCGCCTGCCACTCGTCGTCGGGCGGGCTCCACGCGAAGCCGGGATCGCCCTCGGCGAGGAAATCCTCGTACTCGAGCGACCACGACGCCGGGCACGGGCCCCCGCCGACGTCGTCTATCCGCACGACCGGCGGCGGCGAGACCATGAGCGCCAGGGCCGCCTCGGCCACCGGCGCGAGTTCGCGGTCGACGAGCAGCAAACGGCTCTCGCAATGCCCGAGGATGAAGGCGACCGTCGCGGCATCGAGGCGCGTGTTGATCGCGTTGAGCACGGCGCCGGCCATCGGCACGGCGTAGTGCGCCTCGAGGAGCGCCGGGATGTTCGGCGCGAGGATCGACACGGCGTGGCCCTTGCCGATCCCGCGCCGCGCGAGCGCCGAGGCGAAGCGGCGGCAGCGCGCGTGCAGTTCCGCGTAGGTGATCCGCCGCGCGCCATGGATGACGGCGGCGCGCGCGGGGAATACCGCGGCCGCGCGCGCGAGGAACGCCACCGGGCTCAGGGCCTCGTGGTTGGCGGGCCGGCGCGGAAGGTCGCGCTCGAAGATGTCGTCCTGCACCGCCCCCTCCAGCGTAGCGCCAGCCTGCGGGCGGCCCTGTCGCCCGCCGGCGGAGTATGCCCGCCATGTCCCGGACGCGTCGACAGGCGCATTGCCCGGCGCGCCGGGCGAAACTAGCTTCCCGCCATGATCATCGACATCGTCTCCGACGTCGTCTGCCCGTGGTGCTACGTGGGCAAGCGTCAACTCGAGCGCGCCCTGGCGCTCGAGCCCCAGCCGGGCCTCCAGGTCACCTGGCGACCGTTCCAGCTGAACCCGGACATGCCCGAGGAGGGGATGGAGCGCGCGGCCTACCTGCGCGCGAAGTTCGGCGAGGATGGCGGCGGCGACCGCTACGCGCGCGTGCGCGCGGCGGGCGCGTCCGTCGGCCTCGACTTCGCCTTCGACCGGATCAGGCGCACGCCGAACACGCTGCAGGCGCATCGGCTGATCCGCTGGTCGGCGGCGATCGGCGCCCAGGACGCGATGGTCGAGGCGCTGTTCCGCGCGTATTTCCTCGAGGGCGAGGATGTCGGCGACAAGGCGACGCTCGCGCGCATCGCGGCGACCGTCGGCTTCGCCGAGGCGGACGCGGCCGGGTATCTCGCGGGCGACCGCGACGCCGAGGCGTTGCGCGCCGAGGACGCCTTCGCGCGCCAGGTCGGGATCACCGGCGTCCCCTGCTTCATCGTCGACCGCAAGTTCGCGATCTCCGGCGCGCAGCCGCCGGAGGCCTTCATCGAGATCTTCGAGGCCGCGCGGAGGGAATCCGACGCGCCCGAGGCGGAGACCGCCTGACCCGCGGCCTCAGGCCGCGATCCTCGCCAGCTCGGACATGAGCCTGGCGACGCCCTTCATCCTGTCGCGCGCGTTGTCCCAGTCGGCGACGCAGACGAGCTTCTGGTCGGGGCGCACCTTCATGCTCGCCGCGTCGCGCGTGATCAGGGCGATCAGCTTCTCCGGCCTCGCGAAGCGGTTGTTGCGGAAGGACAGGACCGCGCCCTTCGGCCCGGCGTCCACCTTCTCCACCCCGGCCTTGCGGCAGAGCTGCTTCACGGCGACGACCTCGAGCAGGTTCTCGACCTCCTGCGGCAGCTTCCCGAAGCGGTCGACGAGTTCCGCCGCGAAGGCGTCGAGCTCCGCGCGCTCCGCCATCTGGGACAGCCGGCGATAGAGGCCGAGGCGAACGGCGAGGTCCGCGACATAGCCCTCGGGGATCAGCACGGCCATGCCGATGTTGATCTGCGGCGACCACTCCTCGGTCGCCGCCGCGCCGTCGCCCTCGGCGCGGATCGCGGTGACCGCCTCCTCCAGCATGTGCTGGTAGAGTTCGATGCCGACCTCGCGGATATGGCCCGACTGCTCGTCGCCGAGCATGTTGCCCGCGCCCCGGATGTCGAGGTCGTGCGAGGCGAGCTGGAAGCCGGCGCCGAGCGAGTCGAGGGTCTGCATCACCTCGAGCCGCTTCTGCGCGGTCTGGTTCAGCACGCGGTCCGCGGGGATCGTGAGGTAGGCATAGGCGCGGAGCTTCGACCGCCCGACGCGCCCGCGCAGCTGGTAGAGCTGCGCCAGGCCGAACAGGTCCGCGCGGTGGATGACGATCGTGTTGACCCGCGGCATGTCGAGCCCGGACTCGACGATGTTCGTCGCGAGCAGGATGTCGTAGCGGCCCTCGGTGAAGGCGCTGATCGTGTCCTCCAGCGCGCCCGACGACATCTGCCCGTGCGCGACGGCGAATGAGCATTCGGGAACGAGCTCGCGCAGCCGCGTCTGCAGCGCGTCGAGGTCCTCGATCCGCGGGCAGACATAGAAGATCTGCCCGCCGCGGAAGCGCTCGCGCATGATCGCCTCGCGCACCACGACCGGGTCGTAGGGCATCACGAAGGTGCGCACAGCGAGCCGGTCGACCGGCGGGCTCGCGATGATCGACATGTCGCGCACGCCCGACAGCGCCATCTGCAGCGTGCGCGGGATCGGCGTCGCGGTCAGCGTCAGCACGTGCACGTTCGCCTTGAGCTGCTTGAGCCGCTCCTTCTGCCCGACGCCGAAATGCTGCTCCTCGTCGACGACGAGGAGCCCGAGGTCCTTGAAGGCCATCGACTTGGACAGGATCGAGGTCGTGCCGACGACGATGTCGACGCCGCCCTCGGCGAGCGCCTTGCGTGTCTGCGTCGTCTCCTTGGCGCCGACGAGGCGCGAGAGCTGCGCGATGCGCAGCGGCAGGCCGCGGAAGCGCTCGGTGAAGTTGCGGAAGTGCTGGCGCGCCAGCAGCGTCGTCGGGACGACCACGGCGACCTGGTGGCCCGCCATCGCGGCCACGAAGGCCGCGCGCAGGGCGACCTCGGTCTTGCCGAAGCCGACGTCCCCGCACACCAGCCGGTCCATGGGGCGGCCCGAGGCGAGGTCCGAGAGCGTGTCCTCGATCGCGCGGGCCTGGTCCTCGGTCTCGGGATAGGGGAAGCGCGCGCAGAACTCGGCGAAGAGTCCCTCGGGCGGGTCCATGGCCTCGCCCTGGCGGAGCTTGCGCTGCGCGGCGATGCGCACGAGCTCGGTCGCGATCTCGGCGATGCGCTTCTTCACGCGCGCCTTGCGCTGCTGCCAGCCGACCCCGCCGAGCTTGTCGAGCGCGCCGCCGCCCTCCTCCGAGCCGTAGCGCGAGAGCATGTCGATGTTCTCGACCGGCACGAAGAGCCGGTCGTTGTCGGCATAGGCGAGCTTCAGGCAGTCATGCGGCGCGCCGCCGGCGACGATCGTCACCAGCCCCTCGAAGCGGCCGACGCCGTGGTCGACATGCACGACGAGGTCGCCCTCGGCGAGGTTGGAGGCCTCCGCGATGAAGTTCTCGGCGCGGACGCGCCTCTTGGTCGAGCGGATCAGCCTGTCGCCGAGGATGTCCTGCTCGCTGACGATCGCGAGGTCGCCCGCGACGACGCCCTGCTCGAGCCCGAGCACGGCGAGGCCGATCCGCCCGCGCGGCAGGCCCGCCAGCTCGCGGAAGCTCGAGACGGTGGTGGTCTCGGTGCAGTCGTGCTCGGCGAGCAGCGTCTGCAGGCGATCGCGCGAACCCGTGCTGTAGGCGGCGACGAGGACGCCGCGGCCCGACGCGCGCTCGCGCCGCAGGTGGTCGCGCACGGCCTCGAACACGTTGCCTCCCGCCTGGCCCTGGACGCGCGCCTGCGCGAAGCCAGGCCCGAAGCGGCCACCTGCGTCGACCGTGTCCGCCGCCTCCGGGGGCGCGGCGAAGGGCGCGAGGGAGCAGGTCGCGCGCGCCGACAGGATCTTCCGCCACTCGGCGGCCGCGAGGTAGAGGCGGTCCGGGAGCAGCGGGCGATAGGCGGGCCCGTCCTGGTCCTTTCGCTTCGCGAACTCGGCGCGCGCGTCATGCGCCTCGCCGACCTGCTCGAGCCGCGCCGCGACCGCCTCCTGCGCCTGGTGGTCGAGCGTCACCACCGCGCCGGGCACGTGGTCGAAGATGGTCTCCAGCCGCTCGTGGAAGAGCGGCAGCCAGTGCTCGTATCCGCCGAAGCGGCGCCCGGCGCTGATCGCCTCGTAGAGCGCGTCGGAGCTGCCCGCCGCGCCGAAGAGCTCGCGGTAGCCGGTGCGGAAGCGCTCGATCGACGCCGCGTCGAGCAGGACCTCGCTGACGGGCAGCAGGTCGAACATGCCGAGGCGGTCCGCGCTGAGCTGGGTCGTCGGGTCGAAGGTCCGGATCGCCTCGAGCGTGTCGCCGAAGAGGTCGAGGCGAAGCGGCTGCGCGGTGCCGGGCGGGAAGATGTCGACGATCCCGCCGCGCAGCGCGTACTCGCCGGGCTCGCGCACCGTGTCCGAGCGGCCATAGCCGTTGCGCTGCAGGAACGCGGTCAGGGCGTCGAGCGAGATGCGGTCTCCCGCCACGGCGCGGAAGCCACCGCCCGCGACGAGCGCGCGCGGCACGACGCGCTGCAGGGCGGCGTTGACCGTCGCGACGACGACGCGGCCTCTGCGCGATGCCTCCTGCGCGAGCCGCGCGAGCGTCGCGATGCGCCGGCTGACGACGTCCCCGACCGGCGAGACGCGGTCGTAGGGAAGGCAGTCCCAGGCCGGGAACTCGAGCACCTCGATCTCCGGCGCGAAGAAGGCAAGCGCCTCGACGAGCTGGGCGCTGCGCGAGGCCTCGCGCGCCACGTGCAGGACCACGCGGCCCTGCCCGACGATTTCCGCGATCGCCCGCGCGTCGATGCCGGGCGGCGCGCCGGCAAGCTCGATGCGCCTGCCGGGCGTCATGGCGGGAAGACCGTTCACCGGCGCGGGTTCCCGGCGAAGAGCTTCAGGCGGGCCATCACCCCGTTGTCGTGCTCCGGCGGCACCGGAAGCTCGCCGATCGCCCAGGCGTAGATCGAGGGATCCGGCTCGCCGAGCAGCGCCTCGTACTGGTCGAGCTCGGCCGGCGCGAAGCCGGGAACCTCGCGGCGCGCGAAGGGGCCGAGCAGCAGGTCGGTCTCCTTCATGCCCGTGTAGAGGCTGCGATGGATGAGGCGCTTGCGGCGGATCTCGACGGGTTCTGGCGACATTGAGGCGCGCTGCGGATGGTGCCGGGACCGGCTTTGGCGCTATGCATATAGGCCGAAGCCGCGCCGGTTGTCAGCCGCGGAAAGCCGGTCCCAGCGATGCGCCCGCAGATCCTCTTCCCGCTCTTCGCGCCCCTCTCGACCCTGCCGGGCATGGGCCCGAAGCTGGCGCCGCTGGTCGCGCGCGCCGTCGGCGGCGAGAAGGTCGCGGACCTGCTCTGGCACCGGCCCCTGGGACTCGTCGACCGCAGGAGCACGCCATTGGTGGCGCAGGCGGCGGACGGCGCGGTGGCGACGCTCGTCGTGACGGTCGAGCAGCACATGCCGCCGCGCACGCGGACCCTGCCCTGGCGCGTGCGCTGCCGTGACGACAGCGGCTACCTCCACCTCGTGTTCTTCCGCGCGCGAGAGGACTGGATGCTCTCCCAGTTCCCGGTCGGCGCCGTGCGCGTCGTCAGCGGCAGGGTCGAGCGCTTCCGCGACGAGATCCAGATGCCGCATCCCGACCATGTCGGGCCGCCGGAGACGCTCGCGGACATCGCGCGCGTCGAGCCGGTCTACGGGCTCACCGCCGGTGTGACCGCGCGGGTGATGGCGCGCACCGTGCGGGCGGCGCTCGATCGCGCGCCGGCCTTCGAGGAATGGCTCGATCCGGCGCTGCTGCGCCGCGAGGGCTGGCCGGGCTGGCGGGAGGCCCTCGAGACCCTTCACGCGCCGCAGGGCCAGGCCGACCTGCTCGCTGGCACGGCCGCGCGGCGGCGGCTCGCCTACGACGAGCTGCTCGCGAGCCAGCTCGCGCTGCTCCTCGTGCGGCGATCGCAGCGCCGCCAGGGCGCGGATCCCCTCGCGGGCGGCGGCGAGCTGGAGGCGCGCGCGCGCGCGGCGCTGCCCTTCGCGCTCACCGGCGCGCAGGAACGCGCGATCGCCGAGATCCACGCCGACCTCGCGAAGCCCCAGCGCATGCTGCGCCTGCTGCAGGGCGATGTCGGCAGCGGCAAGACCGTCGTCGCCTTCTTCGCGATGCTTGCCGCCGTGCAGGCGGGCCGCCAGGCGGCGCTCATGGCGCCGACCGAGATCCTGGCGCGCCAGCACCACGAGACGATCGCCCCGCTGGCGCGCGCGCTCGGCGTCGAGCTCGTGCTGCTGACCGGGCGCGACAAGGCGAAGGCGCGTCGCGAGGTGCTCGGGCGCCTCGCCTCGGGCGCGGCGCCGCTGGCTGTCGGGACGCATGCGCTGTTCCAGGACGATGTCGCCTTCGCCGACCTCGCGCTCGCCGTCATCGACGAGCAGCATCGCTTCGGCGTGCACCAGCGCCTCGCGCTGGCCGGCAAGGGAGACGGCGTCCATGTCCTCGTGACGACCGCGACGCCGATCCCGCGCACGCTGATGCTCTGCGCCTATGGCGACATGGACGCCTCGCGCCTCGACGAGAAGCCGCCCGGACGCAAGCCGGTCGACACGCGCCTCGTTCCGCTCGACAGGCTGGAGGATGTCGCGGCGGGCCTCGCCCGGCAGGCCGCGCGCGGGGCGAAGGCGTTCTGGGTCTGCCCGCTGGTCGAGGAATCCGAGGAGAGCGACCTCGCCGCCGCGACCGAGCGCGCGCGCTGGCTCGCGGGCCTGCTGGGGGAGGCGCGCGTCGCGCTCGTCCATGGCCGCATGAAGCCCGCGGAGAAGGACGCCGCGATGCAGGCCTTCGCCGAGGGCGAGGCCCGCATCCTCGTGGCGACGACGGTGATCGAGGTCGGCGTCGACGTGCCCGCGGCGACGGTGATGGTCGTGGAGCACGCCGAGCGCTTCGGCCTCGCGCAGCTCCACCAGCTGCGCGGCCGCGTCGGCCGCGGCGGCGAGGCCTCGACCTGCCTCCTCCTGTACCAGGAGCCGCTCGGCGAGACCGCCCGCTCGCGCCTGCGCACGATGCGCGAGACCGAGGACGGGTTCCGGATCGCCGAGGAGGACCTCAGGCTGCGCGGCGCGGGCGAGGTCCTCGGCACGCGGCAGAGCGGACTTCCGGAGTACCGCCTCGCCGACATCGGCGCGCATGGCGACCTCATGGCGATCGCGCGCGACGAGGCGCTGCTCCTGGTCGAGCGCGATGGCGGGCTCGAGGGCGCGCGCGGGGAGGCCTTGCGCGTGCTCCTCCACCTGTTCGAGCGCGACGCCGCCGTCCCACTGATGAGATCGGGGTGAGCCATGGACGAGACGACATCCCCCCACGCCATCGCGCTCGGCGCGATCCTCCTGGCCCGCCTCGCCGAGGCCTGGCTCTCGCGCGCGAATGGCGAGCGCATCGCCGCCGCCGGCGCGGTCGAGGTGGAGCATGATCTCCACGCCTGGACGCAGATCTTCCACGCCTGCTGGCTCGGCGCGCTCGTCGTGCTCGCCGACAGGGCGGCGATGCTCGACGCCACGTGGACCGTGGCGGGCGCCCTGCTGCTGCTGTCGCGCGCCTCGGCGCTGTGGCGCGTGCGCGCCACCTGGACGCTGCGGCGGTTCGAGACGACGACCAAGCCCGATCCCTGGGCCCGGCTGCGCGACCCGGATGGCGGCGCCATGCTCGCGGAGGTGCTGATCCTGCCGCTGGCCTTCGGGCTCGCGTGGCTCTCGGCCGCCGGCGCCCTCGCCTACGCCCTGCTCTGCGCGCGCCGCTGTGGCTTCATGGCGCCGCGCGCCTGAGTCACGGGACGCGGGTCAGGAGCGGCTTGCCGTCGCGATGCGCGAGCAGGTTGGCGACGACCAGGTCGGCCATCGCGCCGCGCGTCTCCTGCGTGCCGCTGCCGACATGCGGCGCCAGCACCACGTTGTCGAGCGGCAGCAGCGCCTCCGGCACGTTCGGCTCGTCGGCGAAGACGTCGAGCCCCGCGCCACCCAGGCGGCCCGAGACCAGCGCGTCGACGAGCGCGGGCTCGTCGACCACCGAGCCGCGCGAGACGTTGACGAGGATGCCCTTCGGCCCGAGCGCGTCGATCACCTGCGCCGAGATCAGCCCGCGCGTCGACGGCCCGCCGGGGACGATCACGATCATGAAGTCGACCTCGCGCGCCATCGCGACGAGGTCGGGGCAATGCGTCCAGGGCACGTCGGCGCGGTTGCGCGCGTGGTAGCTGATCGACATGTCGAAGGCGGCCGCGCGGCGCGCGACGACCTTGCCGATCCGGCCCATGCCAACGATGCCGAGGCGCTTGCCGGACACCTTGGTGGCCAGCGCCTGGTTGCCGAGGCGCTTCCATCGCCCGTCGCGCACGTAGCGGTCGGACAGGGCGAGGTGGCGCGCCGCCATCAGGAGCAGCGCGATGCCGAGGTCGGCGACGTCGTCGTTGAGTACGTCTGGCGTGTTGGTGACGGCGATGCCGCGGCTGCGCGCCTGCGCGAGGTCGATCGCGTCGACGCCCACGCCCATGCAGGAGACGATCTCGAGCCGGGGCAGCGCCGCCATCACCGGGCCGGGGCAGCCAGCGAAGCCGGTCGTCTGGACGAAGCGCACGCGATCGCCCAGCGGCTTCACGGCATCGACCCAGGTCGACTTGTCCATCGTCAGCTGGTGGATCGTGAAGTGGCGCGCGAGTTCCTCCATCGACTGGGGGCGCAGCGGCTCGATGCTGACCAGGTCCGGCTTCGACATCGTCCCCTCCTCAGCCCTTGAACGTCTTCGCGAGCGTGTCGGCCGCCTTCACCATCAGGCCGGAATCGCTGCCGACCGCGACGAACAGGAAGCCGGCGTCGATGGTCCTCCGCGCGAGTTCCTGGTTCGGCGTGAGGAAGCCGGCGGGCTTGCCCGCCTTCGCGAGCCGCGCGCCCGCCTCGAAGATCAGCCTGTCGATGTCCGGATGGCCGGGGTTGCCGAGATGGCCATGCGTCGCGGCAAGGTCGGACGGCCCGATGAAGACGCCGTCGACGCCCTCGACGGCGGCGATGGCCTCGAGGTTGGCCATGCCCATCGGCGTCTCGATCTGGACGAGCACGCACATCTCGGCGTTCGCCTTGTGCAGGTAGCCGTCGATGCGGCCGTAGCGGCCGCCGCGCGCGCCGGCGGACACGCCGCGGATCCCGTGCGGCGGGTAGCGCGTCGCGGCCACCGCGGCGCGGGCCTCCGCCGCGTTCTGGACGAAGGGCACGAGGATCGACTGGGCGCCGGCGTCGAGGACGCGCTTGATCACCACCGGGTCGTTCCATGCCGGACGCACGATCGGGGTGGCGGTGCCTCCGGCGAGCGCCTGCATCTGCTGGATGAGGCCGGGGATCTCGTTCGGGGAGTGCTCCATGTCGAGCAGCACCCAGTCGAAGCCCGCGGGCGCCAGGATCTCGGCGACGACGTTGCTGCCGAGCGAGCTCCAGATGCCGATCTGGCGGCGGCCCTCGGCGAGCGCGCGCTTGAAGGCGTTGCGCGGTATGTCCATCTTCGATGTCTCCGGGAATGGCGACGCCGGGTGCGTCGTTGATGTCGGAGATTAGCCAGCGCATGGACGCCATGTCGACAGCGATGCCCCGCGCGACCCGCTCCATCCCCGCAATGCTGCTCGCCGCCATGCTGTGCGCCTGCGCGCCGACGCATGAATGGGCGGCGCCGGGGATCGGCCAGTCCATGCGCGACGGGGACCTGCGCGACTGCACGGCCCTCGGCGCGCTCGCCGCCGCCGATACCTACTGGTTCGAGCGCAGGCGCGCCGAGCGGGAGGCCTGGGCGTCGCGTCGGCCAACCGACCGCGCCTTCGCGAACATGCGCCTGCAGCAGGCCCAGATGCTCGAGATGCGCGACCGGCAGCGCCATGTCGATGCCTGCATGGGCGCGCGCGGCTACAGGATGGTGCCGCTCGGGCCCTGAGCGCTAGAAGCCAGGGCGCAGCTTCGCGACCACGCAGGCCGCGATCGCCGGCGACGCGGTGAGGCCAGGGGATTCGATCCCGAAGAGGTTCACGAGGCCGGGCACGCCATGGTCCTCCGGTCCCTCGACCACGAAGTCCGCCGCCGGCGTGCCCGCCGGACCGAGCTTCGGCCGGATCCCCGAATAGGCGGGCTGGAGCGCGCCGTCGCGCAGGCCCGGCCAGTAGCGCCGGACCTCGGCGTAGAAGCCGTCCGCGCGGCGCGGGTCGACGTCGTAGGCGATGTCCTCGATCCACTCCACGTCCGGCCCGAAGCGCGCCTGGCCCGCGAGGTCGATCGAGATATGGACGCCGAGCCCGCCGGGCTCCGGCACCGGGTAGACGAGGCGCGAGAAGGGCGAGCGCCCGGCAAGCGAGAAGTAGTTGCCCTTCGCGTAGTGGAGGGGCGGCACGCGCGCGGCGGGGATGCCGGCGATGGAACCGGCGACGGCCTGCGCGCCCAGGCCCGCGGCGTTGACGACGAGGCGCGCGCGCAGCGTCGTGGGTTCGGCGCCGCCGACCCTCAGGTCGATCCCGTCGTTGCGCACCTCGCCGCCAAGCACCGGGCTGAGGAAGGCGACCACGGCGCCATGCGCCTCCGCGTCGCCCTGGTAGGCGAGCATCAGGGAGTGGCTGTCGATGATGCCGGTCGAGGGCGAGAGCAGCGCCGCGTCGCAGGCGAGCTCGGGCTCGATCGCGCGCGCCGCGGCGCCGTCGACCAGGCGGAGGTCGTCCACGCCGTTCGCGAGGGCCTGCGCGCGGAGCTTGTCGAGATAGGCGTCCTGGCCTGGCCTGGTCGCCACGATCATCTTGCCGCAGCGGCGATGCGGGATGCCGCGCTCCGCGCAGTACGCGTAGAGGAAATGCTTTCCCTCGACGCAGAACCGCGCCTTCAGGCTGCCGGCGGGATAGTAGATCCCGGCATGGATCACCTCGCTGTTGCGCGAGCTCGTCTCCGTGCCGATGGCGTCCGCGGCCTCGAGCACGACGACATCGCGCCCCTCCAGCGCGAGCGCGCGCGCCACCGCGAGCCCGACCACCCCGGCGCCGATCACCACGCAGTCGATGCTGTCCGCCATGTCCCTGTCCATGAAGCCATGCGCCGAGGCATGTTCCCCTCGACGGCGGCGCAGGCTAGAACACGGCGATGCCGAGGGGAATCCGTATCGCCGGATGGGTGCTCGGGGCCGTGGCGCTCGCCGCCTGCGCCCCCGCGCGCGGCCCGCACGCGGACGTCCCGAGCCTCGACCTGCGCGTGCGCTTCGCGCTCGCCAACCTCTGCAACGGCGGGATGTCGCCGCCGATCGGCGTCGACCGGGCGCCCGTGAACGCGGGGTCCTACGTCGTGCGCATCACCAACGTGACCGTGCTCCTGCCGCGCCCGCAGGAATGGACCATCCCGGTCGGCGCGGACCCCGCCCGCATCCCCTATGGCGCGCTGAAGGACTACGCGGGGCCCTGCCCTGGCGAGTTCCAGCGCTTCAGCTACCGCGTCGAGGTCCTCGCGCTCGACAAGGACGGGCGGCGGCTGGCCTACGGCGCCCGCACGCTTGTCGTCGATTCGGTGAACAAGCAGGCCCAGGAGACATGGGGCCGCGGGAGCGCGCCGGACGTCCTCGAGCCGCCGCGGGGCAACGCCGAGTTCGACGATGTCCTGTTCCGCCGCGCGGACGACGCGCCGTCGGCGCGC
Source organism: Pseudomonadota bacterium (assembly GCA_041178225.1). Classification (GTDB taxonomy): domain Bacteria; phylum Pseudomonadota; class Alphaproteobacteria; order CACIAM-22H2; family CACIAM-22H2; genus CAIOSQ01. Next base: position 25,180 of record JBEGVV010000045.1, on the reverse strand, counting down.
GACCGGGATGGCGGCGTCTTCTCCGACCCCCGCCGGCCGGCCGTGCCGGAAACGCAGCCCCGTCCCCTGCCCCTGCCGCGCTGAGCGCGCCGCCGCGGCCTAGCCGCGCAGTTCGTAGACCCGCGGCGACAAGGCGTCGACGTCGCGCCTTGCCCAGTCGCGCGCCGCGGTCGTCGCGAGGGTCGCGTCCTGGCCTGCCTGCAGGCGCGCGATCGCGGCATCGATGTCGATGCCGGGGACGGTTCCACCCGAGACGACCTGCCGTCCCGCGACGAAGACGTCGCGCACCGCGCGGTCGCCAGCGGAATAGACGAGGCTGCGCAGCGGATCGCGCAGGGGCCGCATGGCCGGATGGCGGCCATCGGCCAGGAACAGGTCCGCCTTCGCGCCGGGCGCCAGCCTGCCGAGGTCTGGGCGGCGCAGGATGCGCGCGCCCCCGATCGTCGCGGCGTCGAAGACCTGGAAGGTGCGCGCGGCCTTGAAGTTGCCGCTGACGAGGCGCGCCGCGTAGGCCGCCATGCGCATCTCGTCGAGGAAGTTGTGCGGGAACGTGTCCGTGCCGATGCCGCAGGTGATGCCCGCGTCCATGTAGCGGCCGAGCGTGTTGAGCGCGATGCCGCGCCGCGCGAAGACGGTCGGGCAATGCGCCACCTGCGCGCCCGAGGCGGCGAGGCGCGCGAAGTCGTTCGCGTGCGGCCAGTGGATCTGCGGATGGTCGTTCAGGAAGATGCCGTGGGCGACGACGAGGTCCGGGCCGAGGAGCCCGATCGAATCGAGCCACTCGATCGGCGTCCTGCCATGGCGTCGCGTGACCTCGTTGAACTCCACGATCGACTGGCCGGCATGGAGCTGCACGGGGATGTCGCGCCGCCTCGCCTCGGCGAGGCTCTCGCGCAGCAATCCCGCGCCGCAGGTCTCGATCTGCGACGGGCCGAGCATGCCGGAGACGCGGCCGGAGGGATGGCGCGCGGCGGCGTCGACGACGTCGAGCGCCAGCCTGAGCCCGCGCTCCCCCGCCGCCTCGTCCCAGTGGTAGTCGACGGTGTGGCCATTCGACGTGGACCAGCTCGCCGCGCGGTACATCGGGCAGAGCACGGCGCGCAGGCCGGTCGCGGCAAGCTGGTCCGCCCAGCCCTCGCGCGCGCCAGAGAGGTCGCAGAGCGTCGTCACGCCGCTGCGCAGCAGTTCCCAAGCCGCGACCTCGGTCGCGGCCTGCGCGTAGGCGGGATCGAGCCGGAAGACCGGCATGAATTCGTAGAGCGAGCTCTGCCCGAGGCGCGGGCTGCCGAGTTCCTCGAGCAGTCCCTTGTTCGCGGGCTCGGACGTCGGGTGGCTGTGGACGTTGATGAGGCCCGGCGAGGCGACGAGGCCGCTGCCGTCGATGGTCCTCTGGGCCGGCCCGGCATAGCCCGGGCCGACATGGACGATGCTGTCGCCCCTGAAGGCGACGTCCGCGCCGCGCAGGTAGACATGCGTCCCCGCCGCCTCGTCCCACGCGATGGTCCAGTCCAGCCCCCGGATCAGGGTCGTCGCGTCGTCCATGTCGTCCTCCGGGCCGCGGCGTCGCGTCGGCCTCGCTTTCGCGGCACGATGACTGTAGCAAATGGGTCGGGGCCGTCCACGACGCAGGGTCGATGGACAGGCCTGGATGGCGGAGACTTGCGATGACGATGAACGGTGCCGAGAGCCTCGTGCGCACGATGGTCGCGGGTGGCGTGGACGTGTGCTTCACGAACCCCGGGACGTCGGAGATGCATTTCGTCGCGGCGCTCGACCGCGTCGACGGGATGCGCTGCGTCCTCTGCCTGTTCGAGGGCGTCACCTCTGGCGCCGCGGACGGCTACTACCGGATGACCGACCGGCCGGCATCGACGCTGCTGCATCTCGGTCCAGGGCTCGGCAACGCGCTCGCGAACCTGCACAACCTGAAGAAGGCGAAGTCCGGCGTGGTCAACGTCGTCGGCGAGCACGCGACCTACCACCGCATCTTCGACGCGCCGCTGACGAGCGACATCGAGGGCATCGCGCGCCCCGTCTCGCACTGGGTCAAGACGTCGATGAGCGCGCGCGACGTCGCCGCCGACGGCGCGGCGGCGATCGCGGCCGCGAAGGCGCCGCCGGGCCAGGTCGCGACGCTCATCCTGCCGGCCGACACGGCCTGGAACGAGGGTTCGGGGATCGCGGCACTGCCACCGCTCGCGGTGCGCCTGCCCGTGGCGACCGAGGCCGTGCGCCTGTCCGCCGAGGCGCTGCGCGCCGGGAACGCCGTGCTGCTGCTCGGCGGCGTCGCGCTGCGCGAGGCGGGGCAGCGCGCGGCGGCGCGCATCGCGGCGAAGACGGGCTGCAGGGTGATGGCGGAGGGCTCGAACGCGCGCGTCGAGCGCGGCCGAGGCCGCCTCGCGATCGAACGCGTGCCCTACCCCGTCGACCAGGCGCTGGCATCGCTCAAGGACACGCGCGCCATCGTGCTCTGCGGCTCGAAGCAGCCCACGGCGTTCTTCGCATACCCTGGCAAGCCGAGCCTCTTCGCCCCCGAGGGCTGCCGTATCGAGGCGCTCGCCGCGCCGCACGAGGACATCGTCGGCGCTCTGGAGGCGCTCGCCGACGAGCTCGGCGCGCCGCGCCATGTCGCGATCCCCGAGGCTGCGCGCCCGGCCATGCCGTCCGGCGCGCTCAACCCGGATTCGATCGCGGACGCGCTCGCCCACCTGATCCCCGAGAACGCGATCGTCATCGACGAGTCCGTGACGACGGGGCGCGGCTTCTTCCGCGCGACGCACGGGGCGGCCCCGCATGACTGGCTCGCGCTGACCGGCGGCGCGATCGGCGAAGGCCTCTGCCTGACCACCGGCGCCGCGGTCGCCTGCCCGGATCGCCAGGTCGTCGGCCTGCAGGCGGACGGCAGCGCGATGTACACGCTGCAGGCGCTGTGGACCCATGCGCGCGAGAAGCTGAAGATCGTGACGCTCGTCTGGTCGAACCGCAGCTACGCGATCCTGCGCCACGAGCTCATGAATGTCGGCGCGAACCCCGGGCGCAAGGCGCTCGACATGCTTAGCCTCGGCGACCCCGACCTCGACTGGGTGTCGCTCGCCAGGGGCATGGGCGTGCCCGCGTCCCGCGCCACGACGATCGAGGAGCTCGCGAAGGGCTTCCGCGCGGGCCTTGCCACCCAGGGCCCCTACCTCGTCGAGGTCGCGCTCTGAGCGGCGCGGGTCAGTAGCCGCGCGTGGTGTCGACCAGGTTGGGCATCTCCTCGCCGGCCAGGAACCTGCCGAGGTTGAGGAAGAACAGGTCGAGCGAATCCGGCGTGTAGGTCGCCGGGTCGTCGACCGACACGTGCGGCGACACGAAGAGGCCGGGCGTCGTCCACAGGCGCGAGTCCGCGGGCAGCGGCTCCGGCACGGCGACGTCGATGACGGCGCCGCCGAGATGGCCGGCCTCGAGCGCGTCGCAGAGCGCGTCCTGGTCGATCACCGCGCCCCGGGCCATGTTCACGATGCCCGCGCCCTTCTTCATGCGCGCGATGCGCGCGCGCGTGACGAGGCCGCTGGTCGCGGGCGTCAGCGGGCAGGCCAGGAGCAGCATGTCGGCCCGCGGCAGGACGTCGTCGAGCGCACCCGTCTCCACGACCTCGTCGCAATCCGGATGCGGCGCGGCGGAGTGGCGCACGCCGATCGTGCGCATGCCGAGCGCGCGGGCCTGGCGCAGCGTCGGCGTGGCCAGCTCGCCGACGCCGATCGAGACGAGGACCTGGCCGCGGATGCTCGGCGAATAGACCTTGTCCCAGCGGCGCTCGCGCTGGCGCGTCGCGAAGAGCGGGATCCTGTTGGCGAGCATGAGCAGCGCCATCGTGCCCCACTCGCCGGCCTTGCGGGCATGCACGCCGCTGTTGTTGAGCAGGACGACGCCGGGCGGCAGCCAGTCGAACGGGACCACGCGGTCTATGCCCGCCGAGGTGCAGAAGATCATGCGCAGCCGTGGCGCCCTGGCGGCGTAGATCTCGCGCGTCTCCTTCACGACCGAGACCCAGGTCACCAGGATCTCCGCCTTGCCGATCGCGGCGTCGAGGTCCTCGCGCGTCCAGCCGATGGAGACGTCCAGGCGTCGCGCGAGTTCGGGATGGCGGCCGGCCGCGCGGCGCCACACCTCGTCCGTGGCATGGAACACGGGGTTCTCGCTGGGCTGGTTCTGCACATGCACCCGGATGGGCGCTCCGCCGTCGCTCATGATGTTCCGGGTCCTGGCCATAATTCGGGGTTCAAGGGAGACGCGCGGCGCGTGCTAGCCTGCACCGGGGACCATATCAAGGGGGAAGGCCATGGCTGCCAGGAACCGTCTCGCGCTGCTCTGCGCGTCGATGCTTGCCGCGCTCTCGATCGGCGCGCACGCGCAGACGCTGAGCATCGGGATCCAGAACGAGCCGAACACGCTCGATCCGCAGTGGAACCTCGTGGGCAACAACACGCAGGCGATGCGCAACATCTACGACACGCTGTCCGCTCGCGACCGCAACCTGCAGCTCGTCCCGTCCCTCGCCCTCTCGTGGCGCGCCGTCGACGACACGACCTGGGAGTACAAGCTGCGGCCTGGCGTGAAGTTCCACGACGGCTCGGACTTCACCGCCGAGGACGTGAAGTTCACGATCGCGCGCGTCGGCAGCATCCCCGGCAACCCGAACTCCTACGCGGTCTATGTCGGGCAGATCCGCGAGGTGGTCGTCGTCGACCCGCTGACGGTGCGCTTCGTGACGAACGGGCCCGCGCCTCTGCTGCCAACCAACCTCTCGAACATCTTCATCCTGTCGTCGCGCAACGGCCCGCAGCCCAACGGCGACTTCAACACCGGGAAGGCCGCGATCGGCACGGGCCCGTTCCGCGTCGTGTCGTGGCAACCCGGCTCGCCGCTCGTCCTGAGGCGCAACGACGCCTACTGGGGCGACCGCCAGCCATGGCAGGACGTGCGCTTCGTCCCGATCTCGCGCGATTCCGCGCGCGTCGCCGCGCTGCTCGCGGGCGACATCGACTTCATCAACCGCGTGCCCATCGCCGACCTGGCGCGCCTGCGGCAGGATCCGAAGATCCGGGTCTTCGCGGGCGACTCCGCCTATGTCTACATGCTCTTCCCGGACGTCGAGAACGACTCCCCGCAGGGCGTGAGGGACATCGCCGGGAACCCGGTGGCGAAGAACCCCTTCAAGGACGCGCGCGTGCGCCGCGCGCTTTCGCTGGCGATCAACCGCCAGGCCATCGTCGACCGCACGATGGAGGGCCAGGCCTCGGTCGCGAACCAGGCCGTGCCCGCCGGCTTCTTCGGCCACAGCACGCGTATCGCGCCCGCGGCGTTCGACGCCGAGCGTGCCCGCGCCCTGCTCGCAGAGGCCGGGTACCGCGACGGGTTCCAGGTCGACCTGTCATGCCCCAACGACCGCTTCGCGAACGACGCGAAGATCTGCGAGGCCGTCGCGCAGTTCCTGGTGCGCATCGGCATCAGGACGCAGGTCTCCGCCATGCCGAGCGCGGTGTTCTTCCCGCGTCGCGGCAAGAAGGAGTTCGGCCTGCACATGGCGGGCTGGGGCAGCCTGACCGGCGAGAGCTCCTACTTCCTCGGCGCGCAGGTGCATACCGCGCGCCGCGACCTCGGCCTCGGCGCGATCAACACGAACGGCATCAGCGACCCGGAGATCGACGCGCTGGTCCAGGAGGCGCGCCCCGTCCTCGACGAGGCGCGGCGCCGCGCCATCCTGGAGAAGGCGATGGAGCTCGCCATGGAGCGCGGCTACATCATCCCCGCCGTCACCTTCCAGGTGCTCTCCGCCGGCCGCGCCGACCGCGTGTCCTACGCCACGCGCGCCGACGAGGAGACGCTCGCGGCGGAGATCGCCCCGGCGCGATGACGCGCGCCGACATCCTCGCCCGCCTGCGCGCCGCGGGCATCGAGCCCGGAGAGGGCGACCTCGCGCATTACGAGGCCACCCTCCCGGCGCTCGAGGCCGCGACGCGGGCGGTGCGGGACGCGCTGGCGCGCATGGCCAGCGAGGCGCCGGAGCGCCCGCCATCGCCACCCCGATCCTGAACAGCGCGGCCTCCATCGCGGGGGCGGTCGCGAGCGGCCTCCTGGACCCGCGTGCGCCGACGCGCTTGGCGCTGGAGCGCATCGCGCGCCTCGATGCCGGGCTGCGGAGCATGGTGCATGTCGACGCGCAGGCGGCGCTGCACGAGGCCTCCGATCGCGCGGCGGCGCTCGCGCGCGGCGAGGCCCCGGGTGCGTTGCATGGCGTCCCGGTCGCGATCAAGGACGTCTTCGACGTCGCCGGCATGCCGACGCGCGCGAACTCGAGGCTGTTCAACGATGCCGGGCCCGCCAGGCACGACAGCGCCGTGGTCGCGCGGCTCCGGGCCGCGGGGGCCGTGGTCGTCGGCAAGGCGCATTGCTGGGAACTCTCGGTCGGTGGACCTTCCGCAGAGCCACCCTTCCCGCCCGCGCGCAATCCATGGGACCCCGCGCGGGAGCCAGGCGGTTCCTCGAGCGGGCCGGGCGCCGCGGTCGGCGCGGCGCTGGTGCCCGTCGCCATCGGTGGCGACACGGGCGGCTCCATACGCCTGCCGGCCTCCGCCTGCGGCATCGTCGGGTTCAAGCCGAGCCATGGCCTCGTGCCGATGGACGGCGCCCTGCCCTTCGCGTCGTCGCTCGACGTCGCCGGACCGCTCGTTCGCGATGCACGCGACGCTGCGCTCGTCCATGGCGTGATCGCGGCAACCGGGGTCCCCGGGCGCCTTGCGCCGGGCGGGTTGCGCATAGGCGTGCCCGTGGCGTTGCTCGAGCGCACGCCCCCCGGGGCGGACATGGCCGCGCGGCTGGAGGAATGCCTCGCCGTGCTGCGTCGCGCCGGCCACGCCGTCGGGCCGGTCGCGCTCCCGGCGGCCGAGGTCTTCAACGCCTGCTATTTCCTCGTCGCGCGCGCGGAGGCGCATGCGCGATGGCGCGAGGTCCTGCGCGCCGCGGATGGCCGCCCGGGGTCCATCGCCCGCCGGAGCCTCTCCATCGGGGCCTTCATCGACGAGGCCGACGTCGAGCGCGCGACGCGCCTGCGGGTCGCGCTGCGCGCGGGCTTCGATGCCCTCTTCGCCGGCTTCGACATCCTCTGCCTGCCAACCATGCCCGGGGAGGCAGGCCCGCTCGATCCCGGGGACGCGGTCACGCGCCCCGACACGGCGCCCTACACGCGGCCCTTCAGCCTGGTGGGCGCGCCGGCCATCTCGATGCCCTGTGGCCGGGGCGCGAGCGGCCTGCCGCTCGGCGTGCAGTTCGTCGGCGCGCGTGGCGACGACGCGAGGCTGCTCGCCTTCGCCTGCGCGCTGGAGGAAGATCCCGCCTGGCCGTGGCGCGCCGAGCTTCCGGAGGCCTTCGCATGGAACTGAGACTTGCCGGCACGCGCGCGCTCGTGACGGGCGCGGGCAGCGACGGCATCGGCCGCGCGGCGGCCATCGCGCTCGCGCGCGCCGGCGCGGACGTCGCCATCCACCATCTCGGCCAGCCCGCGGGCGCAGCCATCGCACGCGACGCCATCGAGGCGGCGGGACGGCGCTGCGTCGCGCTGGAGGCCGATTTCTCGACCTCCGGTTCCGCGGCCCGCCTGGTGCAGGAGGCCGAGGCCGCGCTGGGCGGCGTCGACATCCTCGTCTGCGCCGCCGCCACGCTGCTGCGGCGCCCGGCCCTCGAGACGACGGACGACGACTGGGAGCGCGTGCACCGCATCAACCTCCAGGCCTATTTCACCGCGGCGCGAGAGGCGGCGCGCGGCATGTCCGCGCGCCGGTGCGGGCGCATCGTGATGGTTTCGTCGGTGAACCAATGGACGCCGAACCCGGGCCTTGTCGCCTACGCCTCCGCGAAGGCCGGCGTGATGCAGCTCGCGCGCGGCCTCGCGCTCGAGCTCGCGGCCGAAGGCGTGACGGTCAACCTCGTCGCGCCCGGCACGATCGAGACCGACCTCAACCGCGCCGCGCTGGCCGATCCCGGGCATCGCGCCCGCAAGCTCGACCTCGTCCCGATGCGCCGGATCGGGACGCCCGCGGACGTCGCCGCCGCGATCGTCTTCCTCGCCAGCGACGCGGCGTCCTACGTGACCGGCACGACGATCGCCGTCGATGGCGGACTGGAGCTGCGGCCATGAGCCTTCCCGAGTACGAACTCCTCGCGATCCGCTACGCGGGCCATCCGCGCACGCGGCGCGAGAACCTCCTCGGCGAGGACGCGCGCCCGGACGAGGCGATGCCGATCGACTATTTCGTATGGGCGGTCCGTGGTCCGGATGGCACGGCCTGGGTCGTCGACACGGGCTTCGTCGCGGCCAACGCGGCGAAGCGGGGGCGTCGCATGGAGCGCACGCCCGCCGAGGGCCTCGCCCTCGTCGGCATCGACGCCGCGCACGTCGCCGACGTCGTCCTCACGCATGTCCACTGGGACCACGCGGGCGGGCAGGACCTCTTCCCGGCCGCGCGCTTCCATCTCCAGGCGACGGAGATGGCCTATGTCTCCGGGCCCTGCATGTGCGAGCCGCGCCTCGCCGTCGGCTTCGAGCCCGGCGACATCGCCGGCCTGGTCGAGAAGCTCTTTGCCCGGCGCCTGGTCTTCCACCACGGCGACGCCGAGCTCGCGCCGGGCCTGAGCATCCATCGCGTCGGCGGCCACACCGACGGGATGATGGTTGTGCGCGCGCATACGCGGCGCGGCTTCATGGTGCTCGCCTCCGACGCCGCGCATTTCTACGAGAACATGTCCGCCGACCGGCCCTTCCCGTTCTTCCACGACCTCCGCGGCGTGCGCGACGGCTTCGGGCGCATGCGCGAGCTCGCGGATCGCGAGGAACTGATCATCCCCGGGCACGACCCGCTGGTCCTCGCGCGGCACCCGGCGCCCGATCCCTCGCTCGCCGGGATCGTGGCGCGGCTCGACTGAGCCAGGCCAGCCACCCGGGACATACGCGCTTGTCGCCCCATCTCGCTGGTTCGCTCCTCGCGCTGCTCGGCGTCGCGTGCTTCTCCGTGCGCCCGGTGCTGGTCAAGCTCGCCTATGCGCATGGCATCGATCCGACGACCCTGCTGGCGCTGCGCCTAGGCTTCGCCTTCCCGTTCTTCGCCGCCGTGGCGGCATGGCATGCGCTCGCGCGCGGCAACGGGCGGGTGGCGCGTCGGGACTGGGCCTGGATCGCGATCCTCGGCTTCGTCGGCCACTACGCGGCGAGCTGGCTGGACATGGCTGGGCTGCAGCATGTCGGGGCGGGCCTCGGGCGCCTGATCCTCTTCCTCTACCCGACCATCGTCGTGCTGCTCTCGGCGACCTTCCTTGGCAAGCCCGTCGGCGCGCGGGAGGTCGCGGCGCTCGCGTCGAGCTATTGCGGGCTCGCGCTCGTCCTGCTGCCCTCGGGCGGCACGGGCGAGGGCGACGTGCTGCGTGGCGCCGCGCTGATCCTCGGCGGCGCGGCGCTCTACGCGATCTACCTCGTCGGCGGCAGCCAGGTGATCGCACGGGTCGGCGCGATGCGGTTCTCCGCCAACGCCAACATCGTCTCCTTCCTCGCGATCGCGATCCACCTGTCGGTCGAGCGCGGCACGTCGACGCTTGCGCAGCCCCTTCCCGTCTACGGCCTCGCGCTCGTCATCGCGATCGTGAGCACCGTGCTACCGGTCTTCGTGGTCGCGGAGGCGTTGCGCCGGGTCGGCGCCAACCAGGTGGCGCTGATCGGCGCGGTTGGCCCCGTCGTCGCGCTCGTCCTCGGCCATGCCGGCCTCGACGAGTCGATGACGACGACGGAACTCGCGGGAGCGGCGCTGATCCTCGGAGGCGTCGTCTTCGTGACCGTCAGGCCAGAGGCCGGGGCCGCGCCTCGAAGGGATTGACGCGCCTCAGCCCTCCGTCGCCAGGAGCGCCTCGAGCGCGTCGTCGACGCGGTCGACGGGGATGGCATCCATCGACGTGCTCCCGTAGTCCCGCGCGAGGATGGTGACGAGCCTGCTGGCCTGCGGCGGCGCCTTCTCCATCACGCTCGGTCCCCAGAGGGACACGAGGGGCACGCCGCCGGCTGCGACCAGGTGGCCGCCGCCGCTGTCGTTCGACACCGCCGCGCGCATGCGCGAGGCGAGCGCGATGGTCAGCAGCGGGCCCGCGCGGCGCCCCGACGCCGAGTGGTCCTGCAGCGGGAAGCGCGCCTGCGGGACCTGCCGCGCGAGGTCGCCGTGCCACGAGGCCTCCTCGGGTCCGAGGACGAAGACGGGAACGCGGCCACGCGACGCCTGGCGCCGGGCGAGCTCGACGTAGCGCTCGAGCGGCCAGCGCTTGTTTGCCCGCCCAACGCTCGATCCGGGCACGAACCCGACATGGACGGGGCCATCGGGCAGGAGGAGGGCGGCCGCCTCCCCGGACCCGGCATCGTGCATCCGCAAGCGGGTTTCCTCGACCCGCGTGCCACTGGCCAGCTCGACGAGGTCGAGGATCTGCCGGACCATCGTCGCGGGCCGCCTGTACCCGGCGGGCGGGCGGACATCCGAAAGCGCGAACCCGGCGGTGCCGGAGACGAAGCGCCTGCACCGGATGCGGCGCAGGATGAGGGTCGTCAGGAACCGTCGCTGCGTGTCGATGACCAGGTCGAAGCCACGCCCGTCCAGCGGCCTGCGAAGGAGCTCCCGCCAGTCGCTCCCGATGCCCGCGCTCTCGATGACCTCGTCGATGCGGCCCTCGACGAGGGGCGCGAGCTCGCGCTTGAACACCGTCCGCCCCTTCCCGGCGAGCCACGTGATGCGCGCCTCCGGGTAGGTCTCGCGGAGCGCGACCACGAAGGGCATCTTCATGAGGGCGTCGCCTATGAGGTCGAGGCCGACATAGACGAGCACGGTGCTGGGCGCGAACGAGGAATCCTTCACCGAGTTCCCCCTCGTGTTCCGGGTGCTGTTTGGTAGGGCCCCCGCGACGCGACGGCAAGTCCGCTGCGCAGCCGGCCCGCCCTCAGAACAGCGTCGACGGCAGCCGGTCCTCGGCGATCAGCCACAGCAGCAGCGTGACCGTGCCCGCGGAGACGGCGGTGCCGATCAGGATCGCGGTCGAGGCGCGCTCCACGTAGACGCGGTACTGGTTGGCCAGGACGAAGACGTTCAGCGCCGGCGGCAGGGCGGCCATGAGCACGGCGACCATGACCCATTCGTGCCTGAAACCGCCGATCGCGGAGAGCACGATCCAGACGACGAGAGGGTGGAGGACGAGCTTGATCGCGAGCAGGACGGGGATCTCGGCCGGCACCGTCCTGACCTCGCGCAGCGCAACCGTGACGCCCATCAGGAACAGCGCGCAGGGCGCCGCCGCGTTCTTCAGGAAGGTCAGCATCGTGTCGATCGGCGTCGGCAGGTCGACATGGAGCCATGCCGCCAGGATCGCCGCCGCGATGGCGATGTTGAACGGATGCGTGACCACGCGCCTGGCGATGAACCATGCCATCTCGAGCGCCGGCATCTTCTGCGCCCCGCCGAAGGACATCAGCAGCGGCACGAGCGTGAAGAGGAGGATGTTGTCGAAGACGAAGATCAGGGCCGTGGGGACGATCGCCTCCTGGCCGAAGACGGCAAGGGTCAGGCCGGGGCCCATGTAGCCGATGTTCGGGTAGGCGCCGGCCACCGCGCCGATCGTCGCCTCGCGCACCTGGCCGCGCAGCGCGATCATGCCCACGAGGAAGGACAGCACGAAGATCGCGAACGTCGAGAGCGTCGTGCCGATGACGAAGGGCCAGTTGTTGAGTTGCTCGAACGGCGCCTCGGCGATCAGCTTGAAGAACAGCGCCGGGAGCGCGAGGTAGACGATGAAGAAGCTCATCCACTGCAGCCCCGCCTCGGGATAGCGGAGCCGGCGGCCGCAGGCATAGCCGAGGAGGATGAGGCCGAAGAACGGCAGCGCGAGCGAGACGACAGAATTCAAGCCGGAACGTCCCCGCGCGCCTGGGTGATGCCGAAGGACCGGGGTCCGCGGCCTCGCCGCCTCGGGCGAGGTGTGACGACCCGGATGGTGAGCCCGCCGGGACTCGAACCCGGAACAACCGCATTAAAAGTGCGATGCTCTACCAATTGAGCTACGGGCTCGCCTTCCGGCGCAAGCGCGGCGGAAACTAGGGCCGGCCCGGCGGCAGGTCAACGCCGCGCGGCCTGGTCAGATCGGCGTCCGCGGCGCGACCTGGGGCAACGTCGGCGCCGCCTCCGTGGCGGCAGGGCCTGCGTCCGCCGACGCGAAGCGGGCGGCCATGCGGTCCGCCACGCGCGGGGTCACGAAGCTCGTCACGTCGCCGCCGAGGCGGGCGATCTCCTTCACGAAGCGCGAGGAGATGAACTGGTGCGTCTCCGACGCCATCAGGAAGACGGTCTCCACCGTGGCGTCCAGCCGGTGGTTCATGCCGGCCATCTGGAACTCGTACTCGAAGTCGGACACGGCGCGCAGGCCGCGCAGGATGATCCGCGCGCCGCATTCCTGGGCGAATGCCATCAGGAGCGACTTGAACGGACGCACCTCGATCCGCGCGGCGATGTCCGCGGGCAGGTGCGCGATCTCCTGCTCGAGCAGGCCGACGCGCTCGGAGAGGTCGAAGAGCGGCCCCTTCCCCGCGTTGACGGCGACCGCGACGATCAGCCTGTCCACGAGCCTCGCGCCGCGCGCGATGATGTCGAGATGGCCGTTGGTGACGGGATCGAAGGTCCCCGGGTAGATCGCGATGCGCGGAGAGGAGGCCATCGGCGCGGTTCCTTCACTTCGCGGCGGGCTGCGTTTCCGCGGGAGCGTCCGTACCGCCGTCCTCCGGCACGCTCGCGATCCTCGACACGGACGCCACCTGCTCGCCATCGTCGACGCGGAACAGGACGACTCCCTGGGTGTTGCGCCCGGCGATGCGGATCCCGTCGACGCCGATGCGGAGCATCTGGCCGCCATCGGTCACCAGCAGCAGCTCGTCCCCCGGCTCGACCGGGAAGGACGCGACCACGGAGCCGTTGCGCTCCGAGGTGCGGATGTTGGCGATCCCCTGCCCGCCGCGCCCGGCGATCCGGTACTCGTAGGACGAGCTGCGCTTGCCGAACCCGTTGGACGTGACCGAGAGCAGGAACTGCTCCTGCGCCGCGAGCTCCGCGATCCGGCGCTCGTCGAGGTCAGGCAGGGGCGATGCCGCCGCCGGCTCGGCCGACGGATCCGCGGCCTCGTCCTCGGCCTCCTCCGGGCCGCGGCGCAGGCGCGCGATGCGCAGGTAGGCGTCGCGCTCCTCGACGCCGAACTCGGCATGGCGCAGCGTGGAGATGGAGATGACGTCGTCCCCGTCCTGCAGCCTGATGCCGCGCACGCCGGTGGACGTCCGGCTCGAGAACACGCGCACCTCGTCGACCGGGAAGCGGATGCAGCGCCCGCCGCGCGTCGACAGCAATATGTCGTCGCCATCGCCGCAGGGAACGACCCCGACGAGGCGCTCGCCCGGCTCCTCGAAGCGCATCGCGGTCTTGCCGTTGGCGCGCACGCTGAGGAAGTCGGCATAGGTGTTGCGGCGGACATTCCCCGCCGAGGTCGCGAACATCACCTGGATGCCGTTCCAGTCCGACTCGTCCTGCGGCAGCGGCATCACCGCCGCGATCTCGTCGTCGGGGGACAGCGCGGGGATCAGCTGCACCGCGGGCTTGCCGCGCCCCGTGCTCGAGGCGTCCGGGATCTGCCAGCACTTGATGCGGTAGACCATGCCGCGCGCGGTGAAGAAGAGGATCGGCTGGTGCGTGCTCGCCACGAAGAGGTGGCGAACCTCCTCCTCGTCGCGCGTTGCGGCGCCCATGCGGCCCTTCCCGCCGCGTCGCTGGGTGCGATACGCCGAGACCGGAACGCGCTTCACGTAGGAGGCGGAGGTCACGGTGACGACCACGGTCTCCGGCTTGATCAGCGCCTCGATGTCGATCTCGGAGTCGTCCTCGGCATGGTCGAGGCGGGTGCGCCGCGGCGTGCCGAACTCCGCCTTCACCCGCTCGAGCTCGCCACGCATGATCTCGAGGACGCGCGCCTTCGACGAGAGGATGTCGACGAGGTCGGTGATCTGCGCCGTCAGGTCGCGCAGCTCCTGGAGGAGCTTGTCGCGCTCGAGCCCGGTGAGCCGCTGCAGCCGCAGCTCGAGGATGGCGCGGGCCTGCTCCTCGGAGAGGCGGTAGTGGCCGTCGACGATGCCTGGCCCCGGCTCGTCGACGAGCTGGATGTAGGGGCCGATGTCGTGGACCGGCCAGGCGCGCGCCATCAGGTCGTTGCGCGCGGCGACGGGATCGGGCGCGCGGCGGATGAGCTCGATCACCGGGTCCAGGTTGACCACGGCGAGCGTCAGGCCGATCACAAGATGCGCGCGCTCTCGCGCCTTGCGCAGCTCGAAGCGCGTCCGCCGGGTGATGACCTCCTCGCGGAAGGCGCAGAACGCCTTGAGGATCGTGCGCAGGCCCATCTGCTCGGGCCTGCCGCCATTGAGCGCCAGCATGTTGAAGCTGACGCCCTGCTGCAGCGGCGTGTGGTGGTAGAGCTGGTTGAGGACGACCTCGGGATTGGCGTCGCGCTTGAGCTCGACGACGACGCGCACCCCGTCGCGGTCGGACTCGTCGCGCAGGTCGGAGATGCCCTCGATCACCTTGTCCTGGACGCGCTCGGCGATGGTCTCGATCAGCTTGACCTTGTTCACCTGGAACGGGATCTCGCTGATGATGATCGCCTTGCGGTCCTTGCGGATGTCCTCGAAGTCGGCCTTGCCGCGCACGGTGATGCTGCCGCGGCCGGTCCGGTAGGCCTCGATCAGCCCGGCGCGGCCGCGGACGATGCCGCCGGTCGGGAAGTCCGGGCCCGGCACGAGCTCGAGCAGCCGGGCCTCGGCGACGTCGGGGTCGTCGATGCAGGCGATGCAGGCGTCGACGATCTCGCCGAGATTGTGCGGCGGCACGGTGGTCGCCATGCCCACGGCGATGCCGTTCGCGCCGTTGACCAGCAGGTTCGGGAACTGGGCCGGCAGCACGATCGGCTCGACCGTCTGGTCGTCGTAGGTAGGCTGGAACTCGACCGTGTCCTTGTCGATGTCGGCCAGCAGCGATCCCGCGGCGCGGTGCAGGCGCGCCTCGGTGTAGCGCATCGCCGCCGGCGGATCGCCGTCCATCGAGCCGAAATTGCCCTGCCCCTCGATGAGCGGCAGGCGCATGGAGAAGTCCTGCGCCATGCGCACGAGCGCGTCGTAGATCGCCGCGTCGCCATGCGGGTGGTACTTGCCCATGACGTCGCCGACCACGCGCGCGGACTTGCGGAACGGCTTGGTCCAGTCGTAGCCCGCCTCGTTCATCGCGTAGAGGATGCGCCGGTGGACCGGCTTGAGGCCGTCGCGGACGTCGGGAAGCGCGCGCGCCACGATCACGCTCATGGCGTAATCGAGGTAGGAGCGCTTCATCTCCTCTTCGATCGTGATCGGGGCGATGTCGCCCGGCTGGGAGCCCGACGTTTCGGTCACTTCGTGCCTGCGGGAGGTGCTTGTGGACGGGGCTGGAACCCAGCGATTCGATGCCCGCGGAAACTAGCAAGAAGCCCCTTGGAACGGCAACGAGGAACCGCTCCAAAGGGCTGAAAATCCGTCGTTTTCATCCATTCCCGGCAGCCTCCGGCGAGGCGGCGGGGACCGGTTCAGAACGGGATGTCGTCGTCCATGTCGCCCTTGCGCGGGCGGGCCGCCGCGCGGCCACCCGAAGGCGCCGGCGAGGACATGCCGCCACCCGCGTCGTCGTAGCCGCCGGCATCGCCCATGCCACCGCCGCCGCCACCGCCGCTGCCGCCGCTGCGGCCGTCGAGCAGGGTCAGCTCGCCGCGGAACTGGCGCAGGACGACCTCGGTCGAGTAGCGCTCGTTGCCGTCCTTGTCGGTGTACTTGCGGGTCTCCAGCTGGCCCTCGATGTAGACCTTGGAGCCCTTCTTCAGGTAGCGCTCGGCGATCGTCACCAGGTTGTCGTTGAAGATCGCGACGGAGTGCCACTCCGTGCGGTCCTTGCGCTCTCCGGTGGCCTTGTCCTTCCAGGACTCGGTGGTCGCGAGACGAAGGTTGCAGACGCGGCCGCCGTTCTGGAACGACCTCACCTCGGGATCCTTGCCGAGGTTCCCGATGAGGATGACTTTGTTGACGCTGCCGGCCATGCGCGGGTCCTTTCTCGACCGTGGGATGCCGCGCGCCCGGCTGGGGCGCCACGCGGCTCGAAACGAGGTCGAGACGATAGGCGCGCACGGCCGGGAAAGCCAGAACGATTCGGGAACCCGGCGGCCTAGGTCGACCGCATGAGGGCCATGCAGCATTGGCGGGAAGCCCTGCCCCGTCCGGCCTATATTCCCGCGCCCGCCCTCCTGCGAGGGGCGTAGCGCGAGCGAGACGAGGACGATGGCACAGAGGCAAGACAGCGCGCGGCCGGCGCGCCCCCAGATCGTCGTGCGCGGCGCCCGCGAGCACAATCTGAAGTCCGTCGACGTGTCGATGCCGCGCGACGCGCTCGTGGTGATCACCGGCGTCTCGGGCTCGGGCAAGTCCTCGCTCGCCTTCGACACGATCTACGCCGAGGGCCAGCGCCGCTACGTCGAGAGCCTCTCGGCCTATGCGCGGCAGTTCCTCGAGCTGATGCAGAAGCCGGACGTCGATTCGATCGACGGGCTCTCCCCCGCGATCTCGATCGAGCAGAAGACGACCTCGCGCAACCCGCGCTCGACGGTCGGCACTGTGACCGAGATCTACGACTACATGCGCCTGCTCTTCGCGCGCGTCGGCGTCCCCTATTCGCCGGCGACCGGCCTGCCGATCGAGGCCCAGACGATCACGCAGATGGTCGACCGCGTCCTCGCCATGAAGGAGGGCACGCGGCTCTACCTCCTCGCCCCGATGATCCGCGGCAGGAAGGGCGAGTACCGCAAGGAGCTCCAGGACCTGCAGAAGCGCGGCTTCCAGCGCGTCAAGGTCGACGGCAAGCTGCACGAGATCGACGCCGTGCCCGCGCTCGACAAGAAGCGCAAGCACGACATCGAGGTCGTGGTCGACCGCGTCGTCGTGCGCCCCGACCTCGGCAACCGGCTCGCGGATTCGCTCGAGACCGCGCTCGGCCTCGCCGACGGCATCGTCCACGCGGAGAACGCCGACACCGGCGAGGTCACCGTCTTCTCGTCCAAGTTCGCATGCCCCGTCTCCGGCTTCACGATCCCGGAGATCGAGCCACGCCTGTTCTCGTTCAACTCGCCGCATGGCGCCTGCCCGTCCTGCGACGGGCTCGGCGTGAACCTCTACTTCGATCCGGACCTCGTGGTCCCCGATCCGTCGCTGCCCCTGAAGGAGGGCGCGCTCGCGCCATGGGCCGTGACGCCCTCCCCCTACTACGACCAGACGCTGGAGAGCCTCGCGCGGCATCTTCGCGTCTCGACCGCGACGCCCTTCGGCGAGCTGGGGAAGGCCGCGCAGGACGCGATCCTCTTCGGCACCGGCGGCGAGGCCGTCGAGATGACCTTCTCCGACGGGCTGCGCAGCTACGCGACGTCCAAGCCCTTCGAGGGCGTCATCCCCAACCTCGACCGCCGCTGGAAGGAGACCGACAGCGCCTGGCTGCGCGAGGAACTCGGGCGCTTCCAGGCGTCGCGCCCCTGCTCCGCCTGCGGCGGCCACAGGCTCAAGCCGGAGGCGCTGTCCGTGAGGATAGACGGTCTCCACCTCGGCGAGGTCGCCGAGATGTCCATCGAGCGCGCGGCGTCCTGGTTCTCCGCGCTCGGCGCGCGGCTCGCGCCCAAGCAGCGCGAGATCGCCGCGCGCATCCTCAAGGAGATCAACGAGCGCCTCGGCTTCCTCGTCAATGTCGGGCTCGAG
Organism: Pseudomonadota bacterium; assembly: GCA_041178225.1. Classification (GTDB taxonomy): domain Bacteria; phylum Pseudomonadota; class Alphaproteobacteria; order CACIAM-22H2; family CACIAM-22H2; genus CAIOSQ01. The sequence goes on along the minus strand of JBEGVV010000045.1, from coordinate 7,275 downwards.
TACCTCACCCTCGCGCGATCCTCGGGCACGCTCTCGGGCGGCGAGAGCCAGCGCATCCGCCTCGCCTCGCAGATCGGCTCGGGCCTCACGGGCGTGCTCTACGTGCTCGACGAGCCGTCGATCGGGCTGCACCAGCGCGACAACGCCCGGCTGCTGGCGACGCTCAAGCGGCTGCGCGACCTCGGCAACACGGTGATCGTCGTCGAGCACGACGAGGAGGCGATCCGCGAGGCGGACCACCTCGTCGACATGGGTCCCGCCGCGGGCGCCAATGGCGGTCGCGTCATCGCGAGCGGCAAGCCGGAGGACGTGCTGCGCGTGCCGGAGAGCGTGACCGGCCAGTACCTCACGGGCTTCCGCCAGATCGCCGTGCCGCGCCAGCGCCGCGCCGGCCATCGCGGCCAGCGCATCCGCGTGCGCGGCGCGCGGGGCAACAACCTCAAGGACGTGAGCGTCGACATCCCGCTCGGCACGCTCGCCTGCGTGACCGGCGTGTCGGGCGGCGGCAAGTCGACGCTTGTGATCGAGACGCTCTACAAGGCGCTCGCGCGCCGCCTCATGGGCACGCGCGACCACCCTGCCCCGCACGACGGCATCGACGGCGTCGAGCACCTCGACAAGATCATCGACATCGACCAGTCGCCGATCGGGCGCACGCCGCGCTCCAACCCCGCGACCTACACGGGCGCCTTCACGCCGATCCGCGACTGGTTCGCGGGCCTGCCGGAGGCGCAGGCGCGCGGCTACAAGCCCGGCCGCTTCTCCTTCAACGTCAAGGGCGGGCGCTGCGAGACCTGCCAGGGCGACGGCGTCATCAAGATCGAGATGCACTTCCTGCCCGACGTCTACGTCACCTGCGACGCCTGCCACGGCAAGCGCTACAACCGCGAGACGCTCGAGGTCGCGTTCAAGGGCAAGTCGATCGCCAACGTGCTCGAGATGACCGTCGACGAGGCCGCGGAGTTCTTCCAGGCCGTGCCGGCGATCCGCGAGAAGATGCAGACGCTGCAGCGCGTGGGCCTCGGCTACATCCATGTCGGGCAGCAGGCGACGACGCTCTCCGGCGGCGAGGCGCAGCGCGTGAAGCTCGCGAAGGAACTCGCGCGGCGCGCGACGGGTCGCACGATGTACATCCTCGACGAGCCGACCACCGGACTTCACGTCGCCGACGTCGACAAGCTGCTCGAGGTGCTGCATGCCCTCGTCGAGGGTGGCAACACCGTGGTCGTCATCGAGCACAACCTCGAGGTCATCAAGACGGCCGACTACGTCGTCGACCTCGGGCCCGAGGGCGGCGACAAGGGTGGACGCATCGTCGCGGCCGGCACGCCCGAGGACATCGCGCGTGCGCGCGAGAGCCATACGGGGCGCTACCTCGCTCCATACCTGTCGAAGCGCCGGGCCCCGGCGCGCCAGGCGACGTGAGCCCCGCGGCGCGACGCCTGGCGCTGCTCGCGCTTCTCGCGCTCGCCCCGGCCTCCGCGCCGGCGGGCGAGGAGCATCCGGACTGCGCGCCGCTCGCCGCGGTGCTCGACCAGGCACCCGCGCGCTACGCGCCCCTCGCGGGCGCCGAGTACTCGACGCGCTTCGAGGCCCGGCGCGCGACCACCACGATTCCCGGCTTCGATTCCTGCTGGGTCGACGACGTGACGCGCTCGTTCTGGTGCCTGCGGCAGTCGCCGAGCCCGGCCGAGGCGGGCCGCTCCGCCGCCGCGCAGGCGGAAATCGTCGAGCGCTGCTGGCCCGGCGTGCCGACGCGCCAGGACATCGAGCGCGGCGACGACGGCGTCACGCGACTGGTCCAGGACTGGATCGTCCGCGGCAGGACGCGCCTGCGCCTCGTGCAGCGAAAGCCGACGGCCGGGCCGGGCCTCGGATCGGTGTTCCTCTACCTGTATTGAGGCGCGGCGTTCCCGTCCGTCACTTCGGCTGGCGGGCGCGCCATTCGGCGACCTTCTCGCCGGCCTCGGTCATGTCGGACGGCGTCAGCTTCCTGGCGAGCTCGCCCTTGAGGCGGGTCGCGGCGAGCCGCGTGTCGCCCTCCGCGCGCTGCTCGGCATAGCTCGCGGCGGCATAGGCGTCGACGAGGTCCGCGCGGCGCGCGTCGGGCACGTCGTTGACCTCCTGCGCGCGACGCACGAGCGCGATCGGCTCGCCGGCGGCGAGCGCCCTCTCGTTCCAGGCCTTCGCGGCCTCGGGGTCGGCCGCCGCGCCGATCCCGTCGCGCAGCCGTTCGGAGAGCAGGGCCTGGGCGCGCGTGTCGCCGAGCTCGGCCGCGTGCCGGACCCACTGCGTCGCGCGCTCGCGGCTGCGCGGCAGCTCAAGCCCCTCGTCGTGGAGCCGCGCGAGGCTCATCATCGACGGCGTATGGCCTCCGACGGCCGCGCGCTCGAGCCACTGCAAGGAACGCCTGCGGTCGACCGGGACGCCGTCTCCCTTGGCATAGGCCTGGGCGAGCGCGAACTGGGACTCGCCATGCCCGCGCGCCGCGGCGAGCGAGAACCAGCGCGCGGACTCGGCGAGGTTGCGCGTCACCGGGCCGAGGCCATGGAAGGACATCAGCCCGAGCATGTATTGCGCGCGCGGGTCGCCCGCATGCGCCGCGGGCAGCCCGACGAGATACGCGGACGAGAAGTTGCCCCTGCGGAAATAGGCGTCCGCGAGCTCGTAGCCGCGCGTCGACGCGGGCTCGGCAGGCGCCGGCGCCGCCGCCACGACGCACAGCCCCGCGACGACGAGGGCTTTCAGGTTCATCGGCGCGGAGGATCGCTCCGCGCCGCAAAGAAAGCGTTAACCGCGCCGCGCCGGACCGCGCCGCTTGGCGACGCCCTTCGTCGCGCGCTTCGCGCCCTTGCCGGCGGGCCGACTGGCGCGGACCGGGGCCGCCGCGAGGGCCTCGATCTCGATCAGGTACTCGGGCGCCGCCAGCGCGGCGACCACGAGCAGCGTCGAGGCCGGCCTGTGCTCGCCCAGGTGCCGCAGGCGCACCGCCCTGCTCTCCGCGACATGCGCGGGGTCGACCAGGAAGGTGTTCACCCGCACCAGGTCGCCGATCCCCATGCCCGCCTCGGCGAGGATGGCCTCGATGTTGCGCCAGACATTCTCGGCCTGCGCGCCGACGCCGGAGGGCAGCTTGCCGTCCGGGGAAAGGCCGACCTGGCCGCTGACATGGAGCTGGCGCATGCCGGGCGCCGTCTCGACGCCATGGGTGTAGCGCCCGATTGGCGCGGCGATCGACGCGGGGTTCAGGTAGCGGACCATCCTCGTCCTCCTCGATTCCTGGTTCGGCGCGACCGCGGGCGACGCCATCGTCGTTGCCGCGGCGCGTCGCGCTGCCCTATCTAGCTCCCCCATGACCTCTCCTGTCCATGTCGTCGGCGGCGGCCTCGCCGGATCCGAGGCCGCCTGGCAACTCGCCAGCCGCGGCGTGCCCGTCGTCCTGCACGAGATGCGTCCCGTGCGGACGACCGACGCCCACGCGACCTCCGACCTCGCCGAACTCGTCTGCTCGAACTCCCTGCGCTCCGACGACGCGGAGACCAACGCCGTCGGGCTGCTCCATGCCGAGCTGCGCCTTGGCGCCTCCATCGTCATGCGCGCGGCGGACGCGAACCAGGTCCCCGCCGGCTCGGCGCTGGCGGTCGACCGCAACGGCTTCGCGGCGGCCATCACCCGCGAGCTCGGGGCGCATCCGCTCGTCGAGATCCGGCGCGAGGAGGTGGCGGGCCTGCCGCCCGCCTCCTGGGACAGCGTCATCCTGGCGACGGGTCCGCTCACCTCCCCCGCCCTCGCCGAGGCGATTGGCACGCTGACGGGGCAGGACTCCCTCGCCTTCTTCGACGCCATCGCGCCCATCGTCCATCGCGACAGCATCGACTTCGACGTCGCGTGGATGCAGTCGCGCTGGGACAAGCCCGGCCCCTCCGGCGACCGTGCGGCCTACGTGAACTGCCCGATGGAGAAGGACGAGTACCGTGCCTTCGTCGCCGCGCTGCTGGATGGCGAGAAGACCGAGTTCAAGGAGTGGGAGCGCAACACGCCCTATTTCGAGGGCTGCCTGCCGATCGAGGTGATGGCCGCGCGCGGGCCCGACACGCTGCGCTTCGGGCCGATGAAGCCCGTGGGGCTCGTCGACCCGCGCAGCGGCCGCCGGCCCTACGCCGTGGTGCAGCTGCGCCAGGACAATGCGCTGGGCACGCTCTACAACATCGTCGGCTTCCAGACGAAGCTGAAGCATGCCGAGCAGGTGCGGGTCTTTCGCGCGATCCCCGGCCTCGGGCGGGCCGAGTTCGCGCGGCTGGGCGGGCTGCACCGCAACACCTTCATCAACTCCCCGCGGCTGCTTGACGCGACGCTGCGGCTGCGCGCCCAGCCGCGCCTGCGCTTCGCGGGCCAGGTGACAGGCGTCGAGGGCTACGTCGAGAGCGCGGCGATCGGCATGCTCGCCGGGATATTCGCCGCCGCGGAGCGCGTTGGCCGCGAGCCGCCGCAGCCGCCCCCGACCACGGCGCTCGGCGCCCTGCTCGGCCACGTGACGGGTGGCGCAGACAGCGCGAGCTTCCAGCCGATGAACTGCAATTTCGGGCTCTTCCCGCCGCTGCCGGAGGATTCCGACGTCGACGCCAAGGGCCGCCCGCGCATCCGCGGGACGGACCGGCGCAAGCTCGTGACCGCGCGCGCCCTGCGCGACGTCGGCACGTGGTTCTCCGCCGGCGCCTGAGCGCGGCGCCTCACCAGGTCCCGGACAGCCGCGCGATCGAAAGCCGCATCGGCGCGAGTGGCGATGGCGCCGCGAGGCGGGGATCGAAGACGTCGTGCCCCGCGGCCGCCAGCGTCGAGAGATGCATGCGGCCGAGCACGCGGAGCCCTGCCACGGCGAACCCCACGCGCGGCAGGGCCCCGCGCGGGACCGCGGCGAAACCGGCCTCGGCGGCCAGCGCGACGTCGCGTGCCAGCGCGGAGGCCTCGCGCCCCGCGCGACCGGCGAACCAGGCCTCCTGGTCGATGCCCAGCCTCGCGAAGCCGGCCGAGGGCAAGGCGCAGCGGCGCATCGCCGCGAGGTGCGGCGCCGCGCGCAGCAGCCCCACCATCGCCCAGGCGCCGCCGATACGGCGCGCGGCGGCGAGCGCCTCGGCCTCGGCCGCGGGCGCCGCGGCGCGCAGCATCGCCTCCGCGAGCGACCCGGAACTGCGCTCGGCATAGGCGGCGAGCTCGCCAAGGTCGGCGAAGGGCCAGTCCTCGATGTCCTTCTCGCGGGCGTCGACCATGTCGCCGAGGATCGCCTCCAGCGCGGGGTCGCGCGCCAGCGGCACGGCGAGCGCGCGGCAGACCGGATGCGCGCGCGGCGCGCCCGCCTTCGCCTCGGCCAGGGCGTCGCGCCACCATTGCAGGCGCACCAGCGCCATGTGCGGCTCGCGCGCCTGCTCGCGGACACGGCCCAGCTCGGTGCCGAAGGCCACGAGGGCGAGCAGCGCCGGCCTGGCGGCCTCCGGGGCGAACAGCGTGCAGAGCCAGCGCTCGCGGTCGAAGCGCCGGGCGATGTCCTCGCAGTAGCGAATCTCGTCGCCGCCCATCACGCTTGGCTATATAGCCGTCCGCACCGTCATGGCCATCGCCGCTCCGGACAGGATCGATGCCGCGCGCGCCGGGGAGAACTTCCCGGTTGCCTCGCGCCTCGTCGCGCCGGCGCTGCGCCATTCCGTCCTCGCCTTCTACCGGGTCGCGCGCGGCGCGGACGATGTCGCCGACCACCCGTCCATGCCGAGGGAGGCGAAGTCGGCGCGCCTCGCCGAGATCGACGCCTTCCTGTCCGGTGCCGCGCTGCCGCAGCCCGGGGACGGGCTCGGCGCGGATTGCGTCGCGCTCAGGCGGACCTGCGCGCTCCATGCCGTCGACATGCGCCACGCGCGCCACCTGCTCCAGGCCTTCCAGGCCGACGCCGCGTCGCGCGGCTGCCGGGGCTGGAGCGACCTCCTCGCCTATTGCCGCTTCTCGGCCGTTCCCGTCGGGCGGTTCCTGCTGGAACTGCACGGCGAGGGCAAGGAGGCGCAGGACGCCTCCGACAGGCTGTGCACGGCGCTGCAGGTGCTGAACCACCTCCAGGATTGCGGCGCCGACTGGAGGCGCCTTCGCCGCTGCTACCTGCCGCTGGACTGGCTTGCCGCCGAGGGCGCCTCCACCGCTGACCTCGAGGCGCCGTCGGCATCGCCCGCGCTGCGCCGCGTGATCGACCGCGTGCTCGACGCGACCGACGCGCTGCTGCGGCAGGCCTCCCCGCTTCCCGATCGGATCGCGTCCGCGGGACTGGCGAGGGAGGCCGCGGGCATCCTCGCCCTGGCCCGCGACCTTGCACGCCGCCTGCGCAGGGGCGATCCGCTGGCGACGCGCGTCGCCGCGGGGCCCGCGCACAAGGCGACGATCTTCGCGCTCGCGGCGATCCGCGCGCGCCCGGTGCGCCCGGGCTCGAGCTTCGCGCTCGCGCTGCGGCTCCTGCCAGGTCCGGCGCGGCAGGCGGGCGCCGCGATCTACGCGCTCGCGCGTCGCCTCGACGACATCGCCGACGGTCCGGCGCCCGAGCAGGCCAGGCGCGCGGCGCTCGACCTCTGGCGCGAGGAGATCCGTGCCGCCGCGCAGGGCCGCGCCGTGGAGCCGCTCGCCATCGACATAGGCCGGCATGCGGCGATCCTGCCGCTCGACGAGTTCGACCGGCTCGTCGACGGCCTCGGCTGGGACTGCGCGGGAAGCGCGGCGCGCGCGCCGGACCGCGATGCCTTCCGGCTCTACTGCCGCCAGGTCGCCGGGTCGATCGGCGTCCTCGTGCTCGCTGCCTGCGGACATTCCAGCGCCGCCGACCGCGCCTTCGGCACCGCGCTCGGCGAGGCGCTCCAGACGGTCAACGTGCTGCGCGACATCGACGAGGATGCCGCGCGCGGGCGCTGCTACATCCCGCAGGACATGCTGCGCGAGGCGGGCATGGAGCCTGGCCTCGCACCCGCGGCCATGCTCGCCGATCCGCGCATCGACGCGGTGCGCGCGCTCCTGGCGCAGGAGGCCGAGCGCGCCTTCGCGGTCGCGCGCGGCCTGGCTGGCGCTGCGCCCGGCTCGCAGGTCTTCGCCGTCCGCCTCATGGCCACGACCTACGCGCGGATCCTCGCGCGGCTGCGCGCGCGCCCGGCCGAGCGGCCGCGTCTCTCCTCGCGCGACCATGCCGCGGCGCTGCTCGCCGCGGCGCGCCGGGGCTTCTGAGGTGACGTTCCATGTGGTCGGCGGCGGCCT
>JBEGVV010000044.1:0-7893 GCA_041178225.1 Pseudomonadota bacterium | reverse complement strand
CCGCGCTGAACGCGAAACCCGAGCAACGCGCGGTCCAGACCGCGCGCAACCGGCGGGTGGTCGAGGCTCTCCGCCATCGTGACGCACCTGCCGCGACGGCGCTCCTGCGCGACCATCTCGGGATCATGCTCGACGAGATCGGTCGCGGGGCACTGCCGATCTGAGCGCTCGCCTCAGGCGCCGTCGGCCCGACGCTCCGGTAGGGTCCCCGCCCCCTCGCCCCGGGGCGCGCTGCATCAGGACCGAGTCGACCCAGCGGCCGTGCTTGAAGCCGACGGCCTCGATCGTACCGATCATGCGGAACCCGAAGCGCGCATGAAGCCGGATCGAACCCGCATTGGCGCTGTCGCCGATCACCGCGATCATCTGGCGCGCGCCAAGGGCGGTCGCCTGATCAATCAGCGGGGCGAGCAGCTTCGATCCGAGCGAATGGGGACGGAGCCCGGGATACTTCTTTCCATGGGAGTAATCCAGGCCTCTGGCGCTGGGCCCCAACGGGCGGCCGCGCTTCGTGGCCGCGGCGGCGCCCATGCCGACGCGGCTGCACGCGCTGCTCGCGGCGATGATCACGCGGCTGATGCGGCTGTTCGTGTCCCGCGGCGTCGTGGTCGCCGAACCGGACCTCACCTGGATCGAGGAGGCTCAGGCGCGCGACGGGGACGACGCGACGGGCATGGCACCGGCGTTGCGCCGTCGGCGCTGGCGCAACTGAACCAGGCCACGACGACGTATCGCACACTCAACGCTTGGTCGAACCATCCCTGCCTCGCCCCGATCGCATGGCGGGGCGGGAGGGGCCAGCCCGACCTCCGGGCGGCGGGGCTCCGGGCGTCCGCCGGTGCCTAGAACTGCGTCGCCAGCACGCGGTCGGGCGGGGCGTGGCCGTCGGCGAAGGCGCGGATGTTGATGAGGACGCGCTCGCCCATCGCGATGCGGCCCTCGAGCGTCGCCGAGCCCATGTGCGGCAGGCAGACCACGTTGTCGAGCGCGAGCAGCCGCCGGTCGATCTCCGGCTCGCGCGCATAGACGTCGAGCCCCGCGCCGGCGATCTCGCGCCGCTCCAGCGCGCGCAGCAGCGCCGCCTCGTCGACGACCTCGCCGCGCGCGGTGTTCACCAGCACGGCGTGCGGGCGCAGCAGCGCGAGGCGGCGGGCCGAGAGCAGGTGGAAGGTCGCGGGCGTGTGGGGGCAGTTGATCGACAGCACGTCCGCCTGGCCCAGCATCTGGTCGAGGCCCTCCCACCAGGTCGCGCCGAGCTCGGCCTCGACCTCGGGCGGCAGGCGTCGGCGGTTGTGGTAGTGGATCGACATGCCGAAGCCGCGCGCGCGGCGCGCCAGCGCGCTGCCGATGCGGCCCATGCCCAGGATGGCGAGGCGCTTGCCGCCGGGCCGGTGGCCGAGCATCGAGGTGGGGCTCCAGCCCTCCCATTCCCCCGCGCGCACCAGCCGCGCGCCCTCCACCAGCCGGCGCATGACGGCCAGGACCAGCGCCATGGTCATGTCGGCCGTGTCCTCCGTCAGGACGCCGGGCGTGTTGGTGACGAGGATGCCGCGCCGCCTTGCCGCGTCGAGGTCGATGTGGTCGACGCCATTGCCGAAGGAGGCGATGAGCCTCAGCCGCGGGCCGGCCGCCTCGATCACGGCGGCCGTGATCTTGTCGGTGACGGTGGGCACCAGGACGTCGGCCCGCGCCACGGCCTCGAGCAGCTCGCGCTCGCCGAAGGGCCGGTCCTCGCGGTTCAGCCGCGCGTCGAAGAGCTCGCGCAGCCTGGTCTCGATGCGGTCCGGGAGCTTGCGGGTGACGACGACCAGCGGGGTCTTGCCGGGCATGGCTCTCGCCTGGGGAAGGGGCGGGCGACCGGTAGCAAGCGGGTCCTTCCCCTGTAAAGCGCGCCCTGTTTGTCCTATAGAAACGCCGCGATGCAGCCCGGTTCCCGCTCCATCCTCCTCGCCGCGGCGCTTCTCGTCGCGCTCGCCGCCCCCGCCGCCCTGGCGCAGGGGCGGGCCACGCGCGACGCCGAGGCCCTGCCGCGCTGGCAGAGCCTGAAGTCCGACAACGTCAACCTGCGGGTCGGCCCGGGCAACCAGCACCCGATCGAATGGGTCGTCAGGCGTCGCCACCTCCCGGTGCGCGTGCTCGCCGAATCCGACCAGTGGCGCAAGGTGCGGGACTCCAACGGCACGGAGGGCTGGATCAGCCGCGCGCTGCTCTCAGGCGCGCGCTACGGCGTGGTGAGCGGGGAGATCCGCACGCTGCGCCGCGACCCGGCGGTCGACGCCGTCGCCGTGGCGCGGCTCGAGCCCGGCGTGGTCGGCAAGCTGCTGGAGTGCCGCGACGCCTGGTGCCGCATGGAGGCAGGCGGCTTCCGTGGCTGGATCGCGCGCGCCGAGTTCTGGGGCACCGACCCGGGCGAGAATTTCCGCTGAGCCGGCCCGCGGCGCGCGCGGGGTTGCGCGCGCCCGCCGCCAGCCCGCAAGATCGGTCCCGGTCGCGCCGTGCATCCTCGCGGCGCAAGCAGGGAGATCGATGACCATGCCAAACGCATTCCGGGCCGGCGCGCTGGCGCTGGGGCTCGTCCTGGCCGCGGGCGCGGCGACGATGGCGGAGGCGAAGACGTTCCGCCTCGCCATCAATGCCGATGCCTCGACGCTCGACCCGCACGCGCAGAACTCGCAGGTCAACTTCGCCATCCTGCTGCAGGCCTACGAGCCGCTGGTCGGCCGCGACAAGGACCTGAAGCCGGTGCCCGTCCTCGCCACGCGCTGGGAGGCGGTCGAGCCGATGCGCTGGCGCTTCTTCCTGCGCCCGGGCGTCAGGTTCCACGACGGCGCGACGCTCTCGGCCGACGACGTCGTGTTCAGCTACCGCCGCGCGCTGGAGCGGACGTCGAACGTCACGATCTACATCGACAGCGTCGCCGGCATCGAGAAGGTCGACGACATGACCGTCGACATCACGACGAAGTACCCGGACGCGGTGCTGCCCGAGAAGATGAGCCGCATCTTCATCATGAACCGCGCCTGGGCGGAGGCCAACAGGTCGACCGTGCCGCAGAACGTCGCCGCCAAGGAGGAGACCTTCGCCGCGCGGAACATGAACGGCACCGGTCCCTTCATGCTCAGGAGCCGCGACACCGACACGCGCACGGTGATGGCCCGCCACCCGTCCTACTGGGGCCGCGTCGAGGGCAACGTCACGGAATACGTGCACCTCACCATCTCCTCCGACGCGACGCGCATCGCGGCGCTGCTGTCGGGCGACGTCGACATCGTCATCAACGTGCCGCCCAACGACGTGGCCAAGCTCAAGGCGGACCAGCGCATCAAGGTGATCGAGGGCCAGGAGAACCGCACGGTGTTCCTCGGCTTCGACCAGTCGAAGGACGAGCTGCAATTCTCGTCGGTCAAGGGCCGGAACCCGCTCAAGGACCTACGCGTGCGCCAGGCCATCGCGCACGCCATCGACGTCGAGGCGATCATCCGCCGCGTGCTGCGCGGCCAGGGCATCGCGTCGGGCTCGATGTGGACGCACTACGTCAATGGCTGGGACAGGTCGATCGAGCAGGCGCGCCTGCCGCTCGACCGCGAGAAGGCCAAGCGCCTGCTCGCCGAGGCCGGCTACCCGAACGGCTTCGACCTCACGCTCGACTGCCCGGTCGGCGCCTATGACGAGGTCTGCGTCGCCATCGCCCCGATGCTCGCGCAGGTCGGCATCCAGCTGAAGGTGAACACGCTGCCGCCCGGGCAGATGTTCCCGCGCATCGCGCGCGGCGAGACCAGCTTCTACGGCCTGTCCTGGGGCGTGCCCACCTACGACGCGATGTACACGCTGCGCGGCATCATGATGAGCCGCGCCAAGGTCGGCGGCTCGTCCTGGAACGGCGGCGGCTACTCGAACGCCGAGTTCGACGCGCTGGTGGAGAAGGCGCAGGTGGAGCCGGATCCCGAGAAGCGCCGCGGCATGATCCGCGACGCGCACCGCATGCACAACGCAGAGGTCGCGCACCTCGTGCTGTACCACATGATGATCCCCTGGGCGATGTCGGCCAAGGTGACCGCGCCGCATCGCGCGGACAACCAGCTCGAGGTCCGCTACGTGACGGTCGACTGAGGCCGCGCGACGCCTCGAAGCGACGAGGGGGCGGATCCCGGCCGGGATCCGCCCCCTCTGCATTCCGGCCCCGCGCGGCGGCGCGGGGCGCGCGCGTCACTCCGCGAAGTCGCGCGCCAGCGCCTCGCGCGACGGGCCCGACAACACCGCCATGTGGCTGTATTCCGGGTGGTCGATGCCGACGATCGCCTGCACCGAGGCGTCGCGGAAGCGCGCGACCTGCTCCGGCGCGAAGTCGAAGTGCACGAAGTGCACCGAGCTCGTCTTGCCGTCGCCCTTGGTGCGCTCGACGTCGCCCTCGGGGCGCGCGGCGATGCGCTCGCCGCCGAGCGAGATGAACATGTGGCGCTCGATCCCGCCGAGCCGGGCGAGCGTGCGCGCGCGCCGATCGGCATCCTCGATCTCGAGCATCACCGTGGCGACCAGCTCGCTGCCCTTCGGGATCAGCGGGTTGTAGGCGCGGAGCTCGTCGGCGATCTGCTCCTCGCCGCCCTTCTCGATGAAGAGCATCTCGTGCACCTGGTGCCACATCGTGCGGTAGTTCTCGAAGTAGAACGTCGCGAAGGGGCCTACCGCGACGCGACGCAGCTTCTTCATCTCGACGATGTCCGCGCGCAGCGAGCGGCGCTCGCGGCCATAGACGTCGGCGGGCAGGATGTCGGCGCGGGTGATCTGCGTCTTCATGGCGGCAAGCATCTCGTCCTCTCTGGTTGGGGCGGGGCGCTCAGGCGAGGCCGTAGGCCTTCGCGAAGAGCTCGATCGGGTGCTTCGGGTCGGGCGCCTTGCCACCCTCGCCAAGGCGGTCGATCACCTGCGCGAGGTGGTCGCCCGCCAGCGGGCATTCGGAGGCGAGATGCGCCTTGCCGGACTTCGCGGCCGCGCGCGCGGCCGGCTTGCCGACCTTCACCGCGACCTCGAAGTTCTCCTTCATGATCCCCCAGCTGCCGCCATGGCCCGAGCAGCGCTCGATCACCTGCACGTCGGGCTCGGGGATCAGGCGCAGCATCTCGGCCGCCTTCGGGCCCATGTTCTGGGCGCGCGCATGGCAGGCGATGTGGACGGCGACGCCGCCCTCGAGCGGCCGCAGGCCGGGCGCCAGGCCATGGCGCTTGTGGATGTCGACCACGTACTCGGTGATGTCGAAGGTCGCCTGGGCGAGCTTCTTGACCAGCGGGTCCTCGGGCACGATCAGCGGCCACTCGAACTTGAGCATCAGCGCGCAGGACGGCACCAGCGCGACGATGTCCCAGCCCTGGTCGATCAGCGGCGAGAAATGCGCGGCGGTGGCCTTGGCGGCGGCGGCGACCTTCTCGATCTCGCCGCGCTCGAGCTGCGGCATGCCGCAGCAGCGCGGGTACTCGACGCGCGTCTCGACGCCGTTATGGGCGAGCACGCCACGCGCGGCCATGCCGATCGCGGGGTCGTTGTAGTTGACGAAGCAGGTCGCGTAGAGCGCGGCCTTGCGCTGGCCGAAGGCCGGCGCCTCGTGGTTCGGCGAGGCCGGGTCGGCGCGGTCGCGCATCTTGAAGGTCGCGGTGTTGAACTTCGGCAGGCGCGCCTCGCGATGGACGCCGAGCGCCTTCTCCATCAGCGGGCGGGTCAGCCCGTTGTCCTCCTTCGAGGCCCAGTTGGCGATCGGCGCGGCCAGCGCGGCCAGCTTGCCGTTGCGGTCGGTCTGGGTGAGCGCGGCCTCGTTCCACTTCACGCCGTTCTTGCGCGCGTCGATGGCGCGGGCGCGGAGCATGAGGTGCGGGAAGTCCAGGTTCCACTCGTGCGGCGGCACGTAGGGGCACTTCGTCAGGAAGCACATGTCGCAGAGCGTGCACGCGTCCACGACTTCCTTGAGCTGCTGGGTCGACAGGTCCTCGACGCTCTCGTTGGGCGCGCTGTCGACGAAGTCGAAGAGCTTGGGGAAGGAGTCGCAGAGGTTGAAGCAGCGCCGGCAGCCATGGCAGATGTCGTAGACGCGGCGCAGCTCCGCCTCGAGCTTGGCCTCGTCCCAGAAATCGGGGTTGTGCCAGTCGATCGGGTGCCTGGTCGGTGCCTCGAGGCTGCCTTCGCGCATCGTCGTGTTCCCCTTCCCTCGGCGTCAGTCCGTGCGGCACGCCTGCGCGTGCCGGCGCCGCGGACCGCGCGTCGCGCGCGGCCCGCGGCCCCGTCGGGATGCCGATTACTTCGCCATCTCGTTGAGGGTCCTCTGGAACTTGCCGGCGTGGCTCTTCTCGGCCTTCGCCAGGGTCTCGAACCAGTCGGCGATCTCGTCGAAGCCCTCCTCGCGGGCCGACTTCGCCATGCCCGGGTACATGTCGGTGTACTCGTGCGTCTCGCCCGCGATCGCGGCCTTCAGGTTGTCGGCGGTGGTGCCGATCGGCAGGCCGGTCGCCGGGTCGCCCGACTCCTCGAGGAACTCGAGATGGCCGTGCGCGTGGCCGGTCTCGCCCTCGGCGGTGGAGCGGAACACGACGGCGACGTCGTTGTGGCCCTCGACGTCGGCCTTCTGCGCGAAATAGAGGTAGCGGCGGTTGGCCTGGCTCTCGCCAGCGAACGCGGCCTTCAGGTTCTCCTCGGTCTTCGTACCCTTGAGCTTCGGCATCGGTTTCTCTCCTCCGGATTTGCCCTGGCGCCGCGCCAGCATGGCTCGGCCGTCGCGGCGCGCGGAGAGGTAGAGGGCCGACACGGCCAAGTCAATAGTCTGGAGACGTTCCAGACTATTTTTCAGCTATCGGGGAAAATTGACCTATCAGGTCCTGGTCACGCGCAGGATGACGTCCACGCGGCGTAGCGCCAAGCCCTCGGGCAGCCTCGGCGCGGCGCCGACCTCGACGTCGCTGGCCGGGATGTCGATCAGCTCGCCCGTCGGCTCGACGAGGATGTGGTGGTGCTCGGAGGCGTTGGTGTCGAAGTAGGACCGGCCGGCCTCGACCACCACCTCCCTCAATACGCCTGCCGCGGTGAACTGGTTCAGCGTGTTGTAGATCGTCGCGAGCGAGACGCGCACGCCCGCCGCCGCGGCCTCGGCATGGAGCTGGTCCGCCGTCACGTGGCGGTCGCCGCGCTCGAAGAGCAGCCGCACGAGCGCGAGGCGCTGGCGGGTGGGGCGCAGCCCGTGGCGCTTGAGCCGCTCGAGGGCCTGGGTGAAGGGGCGGATGCCGGTCATGTCCGCTGAATATCAGCGGCTGCCGGAAAAAGTCCAGCCCCGGCAGGCGGATCACCCGCAGGCTGGAAACATTACATGTCGTGGGGTCAATCGCCCGACGCGATGCGGTCGACCAGTTCCTTCACCGTCGGGATGAAGCCGTTGGCGTAGAACGGGTCCTCGGAGAAGCGGTAGGCGTTGTGCCCGGCGAACATCAGCTGGGTGTCGACGTCGCTGGTATGGGCGATGTCCTGCAGCGTCTTCTGGATGCAGAAGGAGCGCGGGTCGGCCTTCTTGCCTGTCGTGCCCTCCTCGTTCTGCGCCCAGTTGGAGAACATGCAGGCCGAGAGGCAGCCCATGCAGTCCACCTGGTCGCGCAGGATCGCCTCGGCGCGCGCCGGGGTGACGAAGACGAGGGTCGAATCGGGCGTGCGCAGCGCCTCGGTATGGCCCCCGGCCATCCATTGCAACGCGTGGGCGCGGTCGGCCGGGGCGAGGAACACCTTCCGGCCGCGCGCGCCGATCGCGAGCTCGTCGGTCATCTCGCCGACGGGGGCGGTGGCGTAGGGCACCTGGTGGCGCGAGCGTTCCTCGAGCTCGCGCAGGAAGGGATTGATCACCGCGGACGAGTAGAAGCCCGTCGGCGA
>JBEGVV010000043.1:0-30834 GCA_041178225.1 Pseudomonadota bacterium | reverse complement strand
CGACGCGGCAGAGCCGGTAGGAGATCCCGGCGCCGACGGCGAGGCCGCGATTGGCGGGCATGGTCCAGGGCGTGGTCGTCCAGATCACGATCGACGCGCCCTCGAGCCCGGCGACGGGGCTGCGCAGGACGGGGAAGCGCACCCAGACCGTGTCCGACTTGTGCTCGTGGTACTCGATCTCGGCCTCGGCCAGCGCGGTCTTCTCGACCACCGACCACATAACCGGCCGCGCGCCGCGATAGAGCCCGCCATTGAGCGCGAAGCGATGGATCTCACGCACGATGTGGGCCTCGGCCGGGAAGGTCATGGTCGCGTAGGGATTCGACCAGTCGCCCTCGACGCCGAGGCGCTTGAACTCCGCGCGCTGCACGTCGATCCACTTCGCGGCGAAGTCGCGGCATTCGCGGCGGAACTCGACGATCGGCACCGCGTCCTTGTCCTTGCCCCTGGCGCGGTATTCCTCCTCGATCTTCCACTCGATCGGCAGGCCGTGGCAGTCCCAGCCCGGGACGTAGTTGGCGTCCTCGCCCTTCATCTGGTGGACGCGGTTGATCACGTCCTTGAGGATCTTGTTGAGCGCGTGGCCGATATGCAGGTTGCCGTTGGCGTAGGGCGGGCCGTCGTGCAGCACGAATTTCGGCCGCCCCGCGGCGCGCGCGCGCAGCTTGCCGAACAGGTCCATGTCCTTCCAGCGCGCGAGCAGCTGGGGCTCGCGCCTTGGCAGCTCGCCGCGCATCGGGAAGGACGTCTCCGGGAGGAAGACGCTGTCCTTGTAGTCGTTGCGGGACGTGTCGCTCATGCGCGCGCCTCCTCGGCGAAGATCCTCGTGGACAGCAGCACCCGCTCGACCTCGGGAAGGCCGCGCAGCCGCTCGGCGACATGCGCCGCCTGCATCGCGTCGAGGCCCTCGACCTCGATGTCGATGCCGAGGCCGCCCTGCGCGCGCACGGCGTCGAGGCGCAGGGGCACGAGCCCGCGGCGGGCGAGCTCGCCGATCACGCGGGGCAGCACGCCGGGCTCGGCGCCGGCGAGCAGCGAGTAGCACCAGGGGGAAGAAGTGTCGGTGGAATGGTCAGGAAGCGGTGACATGGCGTGCGGTCTCCTTCGGGGACGCGGAAAGGCGGAACTGGCCGGCCCGGCTCTCGACGAGAGCCGGGTGGCTAATTCGCGCTATCCGCGACGTCCTGAAGGACCGCATGTGCATGGCGGCGCGGATCATAGGGATGGCCCCCGCGCCTCGCAACCGCCCGCGAGGGCCGCGCGCGCCGCGTCGGCGTCGGCGGCGATCTGGGCCTTGAGCGATTCCAGCCCGTCGAAGCGCCGCTCCGGGCGCAGGAAGGCCAGCAGCTCGACGCAGGCCCTCTGGCCGTAGAGGTCGCCCGAGAAGTCGAGGAGATGCGCCTCGAGCCGCGCCTCGCTGTCGCCGCCGAAGGTCGGGCGCAGGCCCAGGTTGGCGACCCCGCCATGCACCGCGCCGCCGACATGCATGCGCACCGCGTAGACGCCCAGCCGCGGCCGCAGCAGCGGGCCCAGCCTTATGTTCGCGGTGGGGAAGCCGATGGTGCGCCCGCGCCTGTCGCCATGCGCCACGCGGCCCTCGATCGCGAAGGGGCGGCCGAGGATCGCCGCGGCGCGCGCGGGGTCGCCCGCCTCGAGCGCGGCGCGCGCGGCGGTGGACGAGAACACCTCGTCGCCGCCCTCGCCCGAGGAGGCGGGCGCGACGATGCTGGCGCCGATGCCAGCCGTGGCGAGGCGCGCGGCGAGGAAGGCCGCCGTGCCGGCGCGGCGATGGCCGAAGACGAAGTCGTAGCCGACGCAGACATGCCGCGCGCCGAGCGCGCGCGCGAGCAGGCCGTCGACGAATTCCTCCGGCGAGAGGCCGGCCAGCCGCGCGTCGAAGCGCAGCAGGTGGACGAGCTCGACGCCCATGCCCGCGAAGAGCGCGAGCCTGGTGCGCAGCCGCGTCAGCAGGAAGGGCGGCTGGGCGGGGCGGAAGAAGAGCCGCGGATGCGGCGCGAAGGTCATCACCGCGAGCGGCGCCGCGGCCTGTCGCGCGGCCTCGCGCGCCGCGCCGATCACGGCGGCATGGCCGCGATGCACGCCATCGAAGTTGCCGATCGCCACGACGGCGCCGCGCGCGGCGGCGGGCAGCGGCTCGCGGTCGCGCAGCACGCGCATGCGGGAGGTCATGCGAGGGGCCTCGGGCGGCACCGGCGGGCCGCGCCTCACTCGGCCGCGGCGGCCTTCGCGGGCGGCGTCGCGGCCGCGGCACGGCGCGGGACCATGACCAGCGCCTCGCCCTCGAGCACGACCTTGTCGCGCACGGTGACCGTGGTGGAGAGGGCGGCGCGGCGCTTGTCCGGGAAGAGCTCGGTGACCGTCGCGCGCGCCCAGATCGTGTCGCCCACGCGCACCGGCGCCTTGAAGCGGAGGGTCTGCGACAGGTAGATCGCGCCCGGCCCGGGCAGGCGCGTGCCGATCACGGTCGATATGAAGGCGGCGGTCAGCATGCCGTGGGCGATGCGGCCCGAGAACATGGTGCCGGCCGCGAATTCCTCGTTGATGTGCACGGGGTTCGTGTCGCCGGAGAGGCCGGCGAAGAGCACGATGTCGGCCTCGGTGATGGTGCGCGCGACGACCGAGGTCTGGCCGACCTTGAGGTCCTCGAAGAAAAGGCCATGAAGCTCTTCGGCGCCGCTCATCCCATCCGCTCCGCGCTGCCGGGCCCGATGCTGCAATGCACAATCGCCCGCTCGCCGGCACTATAGGGGCGACGCGATGGAGCGGCAATCGACGCGCGGGGAAGACGACCTGCCCGGAGGCAGGCCGCCATCGTCGCGGCGAGACGCTGGGCGCCAGGGTCCCGCGCGCGGTGTAGTCTCGCGCGGATGTCCATCGCCTCCTCCGCGCTTTCCTGGCTCGACGCGTCGCGCCGGCGCGACTTCGCGCTCTTCCTCGCGGCGCGCGCGCTCGTCGTCTTCTCGTCGCAGGTCCAGACCGTCGCCATCGGCTGGCAGGTCTACGACATGACCCAGGACGTCATGGCGCTCGGCTATGTCGGGCTGGCGCTGTTCCTGCCGGTGGTCGCCTGCACCCTGCCCGCGGGCGACGCCGCGGACCGCTTCGACCGGCGCCGCGTGATCGCCCTCAGCTATGTCGTGCAGTGCGGCGGCGCGGCGGTGCTCGCGGGGCTCGCCCTCGCCGGGATCAGGGACACCATGCCGCTCTACGCGACGCTGGTCGCGCTCGGCGCGGCGCGCGCGCTCTCCGGCCCGGCGCAGCAATCCTACCTGCCGCTGCTGGTGCCGCGCGAGGCGCTCGCCCGCGCCGTCGCGTGGACGACCTCGGCCTTCAAGCTCGCGCTGGTCTGCGGGCCGGCGCTTGGCGGCCTGCTCCTCGTGGCGGGGGCCGAGGTCGCCTTCGGCGCCGCGGCGGTCGCGATCGCGATCGCGCTCGCAGCGGTCGCCGCGATCCGCACCTCCGGGCGCAGCGTGCCCTCGGGCCTCGAGGAAGGATCGCGCTGGCGGCGCCTGGTGCTTGGCGTCGACTACGTGCTGCGCAACAAGGTGATCCTCGGCGCGATGTCGCTCGACCTCTTCGCCGTGCTGCTCGGCGGCGCGGCGGCGCTGCTGCCCGTCTATGCGCGCGACATCCTCGAGGTCGGCCCGGAAGGGCTGGGCGCGATGCGCAGCGCGCTCGCCATCGGCGGCATCGCGATGGCCGTGGCGCTGGGCGTGCGGCCGATCGAGCGCCGGGTGGGCGCGCGGCTGCTGCTCGCAGTCGCGATCTTCGGCGTGGCGACGATCGTGCTCGGCCTGTCGACGTCGTTCGTGCTGTCGCTCGCCGCGCTGGCGGCGATGGGCGCGGCGGACATGGTGAGCATGTTCGTGCGCCAGACCGTGATCCAGCTGGCGACGCCGGACGGGATGCGTGGTCGCGTGTCGAGCGTGAACCTGCTCTTCGTCGGCGCGTCCAACGAGCTCGGCGACTTCGAATCCGGCCTCGTCGCCGCCTGGGTCGGCGCGGTGCCCGCCGTCGTGATCGGCGGCGTCGGCACGATCGCCGTGGTCGGCATCTGGTCCTGGGGCTTCCCCGGGCTGCGCCGCCTCGACCGCTTCGCCGACGCCGCCCCGCCCGAGCCCGTGGCCCCCGCGCCTTTGTCCGACCGGCCGCGCGGCCTATAATCGGCGCCTAACGCCATCCCGGTCGACCGCATGCCAGACACCGCCACGCCCCGCGCGCCGCGCCCCGTCGTCCTCGTCGTGCTCGATGGCTGGGGCCACCGGGCGGGCCAGGCCCCCGACGACGCGATCCGCGCCGCGCGCAAGCCGGTGCTCGACGCGCTGGAGGCGCAGGTGCCGCGCGCGCTGCTGCAGGCATCCGAGCTCCATGTCGGCCTGCCCGCCGGACAGATGGGCAATTCCGAGGTCGGCCATGTCAATCTCGGCGCCGGCCGCGTGGTGATGCAGGAGTTGCCGCGCATCGACCAGGCCGTCGCCGACGGCTCGCTGGCGCGCGAGCCCGCCCTGCAACGCTTCCTGGCGAGGGTCCGCGAGGCGGGCGGGCGCGTCCATCTCATGGGCCTGCTGTCGCCCGGTGGCGTGCATTCGCACCAGGACCACGTCGCCGCGCTCGCGGCGGCCGCGCACGCGGCCGGGCTCGAGGTCGTGGTCCATGCCTTCTTGGATGGGCGCGACACGCCGCCGCGCAGCGCGCCAGGCTTCCTGCGGGAGTTCGAGGCGCGCATCGCCGGCAAGGCGCGGCTGGGCAGCCTCTGCGGCCGCTTCTACGCGATGGACCGCGACAAGCGCTGGGAGCGCGTGGAGCGCGCCTACGACCTCCTGGTGGACGCGACCGGCGACAGGGCGGCGTCCTGGCGCGAGGCCGTCGAGGCGGCCCATGCGCGCGGCGAGGGCGACGAGTTCGTCGCGCCCGTCGCGCTGCCCGGCCATGACGGCATGCGCGACGGCGACGGCGTGCTGATGGCGAATTTCCGCGCCGACCGCGCACGGGAGATCCTCTCGGCCCTGCTCGACCCGGCCTTCGACGGCTTCGCGCGGCGGCGCGTCGTGCGCGTCTCCGCCGCGCTCGGCATGGTCGAGTACTCGTCGGGCCTCGCGCGGCTGATGGAGGCGGTCTACCCGCCGGAGGGCCTCGCCAACACGATGGGCGAGGTCGTCGCGCGCGCGGGCCTGTCGCAGCTGCGCATCGCCGAGACCGAGAAATACGCGCACGTCACCTTCTTCTTCAACGGCGGGGAGGAGCGCAGCTTCCCCGGCGAGGAGCGCGTGCTCGTGCCCTCGCCGCGCGTCGCGACCTACGACCTGCAGCCGGAGATGTCGGCGCCCGAGGTGACCGACCGGCTCGTCGAGGCGATCCGCGCCGGCCGCCACGACTTCATCCTCGTCAACTTCGCCAACACCGACATGGTCGGGCACACGGGCGACTTCGACGCCGCGCGGCGCGCGGTCGAGGCGGTCGATGCCTGCCTCGGCCGGGTGGTCGAGGCGGTGCGCGCGGCCGGTGGCGCGATGCTCGTGACCGCCGACCACGGCAACGCCGAGACGATGGTCGATCCCGCGACCGGGCAGCCGCACACCGCGCACACGCTCAACCCCGTCCCCGTGATGCTGGTGGAGGCCGCCCGGCCTGGCCGCAACGCCGCCATCGCGCTGCGCGACGGCAGGCTCGCCGACGTCGCGCCGACGCTGCTCGAGCTGCTCGGCCTCGAGCAGCCGCCGGAGATGACCGGCAGCTCCCTGATCGTCCACGCGGACGACGCGCATGCGCGCGGCTGAGCGCGCGCTTCTCCTCGCCGCCGCCCTCGCCGTGGCGGTCGCCGGCACGGCGGCCGCGCAATCCCCGGAGACGCGCCTGCGCCGCCTCGAGCGACAGGCCGACGAGCAGCGCCATCGCGAGCGCCTGCTGCAGCAGGACCGCGACGCGCTGCGCCGCGAGCTCGCGGCGCTGCAGGAGGAGGCCGTCGCGGCCGTCGAGGCGCAGGACCGCGCGGCCGCGCGCGTCGAGGCCGCGCGCGCGCGCCGCGCCGCGCTCATGCCGCTGGAGGCGGAACTGGCCGGCGAGGCCGAGGTCGCGCGCGGCAGGCTCGCGCGCCTCGCCGCGGCGCTGGAGCGCCTCGCGCGCACGCCACGCGAGGCGCTGCTGCTGCGGGCCGAGGCGCCGGTCGACGCGCTGCGCGCGGGCCGGCTGCTCGCCCATGCCGTGCCGGCCGTCGACGCGCATGCGCGCGCCCTCGCCGCCGCGCTCGACGACCACCGCGCCGCGCGCGCGGCCCTTGCCGGGGAGGAGGAGGCGCTCGCCGCCGCCCTCGCCGCCGAGGAGGCCGGCCGCGCGCGGCTGGAGGAGATGATCGCGCGCCGCGGCCGGCTGATGGCGGCGCTCGATGCCGAGCGCATGTCGGTGGCGATGCGGCTGGAGGCTCTCGGCCGCGAGATGGGCAGCCTGCGCGATCTGCTCGAGCGCCTCGCCGCGCGGCGGGCGGAGGAGGAGCGCGCGCGCGCCGCGGCCGCCGCGGCGGCGGAGCAGGAGCGCGAGGCGGGCGAGCGGGCGCGGCAGGCGAGTGCCGAGGCGCGGCCCTTCGCCGAGGCGCGCGGCCGGGCGCGGCCTCCCGCCGCGGGCAGGCTGGTGGCGAACTGGGGGCAGCCCGACGCGGGCGGGACGGCGAGCCGGGGCATGGCCCTCGAGGTCGCCCCCGAGGCGACGATCGTCTCGCCCTGGCACGGCACGATCGCCTATGCCGGGCCGTTCCGCGGCTACGGGGTCATCTTGATCGTCGATAGCGGCGATGGGTACCATTGGTTCGTGACCGGCTTCGGCAGGCTCGACGTCGCGCCCGGCCAGCCGGTGCGCGCCGGCGAGCCGGTCGGCCAGGCGCCCGGCGCTGGCGCGGCGCGGCCGGTGGTCTATGTCGAGTTGAGGCGCAACGGGCAGCCGGTCGACCCGGCTCCCTGGGTGGCGCTGCCTAACGGAAAGGTTGGCGGATGAGCATTCGACGCATGGCGGCCGCGATCGGCGCGCTCGCCTTCCTGGCGCTGCCGCAGGCCGCGCCAGCCCAGTCCAATTCGTCCGAGACCTATCGCCTGCTGAACCTCTTCGGCGAGATCTTCGAGCGCGTGCGCACCGACTATGTCGAGGGCACCGAGGATCGCAAGCTGATCGAGGACGCGATCAACGGCATGCTGACCTCGCTCGACCCGCATTCGAGCTACATGCCGCCGAAGAGCTTCCGCGACATGCAGGTGCAGACCCGCGGCGAGTTCGGCGGCCTCGGCATCGAGGTCACGATGGAGAACGGCTTCGTCAAGGTCGTCTCCCCCATCGACGAGACGCCCGCCGCGCGCGCCGGGCTGCGCCCCGGCGACTTCGTCACCCACATCGACAACGAAGCCGTGCTCGGCCTGACGCTGCAGGAAGCGGTCGAGAAGATGCGCGGCCCCGTCAACTCGAACATCAAGCTGATGATCCGCCGCGGCGGCGGCGACCCGTTCGAGGTGACGCTGACCCGCGCGGTGATCCGCGTGCAGTCCGTGCGCAGCCGCGTCGAGGGCGAGCTCGGCTACGTGCGCATCACCTCCTTCACCGAGCAGACCGAGAGCGGCCTCAAGAACGCGATCGACCGCATCCGCCAGCAGGCCGGCAACAAGCTCAAGGGCCTCGTGCTCGACATGCGCAACAATCCCGGCGGCCTGCTCGACCAGGCCATCGCGGTGTCGGACGCCTTCCTCGACAAGGGCGAGATCGTCTCCACCCGCGGGCGGCGCAACGACGAGGCGCAGCGCTTCAACGCCAAGCCGGGCGACCTGCTGAACGGGCTGCCGATCGTCGTCCTGATCAATGGCGGCTCGGCCTCGGCCTCGGAGATCGTGGCCGGCGCGCTGCAGGACCATCGCCGCGCGATCCTGCTGGGCACGCGCTCCTTCGGGAAGGGCTCGGTGCAGACCATCATCCCGATGGGCAACCAGGGCGCGATCCGCCTCACCACCGCGCGCTACTACACGCCCTCGGGCCGCTCGATCCAGGCGCAGGGCATCGACCCGGACATCGTCGTCGAGCCGGCGCGCCTCGAGAAGGTGGACCAGCCGCGCGCGCGCCGCGAATCCGACCTGCGCGGCGCGCTGCGCAACGACCAGCAGCAGGGCCAGGGCCAGGGCCAGCAGCAGCCCGGCCAGGGCGGCGAGCAGCCCGCGGCCGCCGAAGGCACCGAGGACTACCAGCTGCAGCGCGCCTTCGACCTGCTGCGCGGCCTCGCGCTCTACAACCAGCGCAACGGCAACTGAGGCGGCGCCGGGGCGCGGGCGATGGCCCGGAGCGCGCGCGTCGACCCGGCCACGCTGCCCTATCGCCGCGGCGTCGGCATCGCGTTGTTCAACCGCGAGGGCCTTGTCTTCGTGGCAAGGCGCATCGACGCGCCGGGCGGCGCCTGGCAGATGCCGCAGGGCGGCATCGACCGCGGCGAGAAGCCGCGCGCCGCGGCGCTGCGCGAACTCGGCGAGGAGACCGGGATCAGCAAGGTCGAGTTCCTGGCCGAGAGCGCGGGATGGCTGTCCTACGACCTTCCGCCCGCCCTCCTCGGCAAGGCGTGGCGCGGGCGCTATCGCGGGCAGACGCAGAAATGGTTCGCGCTCGCCTTCACCGGCGACGACCGCGACATCGACCTGCGCGCCAGCGCGCACCCCGAATTCGACGACTGGCGCTGGATCGAGCTGTCCCGCGCGCCATCGATGATCGTGCCATTCAAGCGCGACCTGTACGAACGCGTCGCCGCGGAATTCGCGGCGCTCGCCACGCCGCGCATGGCGGTCGCGCCACGACGAGGGGGAGACGACGGACGATGAACGACGACACGATCGAGCGGCTCGGGCGGCTCTACACGTCGGCGGTGCACGACGTGCTGCGCGGGCTCGGCCACGAGCGCTGCGTGCTGCCGCCCTCCATCCGGCCGATCGAGCCGGGCACGACGCTGTGCGGGCGCGCCTGGACGGTCGCCGGCCATGTCGACCGCACGCGCAGCGCCGACGAGACGCTGCTGGCCTGGACGGGCGTGCTCTCGAAGGCGCCCTCGGGCCACGTCGTCGTCTGCCAGCCGAACAACGACTGGATCGCGATGATGGGCGAGCTCTCGGCCAACGCGCTGAAGCTCAAGGGCGTGCTCGGCTACGTCGTCGACGGGGGCACGCGCGACGTCGAGCTCACCCGCCGCATCGGCTTCCCGGTGTGGTGCAGCTTCGCCACGCCGACCGACATCGTGGCGCGCTGGATGCCCGACCGCTTCGGCGAGCCGGTGACGATCGGCGAGGTCACGGTCTCGACCGGCGACTGCCTGCTCGCCGACGGCGACGGCATCGTCGTGATCCCCGCGGCGATGGCCGCGGACGTCGTGGCGCGGA
Source organism: Pseudomonadota bacterium (assembly GCA_041178225.1). Taxonomy (GTDB): domain Bacteria; phylum Pseudomonadota; class Alphaproteobacteria; order CACIAM-22H2; family CACIAM-22H2; genus CAIOSQ01. Next base: position 21,427 of record JBEGVV010000043.1, on the reverse strand, counting down.
CCGAGGCCGTGGCCTCCACCGAGAACCGCGTGCGCGACGCGATCCTCGGCGGCATGGACCCGCAGCAGGCCTACCTCAAGTACCGCAAGTTCTGACGCGGCGGCGCCGGCTGTCGCCGGCGGGTCAGCGTCCCGCGGGCGGGTAGGGATGCTGCGCGTGGAACGCGCGCACGCCCCTCTCGTAGAGGCGATGCACCATCGGCTCGAAGGCCTCGACCGGCAGCGCCTCGTAGCTGCCGTCGAAGCAGTTCATGTCGTAGTGCTCGCAGAAGCGCAGCGCCGCCTCGAAATGCGGGTGGCCGCGGTAGCGCTCGCAGGCCGTGGTGTCGAACCTCGAGTGGTCGCGGAAGGAGAGCTGGAAGATCTGGTGGTTCGCGATCACCCAGTGGTTCTCGTCGCTGACATGGTAGCGCAGCAGGTCGGCGGCGCTCTTGTCGTGGTTGTAGGGATTGAGGTCCTGCGTCACGTCGTGCAGCAGGCAGCAGACGACGTATTCCTCGCTCTCGCCGTTCCTGAGCGCGCGCGTCGCGCATTGCAGCGAGTGCTCGTAGTTGTTCACCTGCCAGCCATGGCGCGGGACGTCCTTCTGCGAGCGCAGCAGCGCCATCACCGCGCGGCCCGCGTCGCGCTCCATCGCATCCCGGCCCAGCCGCGTCACGTATTCCCAGTCCGCGGCGGTCGCGTCGCGGAAGCTGGTCGCCGCCACGGCCTTCGGTTCGCTGACGATGCCCATGCCTGTCCTCCCCCTGGGTTTCGCCCGAGCCTAGCAGGCGGCGGGGCAATGGGAAGCGGCGTTCAGGCGCCCGCGCGCGCGAGGCTGCGGGCGCGCCAGCCGAGGAAGCGCAGGGCGAGCGGCGCGAGCATTCCATGAAGGCGGCCGGTGGGGGCGAGCCCGATCGCCTTCAGCGCCATGGCGAGGCCACGCTCGACATGGCGCGCGCCGTAGAGCGCGTAGGCGCGGCGCGCATAGGCCCGGCTCCAGCGCCGCCTGTCATAGGGCTCGCCCGGCGGCGCGTTGGCGGCATGGAAGGCGCAGGCCAGTTCGTCGTCGCCCGCCTCGAGCACGCGGCCGAGGCCCGCGCGCAGCCGGCCGATCCGGCCGATGCGCTCGGCCTCGAGGTAGCGGCGCATGTGGCCGAGGAAGAGCTTGTAGTGGCGGAACTCGTCCGCGGCGATGCGCCGGCAGACCTGCGCGAGCACCGGCTCGCGCGCGGCATCGGCGATGGCGCTGTAGTAGGAGCTCGTCCCCGTCTCGACGATGCAGCGCGCGATCAGCTCGCCCGTGCGCGAGCCGCGCACGGAGGCCGAGGCGTCCAGCGGTATCGCGTAGGCGGCGCAGAACCGCGAGGCCGCGGCGTCGAAGTCCCAGGCCGGGTCGGCCAGCCGCGCCCAGCGCGCCAGGGCCTCGCCATGGAGGACCTCCTCGCGCGCCCATTCCTCGGCCGCGGCGCAGAATTCCGGGTCGCCGGCGAAGACGTTGCGAAGATAGGCGGCGTAGTCGAGGCCGTTGCGCTCCACGAGCGCCGCGGCCTTGGCGACCTGCAGGAGGCCAGGGTCGACCTTCGACGCGTCGAAGGCGCTCCAGTCGATGTCGTCGAGGGTCCAGTGCGCCATCCAGGAACTCCCGCGGCGCCGCCCGCGCGGCGCGACCTGCAGAACCCGGTCGGACAACGCCGGAAGGCGCGGGGCGTTCCCCGCGCCGGCCGGTCAGGCGTAGGCGAGCTTGGCTTCCGCCACCGCGATGCGCGCGGCGAGCGCGCCGCGCTCGGCGTCGCCATCGGCGACGGCAAGGCTGTCGCGCAGCGACCTGATCTCGCCCTCGATGCCGGCGCGGTCGAGGTCCGCGACAGGCACCGCCTGCTCCGCGAGCACCGTGCAACGCTCGGCCGTCACCTCGGCGAACCCGCCGGCCACGAAGATGCGCTCGCTGACGCCGCCCGCGTCGTGGACGTCGATGACGCCCAGGCGCAGCGTGGAGATCAGCGGGGCATGGCCGCGCAGGACGCCGAAATCGCCTTCGGCGCCCGGCACGACGACCATGTCGACGGACCTGGAGAGCAGAAGGCGCTCCGGGCTGACGAGCTCGAACGCGACTTTATCGGCCATGGACGTGTTCCCTCGGGCTTGGGCGCTTCGCTCAGGCCGCCTCGGCCGCCATCTTGCGCGCCTTCTCCATGGCCTCCTCGAGGGTGCCGACCATGTAGAACGCCGCCTCCGGCATGTCGTCGCACTCGCCGGCCACGATCTTCTTGAAGCCCTTGATCGAGTCCTCGAGCTTCACCAGCACGCCCGGCGTGCCCGTGAAGACCTCGGCGACGTGGAAGGGCTGCGAGAGGAAGCGCTGGATCTTGCGCGCGCGCGAGACGACCAGCTTGTCCTCCTCCGAGAGTTCGTCCATGCCCAGGATCGCGATGATGTCCTGGAGAGACTTGTAGGTCTGGAGCACGCGCTGCACGTCGCGGGCGACCTGGTAGTGCTCCTCGCCGATGACGCGCGGGTCGAGCATGCGCGACGTGGAGTCGAGCGGGTCGACCGCCGGGAAGATGCCGAGCTCGGCGATCTGGCGCGAGAGCACCGTCGTCGCGTCGAGATGCGCGAAGGACGTCGCCGGCGCCGGGTCGGTCAGGTCGTCGGCGGGCACGTAGATGGCCTGCACCGACGTGATCGAGCCCTTCTTGGTCGAGGTGATGCGCTCCTGCAGGGCGCCCATGTCCGTCGACAGCGTCGGCTGGTAGCCGACCGCCGAGGGGATGCGGCCGAGCAGCGCCGACACCTCGGCGCCCGCCTGCGTGAAGCGGAAGATGTTGTCGACGAAGAACAGGACGTCCTGGCCTTCCTCGTCGCGGAAGTACTCGGCGACGGTCAGGCCCGAGAGGCCGACGCGCGCGCGCGCGCCCGGCGGCTCGTTCATCTGGCCGTAGACCAGCGCCACCTTGGAGCCCGGGCCGTCGAGCTTGATGACGCCCGATTCGATCATCTCGTGGTAGAGGTCGTTGCCCTCGCGCGTGCGCTCGCCGACGCCCGCGAACACCGACACGCCGCCATGCGCCTTCGCGACGTTGTTGATCAGCTCCATGATCGTCACGGTCTTGCCGACGCCGGCGCCGCCGAACAGGCCGATCTTGCCGCCCTTGGCGTAGGGCGCGAGCAGGTCGATGACCTTGATGCCCGTGACGAGGATCTGCGCCTCGGTCGACTGGTCGACGAACTCGGGCGCGGAGCGGTGGATGGGCGAGGACTTCTTCGCGTTGACCGGGCCGCGCTCGTCGATCGCCTCGCCGATGACGTTGACGATGCGGCCGAGCGTCTCGGGACCGACCGGCATCGAGATCGGGGCGCCGGTGTCGACGGCCTCCTGGCCGCGCACGAGGCCCTCGGTGGAGTCCATCGCGATGGTGCGGCAGGACTGCTCGCCGAGATGCTGCGCGACCTCGAGGACCAGGGTCTTGCCCTGGTTCTGGACGTGCAGCGCGTTCAGGATGTTGGGCAGCTCGCCGTCGAACTGCACGTCGACGACCGCGCCCATGACCTGCGTGATGCGGCCGACATTGTTGTTTGCCATGGTCCTGCTCCTGCGGGTGTCCGGTTAGACCGCTTCGGCGCCGGAGATGATCTCGATCAGCTCCTTGGTGATCGAGGCCTGGCGCTGGCGGTTGTAGCTGAGGGTGAGACGCTTGATCATGTCGCCCGCGTTGCGCGTGGCGTTGTCCATCGCGGTCATGCGCGCGCCCTGCTCGGAGGCGTTGTTCTCGAGCAGCGCGCGGAAGACCTGGACCGACAGGTTGCGCGGCAGCAGCTCCGCCAGGATCTGCTCCTCGTCGGGCTCGTATTCGTAGACCGCGCCGCCGGCCGACGCGGCCGGTCCGGCGCCGCCCTCGATGGCGAACGGGATCAGCTGCTGGCGGGTCACGATCTGGGTGATCGCGGACCTGAAGCGCGCGTAGAAGAGCGAGCAGACGTCGAACTCGCCGGCCGCGAACATCTGCAGGATGCGGTCGGTGATGCGCTGCGCGTCGGCGAAGGACAGCGAGCGGCGGCCGACATCCTCCATCGAGCCGACGATCAGCTTGGCGAAGTCGCGGCGCAGCTGGTCGCGGCCCTTGCGGCCGACGCAGAAGATGCGGACCTGCTTGCCCTCGGAGAGGAGCTGGCGCACGTGGCTGCGCGCGCCGCGCACGATCGAGGAGTTGAACGCGCCGCACAGGCCGCGATCCGAGGTCGCCACCACGACGAGGTGGACCTCCGAGCGACCGGTGCCCGCGAGCAGCGCCGGCGCGCCCGCGCCACCGGACAGCGAGCCCGCGAGCGAACCCAGCATGCGGCTCATCCGCTCGGCGTAGGGGCGGGCCGCCTCCGCCTTCTCCTGCGCGCGGCGCAGCTTCGCCGCGGCGACCATCTTCATCGCCGAGGTGATCTTCTGCGTCGATTTAACCGACGCGATCCGCGTGCGGTACTGCTTCAGAGACGGCATCGGCCGAAAGCCCCGTTCAAGCGCGTCGGACGGTTCAGGCGAAGGACTTCACGAAGCCGTCGAGGATCTCCGTGAGCTTGCCCTCGGTGGCCTTGGAGATCTCGCGCTCCGTGCGGATCGCGTCGAGCACGGCGGCGTGCTTGCCCTTGATCTCGGAGAGCAGCGCCTTCTCGAAGCGGCCGACCTGCGCGACCTGGAGCCCGTCGAGGTAGCCGCGCGTGCCGGCGAAGATAGACACGACCTGCTCCTCGACCGGCATCGGCGAGTACTGCGGCTGCTTGAGCAGCTCGGTCAGGCGCGCGCCGCGGGCGAGCAGCTTCTGCGTCGCGGCGTCGAGGTCCGAGGCGAACTGCGAGAAGGCGGCCATCTCGCGGTACTGCGCGAGCTCGAGCTTGATGCGGCCGGCGACCTGCTTCATCGCCTTGATCTGCGCGGCGGAGCCGACGCGGCTGACCGAGAGGCCGACATTGATGGCCGGGCGGATGCCTTTGTAGAACAGCTCGGTCTCGAGGAAGATCTGGCCGTCCGTGATCGAGATCACGTTGGTCGGGATGTAGGCCGAGACGTCGCCGGCCTGGGTCTCGATGACCGGCAGCGCGGTCAGCGAGCCCGCCTTCATGGCGTCCGACATCTTGGCCGCGCGCTCGAGCAGGCGGCTGTGCAGGTAGAACACGTCGCCGGGGAACGCCTCGCGGCCCGGCGGGCGGCGCAGCAGCAGCGACATCTGGCGGTAGGCGACGGCCTGCTTCGACAGGTCGTCGTACACGATCACGGCATGCATGCCGTTGTCGCGGAAGTACTCGCCCATCGCGCAGCCCGTGTAGGGCGCGAGGAACTGGAGCGGCGCGGGATCGGAGGCGGTGGCGGCGACGATGATCGAGTACTCGAGCGCGCCGTAGTCCTCCAGCGTCTTGACGATGCGCGCCACGGTGGAGCGCTTCTGCCCGACGCAGACATAGATGCAATAGAGCTTCTTCGACTCGTCGCTGCCCGAGTTGACGCCCTTCTGGTTGAGGAAGGCGTCGATCGCGACGGCCGTCTTGCCGGTCTGGCGGTCGCCGATGATCAGCTCGCGCTGGCCGCGGCCGACGGGCACGAGCGCGTCGATCGCCTTGAGGCCGGTCTGCATCGGCTCGTGCACCGACTTGCGGGCGATGATGCCCGGCGCCTTCACCTCGACGCGGGCGTCGACGACGTCGACGAGCGGGCCCTTGCCGTCGATCGGGTTGCCGAGGCCATCGACCACGCGGCCGAGAAGGCCCTTGCCCACCTTCGTGCTGACGATCGCGCCGGTGCGCTTGACCGTGTCGCCTTCCTTGATGTCGCGGTCGTCGCCGAAGATGACGACGCCGACATTGTCGGTCTCGAGGTTGAGGGCCATGCCCTTCAGGCCGTTGGCGAAGGACACCATCTCGCCGGCCTGGACCTTGTCGAGGCCGTAGACGCGGGCGATGCCGTCGCCGACGGAGATGACCTGGCCGACCTCGGCCACGTCGGCCGCGCCGTCGAACTTGTCGATCTGCTGCTTGAGGATGGCGGAGATTTCGGCGGGGCGGATTTCCATCACGCGGTCCCTTTCATCGCGAGCTGAAGGCGGCTGAGCTTGGCGGAGATCGAGGAATCGACGAGGCGAGACCCGACCTTGACGCGCAAGCCGCCGACCAACCTGGGGTCGACCTTCTCCACGAGGCGGACCTTGCGGCCCGTGGCGCCGGGGATGGCGCCGGAGATGGCGTTGCGCTGGGCCTGCGTCAGCGGCACCGCGGAGACGACCTCGGCCTCGAGGTCGCCGCGCCGGCGCGCGAGCAGGGATTCGAAGCTGTCGATGAAGACCGGCAGCTGCGCGAGGCGCCGGTTCCTGACGACCACGCCGACGAAGCGGCGGGCGAGGTCGCACAGGCCCGCGGCATCGAGCACCGCGTCCATCATCTTCGACTGCTGGGCGCGCGGGATCAGGGGGCTCCTGATCACCTGCCGCGCCTCGGCGCTGGACTCGATCAGGGCCCGCAGGCGGGCGAGATCGGACGCGACCTGGTCGAGCGACCCTGCGTCATGCGCAAGGTCGTAGAGCGCGGTCGCGTAGCGGCCCGGAAGGCCGGCGGTGGATGAGGTCTCGGAGGCCACGGCGACCCGATTTCTCCGGGTTGATTCGAGCCCGCCCCTGAGGACGGAACCCATTGATCCGACACGAAACCTAGCAGCCGGGGGATCCCCCCTGCCGCCAAGGCGGCGGTTAGCTAGCACGGCCTCGCGCCGCGACGCAACAACGCGCCCCGTTTTTTTGTCTCCACATCACCCTCCGCGGCCTCACAGGAAGCTGTAGGGATCGATGTCGACCTGCAGGCGCACGCCGCCGGGGGGCTTCTCGCCATGCAGCCAGTCCGCGACGAGGTCCTGCAGCGGCGCCTCGCGCGGCGCGCGCAGCAGGAAGCGCCGGCGATGGCGCCCGCGCAGGATGGCGAGAGGCGCCGGCGCGGGGCCCAGCGCGTCGATGCCGGGCCCGCGCGGCGCGCGGCGCGCAAGCTCGCGGCAGAACCGGTCGAGGACGGCGGGATCCGGACCGGAGAGCACCAGCGCGGCAAGGCGGCCGAAGGGCGGCATGGACAGCCGCTCGCGCGCCTCGATCTCTCCGTCGATGAAGCCATCGCGGTCGCCCGCCGCCAGCGCGCGCATCGCGGGATGGTCGGGGGCATGGGTCTGCAGCAGCACGTGGCCGGGCCGACCGGCGCGCCCGGCACGGCCAGCGACCTGGTGCAGCAGCTGGTAGGTGCGCTCGCCCGCGCGAAGGTCCCCGCCCGACAGGCCGATGTCGCCGTCGACCACGCCGACCAGCGTCAGCCCGGGGAAGTGGTGGCCCTTCGCCACGATCTGCGTGCCGACGAGCATGTCGATGCCGCCGGCGATCATGCGCTCGACGAAGGCCGAGGCGGCGGCCGGGCCGCCGATCGTGTCGGAGGTCATGACCTCGATCCGCGCCTCGGGGAAGAGCGCGCGCGCCTCCTCGGCCACGCGCTCGACGCCCGGGCCGCAGGCGGCGAAGCGATCCTCCGCGCCGCAGGCCTGGCATGTGCGCGGCAGGCGCTCGCCATGGCCGCAATGATGGCATTGCAGCCGCCCGGAGAGCCGGTGCTCGACCAGCCACGCGGTGCAGTGCGGGCATTGCAGCCGGTGGCCGCAGGCGCGGCACAGCGTCAGCGGCGCGTAGCCGCGGCGATTGAGGAACAGCATCGACTGCTCCCCCGCCTCCAGCGTGCGCTTGAGCGCCGCGCGCAGCCGCGGGCCGATCCACTGGCGCGGCGGCGGCGGCTCGCGCCGCAGGTCGACGAGCTCGATGCGCGGCAGCGTCGCGCCGGCATGGCGCGAGGGCAGGTGCACCGCGCCGTAGCGCCCGCGCCGCACGTTGACCACGGTCTCGATCGACGGCGTGGCGGAGACGAGCACGGCGGGGATGCGACCGAGCCGCGCGCGCACCACCGCCATGTCGCGCGCGTGGTAGACGACGCCATCCTCCTGCTTGAAGGCCTGCTCGTGCTCCTCGTCGACGACGACGACGCCGAGGTCCCGATAGGGCAGGAACAGCGCCGAGCGCGCGCCGACGACGACGCGCGCCTCGCCCGACGCGACGTCGCGCCATGTCCGCAGCCGCGCGCCCTGCCCCAGCTCCGAATGCCAGCTCGCCGGCGGCGCGCCGAAGCGCGCCTCGAAGCGCGCCAGCCACTGCGCGCTCATCGCGATCTCCGGCAGCAGCACCAGGGCCTGGCGACCCGCGCGCAGCGCCGCGGCGATCGCCTCGAAATAGACCTCGGTCTTGCCGGCGCCGGTGACGCCGTCGAGCAGCGTGACGCGGAAGCCCGCGTCGATGCCCGCGGCGAGCTCGCGCGCCGCCGCGTCCTGGTCCGCCGAGAGCACGGGACCCGGGCGCGCGCCGTCGGGGCGCGGCGCAGGCGCGGCCGCGACATGCGCCGGCGCGAGCCAGCCGGCCTCGGCCATCGCGCGCACGACGCCGGCACCGACGCCGGCGGCGCGCGCGATCGCGGCGGTCGTCGCGGGCGGCATCGCCGCCATCGCCTCGAGCACGCGCCGGCGCGGCGCGGTGACGCGGCGCGCGCCCGGCTCGGCGAGCACCGGGTTCGGCGCGGCGGGCGACAGCGTCCAGCCCTCGACCGGCGCGGGTGGCTCCAGCGCCTCGGGCACGCTCATCGCCATGCGCAGCACCGCGCCGGGCGCCGACATCGTGTACTGCGCGACCCAGTCGACGAGCCGGCGCGAGGCCTCGGGCAGGCAGAGGTCGCCGACGCGGCCAATCGCCTCGCGCAGCCGCGCCGGCGCCTTGGCCTCCGGGTCCGGCGGCGCGGGATCCCAGGCCACGCCGATGGCCACGCGCGCGCCGAGCGGCACGCGCACGAAGTCGCCCGGCCGCAGCCCCAGCGCGGGATCGGCGAGGTAGTCGTAGGCGCCGGAGAGCGGCAGCGGCAGCAGCACGCTGATCCGGTCCAGGCCTTCGCGCGCGGCGTCCTGTTGCGTCATCGCCCCGGACTTTACGCGGCCACGCGCGCTATGGCACATCCATCGGGCGCCGCGAGCCATGCGCGGGCCGGCAGGAGCGAGCGGAAGCCATGAAGTTCTTCATCGACAGCGCGGACCTCAAGGAACTGCGCGACCTCGCGGCCACCGGCCTCGTGGACGGCGTGACGACCAACCCGTCGCTGATCGCCAAGTCGGGCCGCGACATGCTCGAGGTGATCGCCGAGATCTGCGCCCTGGTGAAGGGCCCGGTCAGCGCCGAGGTGACGGCGACCGACCACGCCACGATGCTCGCCGAGGGGCGCAAGCTCGCGGCCATCGCCCCGAACGTCGCGGTCAAGGTGCCGCTGACGCCGGACGGGCTCAGGACCTGCCGCGCGCTCGCCGACCAGGGCACCCCGGTCAACGTCACGCTGTGCTTCTCGGCGGCGCAGGCGATCCTCGCGGCCAAGGCGGGCGCGGCCTACATCTCGCCCTTCGTCGGCCGCCTCGACGACATCGGCACCGACGGCATGCAGCTGATCGCCGACATCTGCCAGATCTACCGCGCCTACCCGGCGATCCGCACCGAGGTGCTCGTCGCCTCCGTGCGCCACCCGATCCATGTCGTCGCGGCCGCGAAGCTGGGCGCGCATGTCGCCACGCTGCCGCCCAACGTGCTGCGGCAGATGTACCAGCACCCGCTGACCGACAAGGGCCTCGCGGCCTTCCTCGCCGACTGGCAGAAGACCGGCCAGTCGATCCTGGGCTGAGGCCGTTGACCGGCCACGGGACCCGCACGGGCGCCGCGCCGGACCTCGACCCGGCCGAGATCGCCGACTGGCTCGCGCGCCATCCCGACTTCCTCGACCGCCGCCCGGAACTCCTCCAGGTCCTGACGCCGGTGGGGTCGCGCCGTGGCGAGGGCGTGCTCGACTTCCAGCGCTTCGTCGCGGGACGCCTCCAGGACGACCTCGCGCGACTGCGCCGCGGCCACGAGGAATTCGTCTCCGCTAGCCGCGCCGGCGCCTCGGCCCAGGGCCGCGTCCACGCCACCGTGCTCGCCCTGCTCGCGGCGCGCTCGCTCGAGCATTGCGTCGAGGTCGCCACCGTCGACCTCGCGCTGCACCTCGAGGCCGACGCCGTCGTGCTCGGCTTCGAGGCCGGCGCGCAGGCGCGCTTCGCCGCCGCGGCGAGCGGCATCCGTGCATGGCCGCGCGGCCGCATCGAGGGCTGGCTGCCGCCGGGGCGCGAGGCGCTGCTCGCGGGCCCGGCGGTCGGCGATCCCGCGCTCTTCGACGCCGCGGCGCCGCTGGTGCGCTCGCAGGCGCTGCTGCGGCTCCCGGCCGGCGCGCTCCTGCCCGCGGGCCTGCTCGCGCTGGGCGCGCGCGACCCCGCGCGCTTCCAGCCCGGCGCAGCCAGCGACGCGCTCATCTTCCTCGCGCAGGCCCTGGCGCTGGTCCTCGCGGGATGGCTGGGCCGGTGAGCGGCCGCGCGCAGGCTGGCGACGAGGCGATGGCCGCCGCCCTCGCGGCGATGCAGCCCGGCTTCCCCGGCGCCACGCCGCGGCTCGAGGGGATCTGCCGCGAGTTCCTCGCCTGGCTGCGCCACGAGCGCCGCGCCTCGGCGCATACCGTCCTCGCCTATGGCCGAGACGTCGGCGCGTTCGTCGCCTTCCTCTCCGCCCATCGCGGCGCGGAGGTCGACGACGGCATGATGGCCGCGGCCGGCCTCGCCGACCTGCGCGCCTGGCTCGCCAGTCGCCATGGCGCCGGCCTCGCCGCGTCCTCGAACGCGCGCGCGCTCTCGGCGGTCAAGGCCCTGCATCGCTGGGCGGCGCGCCAGGGCATCTGGGAGAACCTCGCCGCGACGGGCTTCCGCGGGCCGCGCCTCCCGCGCGGCCTGCCGCGGCCGCTCGACGCGGCCGATGCAGCCGCCGCGCTCGAGGGCGCCGGGGCGATGTCGGAGGAGCCGTGGATCGCCGCGCGCGACACCGCCGTGCTCGCGCTGCTCTATGGGTGCGGGCTGCGCATCGGCGAGGCGCTCGCGCTCGACCGCTCGGTGCTGCCGGTGGGCGACACGCTGCGCGTCTCGGGCAAGGGCCGCAAGCAGCGCGAGGTGCCCGTGCTGCCGCTGGTGCGCGAGGCGATCGCCGAATACGCGCGGCTCTGCCCGCATCCCGCGCGGCCACGCGGCCCGCTCTTCCTCGGCGCGCGCGGCGGCAGGCTCAGGCCGGAGCTCGTGCAGGCGCGGCTGCGCCAGCTGCGCGCGGCGCTCGGCCTGCCGGAGCACGCGACGCCGCACGCGCTGCGCCATTCCTTCGCGACCCACCTGCTTGCGGCGGGCGCCGACCTGCGCGCGATCCAGGAACTGCTCGGCCACGCGTCGCTGGCGACGACGCAGCGCTACACCGGCGTCGACGCCACGCGGCTGCTCGAGGTCTACGACAAGGCGCATCCGCGCGCGCGCGCCGGCGCCACGGAAGGCTGAGCGCGGCGGCGACGCGCGTCAGCGGCGGTGGCCGACCTCGAAGTCGTTGCGGCCCGTGCGGTCCTGGCCGCGCAGCAGCCAGAGCGGGCGCGTCGAGAAGTCCACCTTGAAGCCCGACTTGTCCGAGGTCGCGATCAGGCCGCGCTCGAACACCGAGCTGCCCGGCATGTAGCGCACCGCCACGCCCGCGCGCCGCTGCGGCGAGCGGTTCGGGTTGGCGCCGTGGATCATGTAGACGTCGTGCAGCGACATCTGGCCGGGCTCGAGCTCGATGTCGACCGCCTTCGCCTCGTCGAAGCGCGGGTCGTCGACCTTCTGCGTCAGCACGACGTCGGTGCGGTCCTCGCGCATGTGGCTGTAGAGCTCGCGGCCCTCGTGGCTGCGCGGGATGACGCGCAGGCAGCCATTCTCGCGCCTCGAGGGGTCGAGCGCGATCCAGGCCGTGCAGGTGGCGAGCGGGCGGATCGGCCAGTACTGGCCATCCTGGTGCCAGGGCGTCTCCAGCCCGTCGCCGCCCGGCTTGCAGAAGACCTGGCAGCCCCAGAGGATGATGTCGTCGCCGATCGCGTCGGCGACGAGCTCCACGAGTTCGGGATCGCGCGCAAGGTCGAGGAAGTCGCGCGAGCCATGCACGCCCTCGGCGTTGCGGCCCTCGATATGCGCGCTGACGAGCTTCTCGGGGCGCACGCCGGGATTCGCGGCGATCAGCCGGTCGAGCGAGTCGCGCAGCGCATCGACCTTGGCCTGCGGCAGGCGCCAGCGTGGCACGACCCAGCCCTCGCGCCGGTAGGCTTCCTTCTCTTCCGCCGTCAGGTGCGCCATGTCGTCCCCCCGTGGTGTCGGGGCCAAGATTATTGGCGCCGCGCCCGCGCTTCAATGCGCGCGCGCACCACGGACGAGACCGCGGCGGCCAGCGCGTCGAACTCGGCGCGGCGCGCGGTCGAGCGGCGCGCCACCAGCGCCAGGCCACGCCGCGGCGCCGGCGCCGCGAGGCGGCGCGCGCCCAGCCTGAGCCCCGCGAGCAGCCCGCCGGCGATCGCGAGCTCCGGCACCAGCGCGAGGCCGAGGCCGGAGGCGACCATGTGCGCGAGGGTGAGCAGGCTCGTCGCCTCGATGCCCTCGACGCGGGCCACGCGCTCGCGCCCGCAGGCCTGCAGCACGTGGTCGCGCAGGCAATGCCCCTCCTCCAGCAGCAGCAATTCGCCGGCAAGCTCCCCCGAGATCGCGAGGCGCCGCGAGGCGAGGCGCCTGTCGCCCGAAGGCGCCACAAGCAGCAGCTCGTCCTCGCACAGCTCGCGCAGCAGGAGGCCCTTCGTGTCGTAGGGCAGCGCGACCAGGGCGCAGTCGAGCCCGCCCGCCTCGAGGCGCTCGAGCAGGCGGTGCGTGAGGTCCTCGCGCAGCGCCAGGCGCAGCTGGCGGTGGCGGCGGCGCATCTCCGGCAGGAGCGCGGGCAGCACGAAGGGCGCGACGGTCGGGATCATCCCGACGCGCAGGAGGCCGGTCATCGGCGCGGCCGCGCGCGCGGCGGTGTCGACAAGGTCGTCCGCGGCGGCGAGCAGCGCGCGTGCGCGCGCGACGATCTCCTCGCCGGCCGGCGTCACCGCGACCGAGCGGCGGTCGCGCTCGACGAGGCGCAGGCCGAGCGTCGCCTCGAGCTCCTTGAGCCCGGCGCTCAGCGTCGACTGCGTCGCGAAGCAGGCCTCGGCCGCGCGCGTGAAGCTGCGATGCTCGGCGAGCGCGGCGAGGTAGCGAAGCTGGCGCAGCGAGGGCAGAGGGCGGGGCGGCATGGCGGGGCGTTCGATCCTGTTGTTATCGATTTCCTCGATTTGAAATCGAAATTCAATTCGTTTCAACGATCACGTCGCGCCGGCCATGTTCCGCCGCGCCGGGGAACGGACCCGGCGAGCGAAAGGAAAGGAACGGAGATGAACGAGCGACCCGAGATCAGGACCATGCGCAACCTCGAGGCGGCCTTCGCCGGCGAGTCCATGGCCCATGCCAAGTACCGCTATTTCGCCAGGCTCGCCCGACAGGCGGGCGACGAGGAGACCGCGCGCGCCTTCGAGGAGACGGCCGACCAGGAGATCCAGCACGCCTTCGGCCACCTCGACCTGCTCTACCCCGCCGCGGAGATGACGCCCGCGCGGGCGCTGCAGGCCGCGATCGACGGCGAGACCTACGAGTACAGCGAGATGTACCCGGGCTTCCGCCGCGCCGCCGAGGAGGAAGGCAACGCGGCCGCCGTGGCGGAGATCGACGGGCAGATCGCCGAGTCGCGCGAGCACGCCGATCGCTTCCGCGGCGTCCTCGCAAAGGCGGCGCGCCGCTTCGCCGCGCTGGCGAAGGTCGAGGAGCGCCACGCCGAGCACTACCGCCGCGCGCTGGCGCGCGTCGCCGCCTGATCCCCCGACACCGCCATCCCCGAGAGGAGAGACGACCATGAAGACCTGGAAGTGCATCGTGTGCGGCTTCGTCTACGACGAGGCGAAGGGCATGCCCGAGGAGGGCATCGCGGCGGGGACCCGCTGGGCCGACATCCCCGAGGACTGGGCGTGCCCCGATTGCGGCGTCGCCAAGGCCGATTTCGACATGGAGGAGGTCGCCGCGGCCTGAGGCCGCGGCGCGCCACCCGGGACCGGAAGGACAGGAGCCCATGGACCCCATCGTCATCGCCGGCAGCGGCCTCGCCGGCTGGACCGTCGCGCGCGAGCTGCGCAAGCTCGACCGCGATGTCCCCGTCGTCCTCGTCACCGCCGACGACGGCGCGTTCTACCCGAAGCCGATGCTGTCCAACGCGCTCGCGCTCGGCAAGGCGCCGGGCGCGATCGCGACCGCCGGCGGCGCGGCGATGGCCGCGCGCACGGGCGTGGAGCTGCGCGCGCGCACGCGCATCTCCGCCATCGACCTCGACTCGCGGGCCCTCGTCCTCGCCGATGGCGCGACGCTGCGCTACGCGCGGCTCGTGCTCGCGCTCGGCGCCGATCCGCTGCGCCTGCCGATCGCGGGCGATGGCGCCGGCGACCTCATGCAGGTGAACGACCTCGACGACTACGCGCGCTTCCGCGCCGCGATCGAGGGTGCGCGCCGCGTCGCGATCCTCGGCGCGGGGCTGATCGGCTGCGAATTCGCCAACGACCTCCTCGCCTCGGGCCGCGAGGTGGACGTGATCGACCTCGCGCAGCGGCCGCTCGGCCGCCTGCTGCCGCCGCGCGCGGCCGGGCTGGTGCATGCACGCCTCGCCGCGGCAGGCCTGCGCTGGCATCTCGGGACCTCGCTTGCCGAGGCGTGGCGCCGCGACGGCGGCGGGTTGCGCCTCGTGCTCGCGGATGGCACGCGGCTGGACGCGGACGCGGCGCTCTCGGCGGTCGGGCTCGCGCCGCGCGTCGCGCTGGCGGCCGCGGCGGGGCTCGCGACGGGGCGCGGCATGCGCGTCGACCGCTGGCTGGCGACCAGCGATCCCCATGTCTTCGCGCTCGGCGACTGCGCGGAGATCGAGGGCATGGTGCTTCCCTACGTGATGCCGGTCATGCAGGCCGCGCGCGCCCTCGCCCGCACCCTCGCCGGCACGCCGACGGCGATGTCGCTCCCGCCGATGCCGGTCGTGGTCAAGACGCCCGCGGTCCCGGTCGTCGTCGCGGGGCTGCCCGGCGCGCCCGGCGCCTGGAGCGAGCGCGTCGAGGACGACGGCGTCGCGGCGCGGCTCGAGCAGGACGGCGCGCTGCAGGGCTTCGCGCTGGTCGGCGCCGCCGCCACCAAGGCCGCGCGCGAGGCGCTGGCGCGGGAGATGCGTCCCTGGCCGGCGTGACGATCGCCGCGCCGCGGGACTCGTCCGCGGCGCGGTCCCTGGCCTATGGTCGCCCCGCGCGCGGCGACAGGGAGCATGCATGGACTCGGTGATCGGCCATCTCGACGGCGTGGTTGGCTTCGTGCAGGAGCACAAGGGCTGGGCGGCCCCGGTGATCCTCCTCCTCGCCTTCGGGGAATCGCTGGCGCTGGTCTCGCTGCTCTTCCCCGCCACGGTCATCCTGTTCGGCATCGGCGCGCTGATCGGCGCGGGCGGGCTCGAGTTCTGGCCGCTCTGGGCCGCCGCCGCGGTGGGCGCGGCGCTGGGGGACTACGCTTCCTACTGGTTGGGCGCGCGCTACGGCCAGGCGATCTTCGCGATGTGGCCGATGCGCCGCCAACCGGACCTGCTGCCGCGCGGCATGCGCTTCTTCGAGCGCTGGGGCGTGGCGAGCGTCTTCCTCGGCAAGTTCTTCGGCCCGCTGCGCGCGTCCGTGCCGCTGGTCGCGGGGATCTGCGCGATGCCGCTGCTGCGCTTCCAGGCCGCGGCATGGAGCTCCGCCATGGTGTGGGCCGCGGGCATCCTCGCGCCCGGCACGATCGGGCTGGGGCTGCTCGGCCGCTAGCCTTCGGCCGGGAGGAATCCCGGCGGCAGCGGCACCGCGCCATGCCAGGCGACGTTGGTGACCGCGACGAAGCCTTCCGCGAGGTGGTGGTTCTCGTCGCCATGGGCCGAGCTGCCCTCGCGCGCGCTCAGGATCTCCAGCCGCGCGCCCTCGGCCCCGCGCTCGAGGACGCGCACGCTGCGCGCGATCTTGTCGCGGCCGATGCGCGCCTCGCGCAGCGGCGCCGGGACCTGCGCCGGCAGGTTCAGGTTCAGCCAGTGGCCATCGGCGCTCCACGCCTCGCGCCGGCGCCAGAACGAGTCGATGAGGCCCGCGAGCCAGTCGCCCTGCGCGGGCGAATGCGCGCCGAGGCCCTTGGGCCGCGAGAGCGAGATCGCGGGGATGCCCCAGAACACGGCCTCGCGCGCCACCGCCATCGTCCCTGAATAGGCGACGTCCTCGGCGACGTTGGGTCCCTCGTTGATGCCGGAGAGCACGAGGTCGGGCCGCCGGTCGCCCTCGAAGAGGAACGCCATCGCCGCGATCACGCAATCCGCCGGCGTGCCCGAGCAAGCGAAGCGCCGCTCGCCCGCGCGCGCCAGCGTCACGGGGCGGCGCAGCGATATGCCGTGCCCCGCGGCGCTGCGATTGCCGTCCGGCGCGACGACCCAGACGTCGTCGCTCAGCCGCCGCGCCGCGTCCGCCAGCGCCGCGATGCCCACCGCGTCGATGCCGTCGTCATTCCCAACCAGGATCCGCATCTCGTCCTCCGCCTGCCATGCCACCACCGCCCCGCGCGCCAAGCAGCGCGAGGGCCGCATCCACGAGCTCGCGCGGCGCGCGGCGGCCCGCGCGCAGCACGCGCAGCCTGCCCGCGTCCGCGGCGCCGAGCGCATGCTGCACGGCCGCGCCGATCCCCGCGGCCATCGCGGGATCCTCGAGCACCAGCAGCGCGCGATGGTCGCGCGCCAGCGCGCGCGCCACGTCGCCATCCAGGGGCTGCGCGCGCACCAGGTCCACCAGCGTCGCGCCGACGCCGCGCGCGGCAAGCGTCGTCGTGGCCGCGCGCGCCATGGCCACGCCGCGGCCGAGCGCCAGGATCGCGACGTCGCCACCATGGGCGAGGACGCGCGCGCCAGGCGCGGCCCCATCCAGGGGCCGCGCGTCGTCGGCGAGGTCGAAGCCGTGCGCGACCACGACGGGGCGGTCGCCCGCGCGCAGCGCGGCGGCGAGCAGGGCAGGAAGCTCGCGCGGCGAGGCCGCGTGCAGCACGTCGAAGCCGGGCAGCGCGGCGAGGTCGAGCGGCGGCGCGTCGAGCCAGGGGCGGTCGTCGTGGCCCGCGGAGAGGTCGGCGACGAGGACGAGCGGCAGGCCAAGCCGCGTCCAGCCGCGCAGCGTCTCGCCGGCGCCGAGCCAGAGCGCGCGGCGATCCGCGAGCACGATGGGCACCCGTCCACCGGCGGCCAGCCCGCGGGCGAGGCCCGGGCCGTGGCGCTCGCCATCGCCCGCGCGCAGGCAGCGCGCGCCATTCATGCGCTCGAGCGCGGCGAAGGCCTCCGCCGACGCGCCCTGCGCCTGCAGCACCAGCATCGCGCGCGGCTCGGACGCGAGCGCCGCGCCGAGCGCCGCCGCCAGCGGCTCGGCAGCGGTGCGCGCGGCGCGTGGCGGTGGCGCCGGCAGCCTTCCCGCGGCGACATGCAGCAGAACGGGCTGGTCGCGCGGCGCATCGGCGAGGTTGCGCAGCACCGGCAGGAGCTGGTCGTAGCGGCGCCCCGGCACCGGCCCGACATAGTAGGCGCCGAGCTCCTCGAACATGAACCCGCCCGCGGCGATGCCGCGCGCGAATTCCTCCACCCGGCGCGCGAGGTCGTAGCCCGGCCCGGGCAGGTTGCGCACGATGCTCCTGCCGATGTCGCGCATGGCGAGGTAGGGCGCGGAGGAGACGAGGCGCGACAGCTGCGCGGCCACCGTCCCCGGCAGCCCCGCGTCGTCGATCGCCGGGTCGAGCAGCACGACCAGGAGCCGCGCCTGCGCGGCGCGCGCGGCGCGGATCGCCTCCAGCGTCGCGCCGCTGGCCATCGCCGCGTGGTCGATCACCGCGATCGCGTCCGTGCGCTCGCCCGCGGCGCGCGCGGCAAGCGCCAGGCCCAGCGCGATCGACACCGCCGTCGCCGCCATGTCGCGCGCCTCGCCGCCGTCGGGCGCGCGCGGCGCCTGCCACGGGGCGCGGCGGCCGACGAGGCGCAGCCATGCCGCCTCGCCGCGCGGCGAGCCCCAGGCGATGCGCGCGGAACGGCCGCGATACTGCGCGAAGAGCGCGGCGGCGGCCTCGACCCACATGCGCGCGGCGGGATCGGCGTCGGCGCCCGCCGAGGCGAGCAGCCCGCGAAGGTCGCGCGCCTGGCGCGCGCCGGCATGGTCCTCGATCGCCGCCGCGACGCGCGCGACGAAGACGTCGGCCGGCATGGCGGCGCTGCCGCCGCAGGCGATGCGCAGCGTCTCCTCGGCGCCCGCCTCCACCGGCGGCGCGAGCGGCGCGGGGCCGGCCGGATCGGGCGATGGCGCGGTCGACAGGACGACGTCCAGCGAGACATGGCCAAGCGGCGCGAGCCGGCGCTCGAGCGCGGCGACCAGCGCCCCGGCATCGCCGCGCAGCCGCGCGAAGCCCTCCTCCGCGCGCAGCACCACGCCGCGCGGGCGCAGGCCAAGCGCGCGCACGGCCTGCGACGCCGCGCGCGCCTCGGCCGCGGGATCGGCCGCATGCGGCAGGCGGACGAGGTCGCCGATGCCCTGCACGAGCGGCAGGCCGATCGCGAGCGCGGAAGGCACCGCCGCCTGGCCCGGCGCGAGCGCAATGGGGAGGTCGGTCGCCCGCGCGAGCGCGCGCAGCGCGGCCATCGCCTCCACCGGGTCGTCGAGGCGCAGCGCGAGCACGACGCCCGAGCAGCCGAGCGCCTCGAGGCGCCGCGCCTGCGCCACCGCCTCCTGCGCGAAGGCGATCGGCGGCGACGGCGCGATCGCGCCGGCCGCGTCGGCGCGCGGGGCGCGCAGGAGCAGGCCGACGACGCAGCCCCAGTGGCGCGCGAGGTCGGCCAGCTCGGCGAGCGCGTCGTCGTCGAGGCGCTGCGGGTCGATCCAGACCGCGCGCGCGCCGGCCTCGACCGCGGCCAGCGCGATCGCCGGGTCGGCGGCGCCGACATCGGCGACCAGCGGCAGGGCGCAGGACGGCGCGACGCGCCCGAGCAGGAGCGCGGCCTCGCGCGTCGTGCAGTCGATCCGCGCAAGGTCGGCGCCCGCCTCCTCGAGCGCGCGCAGCTCGCCGATGGTCGCGGCCACCGCGCCGGGCGCCGCCGGGTCGGGCCGCAGCGCGGCCTCGATCGCGACGGGCGCGTCGGCGCCGATGCGCACGCCGCCGATCCAGGCCGCGCGGCTGGCGCGGCGCCGCGCGCGCGCGACGGGACCGGCGGGGTTCGTCACCACGCGGCGCGGGCGCGCGGGCCCGGGATGACGGCTGCGAACAAAAGTCCTAGCATCGGAACAAATATATCGAACGCGGCCCCGGAGGCCCGCCCTTGGAAGAGCAGTTCCGCGTCGTCCAGGTCTCGGACACGCATCTCAGCCACCGCCATCCGCATTTCCTCGCCAACTGGCGCCGCTTCGCCGCGGCGATCGCGGAGGCGCCGCCGCGCCTCGTCGTCAACACCGGCGATGCCAGCCTCGCCGGCGCGCGCCACCGCGAGGACCTGGCGGCGGCGGCGGAACTGCACGCGGCGCTGCCCTGCGCGTGGCGCATCGTACCGGGAAACCACGACGCAGGCGACCATCCGGCCCTGTGCGACGGCTCGGGGCGGCGGCTGCCGGCGACGCGCGAGCGCCTCGCCGCCTTCCGCGCGGCGCTCGGTCCCGACCGCTTCCTCGAGGACATCGGCGGCTGGCGCCTGCTCGGCATCAACGGGATGCTGCTCGGCAGCGACCTGCCGGAGGAAGAGGAGCAGTTCGACTGGATCGAGGCCGCGCGCGCGGGCGCCGGAGGCCGGCTGCTCGCGCTCTTCCTGCACAAGCCGCCCTTCCTGTCCGATCCCTCCGAGCCCGGTCCCGTCTACTGGTCGGTCGACCCGCGCGCCCGCGCGCGGCTGATGCGGCTGCTCGACGACCCGCGCCTGCGCCTCGTCGGCTGCGGCCACCTGCACGAGCATTTCGCGCGCCGGCATGGCGCGGCGTCGATCAGGTGCTGCCCGTCCCTGGCCTTCGTGGCCTCGCCGGCGCTGCAGCCCGAGGCCGCGGGTGGCGCGCGCGAGACCGGCTGGCTCGAGCATGTCTTCTCGCGCGACGGCGTCGTGACGCGCGTGGTGACCGACGGCGGCCTCGCGCGCACCCTGCTCGACGACGTCGTCGACGAGGTCTATCCCGAGCGCCGGCGCTGAGCGGCGGGGTTCACGCGGCCTGCTCGCCCCGAAAGGCCGCGATCTCGTCCGCCCCGTATCCGAGCTCGCGCAGCAGCTCATCGGTATCGGCGCCAAGCAGCGGGGGCGGCGACCGGGGCGCGGGGTCGCCGCTCGCGAGCCTGAAGCCGGTGCGCACCACCGCGACGTCCCTGCCGACGCCCGGCACGTCGGCGAAGCCCTGCACCAGCCCGCGCGAGGCGACCTGCGGATGGGCCAGGATCTCGGGAACCCCGAGCACCTCGCCAGCGGGAACGCCCGCCGCGTTCAACCGCCCGGCCCAGGACGCGGCGGAGGCCGAGGCGAGCGACGCCTCGATCTCGGCCTTGAGCTCGGCGCGATGGCGCTTCCTGTCCTCCCGGCCGGCGAAGCGTGGGTCGCTCGCGAGCCCGGGCCGGTCGATCACGTGGCAGAGCGCCTCGAACTGGCGCTGCTGGTTGGCCGCGATGTTGAGCGGGCCATCGCCCGTGGCGAAGGTGCCGGAAGGCGCGGCCGTCATGTTCTCGTTGCCCATGGGCCTGGGCCGGACCCCCGCGATCAGCCAGTTCGAGACCTGCCAGCCCATCGCCACCAGCGTGGATTCGAGCATCGACACGTCGATGAACTCGCCCCTGCCGGTGCGTGCCGCGCGCAGCAGCGAAGCGCATATCGCGAAGGCCGCGGTGAGGCCGCCGATCGTGTCGGCGACCGGATAGCCGACGCGCAAGGGCGCCGAGGCCTCGTCGCCGGTGACGCTCATCACGCCCGAAAGCCCCTGCACGATCTGGTCGTAGGCGGGATTGTCCCTGAGCGGGCCATCCTGGCCGAAGCCCGAGATCGCACAGTAGACGAGCCGGGGGCGGATGGCCGAGAGCGCCTCGTGGCCAAGGCCGAGCCGCGCCATCACGCCGGGGCGGAAATTCTCGACGAGCACGTCGGCGGTGGCGACGAGTCGCCCGAACGCCTCCCTGCCCCGCTCCGACTTGAGGTCGAGGACCATCGAGCGCTTTCCGGCGTTCTGCGCGAGGAACGACGCGCCCATGCCGGCCTTGTTGAGGCCTGCATCGGCACCGAGCTGGCGCGCGAGGTCGCCCGAGCCCGGGACCTCGACCTTCACCACGTCCGCGCCCAGCAGGGCGAGCTGGTACGTGCAGA
>JBEGVV010000042.1:0-38068 GCA_041178225.1 Pseudomonadota bacterium | reverse complement strand
GCGCCGCGCGGCGGCTACGAGGTGCTGGTCGAGGGCGAGGTGATCCGCGAGGTCTCCGCCAAGCCGATCAAGGCGAGGGACGCGCAGGTCGTGGATTGCGGCAAGCGCACGCTGATGCCCGGGCTGATCGACTGCCACGTCCATGTCTACCTGTCCGAGGTCTATATCCGCCGGCTGGAGGACGTCCCGCTGACGCTGATGACGGCGCGCGCGACGGACATCATGCGCGGCATGCTCTCGCGCGGCTTCACGACGGTGCGCGACACCGGCGGCGCCGACTGGGGCATCAAGGCGGCGGTCGAGAGCGGGCTCGTCGCGGGCCCGCGCCTGTTCATCGCCGGGCGCGCGATCGGCCCGACCGGCGGCCATAGCGACTCCCGCCGCCGCACCGACCATGGCGGCGCGACCTGCAAGTGCTGCAACGCGATGGCCTTCTGCATGGAGATCGCCGACGGCGCGGACGAGGTGCGCAAGGCCGCGCGCGAGCAGATCCGCCAGGGCGCCGACCAGATCAAGATCATGGTCTCCGGCGGCGTCGCCTCGCCCTACGACCCGCTCGACTCCCGCCAGTACTCGCTCGACGAGATCTCGGCGGCGGTGGAGGAGGCCGACGCCTTCGGCAAGTACACCCAGGCCCATGCCTACACGCCCGTCGCCATCCAGCGCGCGATCGGCCAGGGCGTGCGCACGATCGAGCACGGCAACCTCATCGACGCGGCCTCGGCGAAGCTGATGGCGAAGAAGGGCGCCTATCTCGTGGCCAACCTCGTCGCCTACTACGCGATGAAGGAGCGCGCGAAGGAGTTCGGCATGGCCAAGGACATGCTGGAGAAGAACGACATGGTGATCGATGGCGGCCTGCGCTCGCTGGAGATCTGCAAGCGCGCGGGCGTCAAGGTCGGCTATGGCAGCGACCTGCTGGGCCAGCTGATGGTCGACCAGAGCCGCGAGTTCCTGCTGCGCAGCGAGGTGCTGTCGCCGATCGAGATCATCCGCCAGGCGACGCTGGTCGGCGCCGAGGTCGTGCGGATGGAGGGCAAGCTCGGCTGCGTCGCGCCGGGCGCCTTCGCCGACCTGATCGTGGTCGACGGCAACCCGGCGAAGGACCTTGGCCTGTTCCAGCACCAGGGCGCGCGCATCCCCGCCATCATGAAGGGCGGGCGCTTCTTCAAGAACGCCCTGGCCTGATCCGCGTGGTCCCTGCCATCGACACGAGGCGCCTCGGGCGCTGGGCGCTGAACGGCGTCGCCGGCCTGGCGATGGCGTACCTGCTCACGCCGCTCGTCTCGATCACCTGGCTCGCCTTCTGGAGCCAGGAGATCCCGACCTTCCCGCCGGAGGGCTACACCCTCCACTGGTTCGCCGAGGCGCTGGCGCAGCCCAAGTTCGTCGGCGGCTTCCTGGTCAGCCTGCAGGTGGGCGTCGCCGCGACGCTGGTCGGGCTGGTGCTCGGCGTGCCGGCGGCGCTCGCGATCGCGCGCCGCGGCTTCCCCGGGCGCGGCGCGGTCAACCAGTTCCTGCTGATGCCGCTGGTCGTGCCGGGCATCGTGCTCGGCACCGCGATCTACGTCTTCCAGGTCGAGGCGGAGATCGCGACCGAGTGGCCGATCATGGGCTCGATCCCGGGCCTCGTCGCCGGCCACGTGCTGATCGTCATCCCCTGGGTCGTGCGCCTGATCGTCGCGAGCCTCGCGGGCTTCGACCGCTCGATCGAGGAAGCGGCGCTCAACCTCGGCGCCGGTCCCTGGACGGCCTTCTTCCGCGTCACGCTGCCCGCGATCCGCCCGGGCATCGTCGCGGGCGGGCTGTTCGGCTTCGTCACCTCGTTCGGCAACCTGGAGATGACGCTGTTCCTGATCGCGCCGGGCATGACGACTCTGCCGATCGCGATCCTGCAGTACCTCGAGTGGCGCCTCGACCCGACGATCGCGGCGGCCTCGGTGATGCAGATCTCCTTCATCGCGGTCGCGATGCTCGTCACCGACCGCTTCGTCAAGCTCGCGCGGGTGGTGTGATGGCGCGCCTCGAACTCGACGCCCTGTCCAAGCGCTACGGCGAATTCAACGCGGTGCGCGAGGTCTCGCTCGACGTCGCCGACGGGGAGTTCCTCGTGCTGCTCGGTCCCTCGGGCTGCGGCAAGACGACGACGCTGCGCATGATCGCGGGCTTCGTCACGCCCAGCGGCGGGACGATCCGCATCGGCGGCGGGGACGTCACGGCGCTGCCGCCGTGGAAGCGCAACAGCGGCCTCGTCTTCCAGAGCTACGCGCTGTTCCCGCACCTGACCGTGGCGCAGAACGTCGCCTTCGGCCTGGAGATGCGAAAGCTCGCGCGCGACGACATCGCCGCACGCGTCGCCGAGGCGCTGCGCCTCGTGCGCCTCGGCCATCTCGCCGAGCGCCTGCCGCGGCAGCTCTCCGGCGGGCAGCAGCAGCGCGTCGCGCTCGCTCGCGCGCTTGCCATCCGGCCCGACGTGCTGCTGCTCGACGAGCCGCTCTCGAACCTCGACGCCAAGCTGCGCGAGGAGGTGCGGGTGGAGATCCGCGAGCTGCAGCGCCAGCTTGGCCTGACCACCGTCATGGTGACGCACGACCAGGAGGAGGCGCTGACCGTCGCCGACCGGCTCGTCGTGATGTCCGAGGGCGAGGTGCGCCAGATCGGCACGCAGCGCGACCTCTACGAGCGCCCCGCCGACCGCTTCGTGGCGGGCTTCGTCGGGCGCAGCACCTTCCTCGAGGGCAGGGTCGACGCGGCCGGCCATTTCGTGACGGCTGGCGGCCTCGGCCTGCGCTGTCCGCCCGGCGCGCGCCCGGGCGCCGCCGTCATCGCGCTGCGGCCGGAGCGCATGGCGCTCGGGCTCGCGCCGCTCGGCCTCGACAACGACCTGCCCGGCACGGTCGAGTTCGTCTCCTATCTCGGCGCCGCGCTGGACCTGCGCGTGCGCCTCTCCGACACCGACCGCGTCACCGTCCAGCTGGCGAACCGCCAGGACGGGCTGGTGCCCGAGGTCGGCGCGCGCGTCCATGTCGGCTGGAGCGCCGGCGCTGGACGGATCTTCCCCACGGATCCCGCCGCGCAGGCGTGATCCCCATCACCAAGGCAAGACACGAGGAGGACTTCATGACCCGGTTCAATCTCTCCCGCCGCCAGGCCCTCGCCGCCGGCACCGCCGCCCTAGGCGCCGCCTCGCTCGGCGACGCCGCGCGCGCGCAGCAGCAGCGCGTCGTCGTCGGCACCTGGGGTGGCGACTACAGCCGCCTGATCCAGAAGAACATCGACGCGCCGTTCCTCAAGTCGAAGGGCGTCGAGGTCGTCTACGACGAGGCCGGCAGCGCGCCGCGCCGCGCCAAGATGCAGGCCGAGGCGCGCCTGCCCCGCGGCACGACCGACATCCAGGCGCTCTCCGCCGCCGAGATGTACGAGATGCAGCAGGCCGGCCTGCTGGCGCCGATCGACTACGCGCAGATCCCGCTCGCCTCGAACCTCATCCCGGCGATGAAGTACCCGCACGGGATCGGCCACATCTACTCGGCCAAGGTCGCCGTCTACAATCCCAAGCTGGTCGCCGCGCCGAAGAGCTTCAAGGACTCCTTCGACCCGAAGCACGGCAACAAGATGGGCATCATCGACATCCAGTACCAGTTCGTGATGCTGGCCGCGGCGCTCTCCAATGGCGGCTCGATCTCGAACTTCGAGCCGGGCAAGGAGGTGCTGATGGCGGCCAAGAAGGCCGGCGCGCGCATCTACCCGACCAACGAGGCCTTCGCCGCCGCGCTGAAGAGCGAGGAGATCCACTCCGGCATCATGTGGAAGGCGCGCGTGGTGCAGTGGCAGAACGCCGGCATCTCGGTCGAGTCCGCCGCCCCGTCCGAGGGCGTGCCCTACTACATCTCCGGCTTCTGCATCCCGAAGAACGCGCCGAACAAGGCCGGCGCGCACGTGTTCCTGAACGCCATGCTCGAGAAGGGCGCGCAGGACAACTTCGCGATCGACATGGGCTACAACGGCACGGTGACCAACACCACCGTCGCGCCCGACCTGCAGAAGCGCATCGGCTTCACGGCCGAGGAGCAGAAGCTGCTGGTCGACCTCGACTACGGCTACATCGCGAAGAACGACGCCGCGATGAAGGAGTGGTGGGACAAGGTCTTCAAGGCCTGATCCCCGGGACGATCGACGAAGGCGGGGGGATCCGGCGCGCCGGGTCCCCCTTCCGCTCCCGGCCATCATGTCCGCGACACTCTCCGAGCACGAGCGCCGCGAGGCGCGCGAGGGCCTGGTCACGGCGGGTTCGCTCGTCGGGCCCGCGACGATCTTCGTCGCGGCCGGCCTGCTCGTGCCGATCGCGATCCTCTTCCGCTACAGCCTCAACGAGCTCGGCCCCTACAAGCAGATGGTCGAGGCGCTGTCGGTCGCGAACTACGTCCGCTTCTTCTCCGACCCCTACTACACGGCCGTCCTGGCCCGCACGCTGCGCGTCGCGCTGACCTGCATGCTGGCCTGCCTGCTGCTCGGCTTCCCGCTCGCCTATGTCCTCGCGCGCACGCAGTCGCGCCGCAAGAACTGGCTCGTGATGCTGGTCGTGCTGCCGCTCTTCGTCGGCAACGCGGTGCGCGCGGCGGGCTGGATGGCGCTGTTCGGCAGCAAGGGCGTCGTGAACTCCAGCCTGATGCAGATCGGCCTGATCGATGCGCCGCTGGAGATCATGTACACCGAGGTGGCGGTGACGATCGGGATCATCGCCGTCAACCTGCCCTTCATGGTGCTGACGCTGCAGAGCGTGATCGAGGGCATCGACCGCGCGGTGGAGGAGGCGGCCTTCAGCCTCGGCGCCAACCCCTACCACATGGCGCGGCGCGTGCTGCTGCCGCTGGCGCTGCCCGGCGTGCTCGCGGGCTCGATCCTCACCTTCATCCTCGCGATGAACGCCTACGCGACGCCGGTCCTGCTCGGCGGGCCGCGCTTCATGATGATGGGGCCGCTCGTCTACAACCAGTTCGTCCAGCAGAACAACTGGCCCTTCGGCGCCTCGATCTCCTTCGTGCTGATGGCCGCCACGATCATCCTGACGGCCACCGCCAACATCCTCGTGCAGCGCCGCTACAGGCGCTGAGGTCGCCGCGATGGCGGCGGCCTGCGGGCTGGGCTAGAAACCGCGCCGCCATGAAGCTGTCGGACTTCGACTTCGACCTGCCGCAGGACAGGATCGCCCAGCACCCGGCGCGTCCGCGCGATGCCGCGCGGCTGCTCGAGGTCGGCGGTGGCGCGCTCGCCGACCGTGGCGTGCGCGACCTGCCCGCGCTGCTGCGCGCGGGCGACCTGCTGGTGTCCAACGACACGCGCGTGATCCGCGCCCAGCTCTCGGGGCTGCGCGGCGCCGCGCGCATCGGCTTCACGCTGCACAAGGCGCGCGGCCCCGGCGAATGGGACGCCTTCGCGCGCCCGGCCAAGAAGCTCGCGCCCGGCGACCGCATCGCCTTCGCCCCGGGCTTCGACGCCGAGGTGGTCTCGAAGGGCGAGGGCGGGGAGGTCACGCTGCGCTTCGACCGCTCGGGCGACGAGCTCATGGCGGCGCTGGCGCGCCACGGGCGCATGCCGCTGCCGCCCTACATCAAGCGGCCGTCGGACGAGCCGGAGGACGACGCCGACTACCAGACGATCTTCGCGCGCCGCGACGGCGCCGTCGCGGCGCCGACCGCGGGGCTGCATTTCACGCCGCGCCTGCTCGCTGCGCTTGATGCGGCGGGCGTGCGCCGCGCGCATGTCACGCTCCATGTCGGCGCAGGCACGTTCCTGCCGGTGAAGACCGAGGACGTCTCGGCCCATGTCATGCACCGCGAATGGGCCGAGCTGCCCGAGGCGACGGCGACCGCGATCGCCGAGACGCGCGCGCGGGGCGGGCGCGTCGTCGCGGTCGGCACGACCAGCCTGCGCACGCTCGAGGGCGTGGCCGCGCTGCGCGGCGGCGTCGAGCCCTGGTCGGGCGACATCGACCTCTTCATCCGCCCGGGCTTCCGCTTCCGCGCGGTCGACCTGCTGCTGACGAACTTCCACCTGCCGAGGTCGACGCTGTTCATGCTCGTCTCGGCCTTCGCCGGGCTCGACCGCATGCGCGCGGCCTATGCCCACGCCATCGCCTCGGGCTACAGGTTCTTCTCCTACGGCGACGCCTGCCTCATCCACCGCGCGGAGGACGCATGACCGCGTTCGGCTTCGACCTGCTCGCCACCGATGGCGCCGCCCGGCGCGGCCGCGTCGCCACGGCGCATGGCACGATCGAGACGCCGGCCTTCATGCCGGTCGGCACCGCCGCCACGGTGAAGGGCATGACGCCGGAGGGCGTGCGCGGCACGGGCGCGGAGATCCTGCTCTGCAACACCTACCACCTGATGCTGCGGCCCGGCGCGGAGCGCGTGGGGCGGCTTGGCGGGTTGCATCGCTTCATGAACTGGCCGGGGCCGATCCTCACGGATTCCGGTGGCTACCAGGTCATGTCGCTCGCGGGGCTGCGCAAGATGGACGAGGAGGGCGTGCGCTTCCGCTCGCATCTCGACGGCAGCATCCACCTGCTGACGCCCGAGCGTTCGATCGGCATCCAGCGGGCGCTCGACGCCACGATCACCATGGCCTTCGACGAGTGCACGCCGTACCCGGCGACGCAGGCCCAGGCCGAGGCGTCTATGCGCCTGTCGATGCGCTGGGCGCGTCGTTCGCGCGACGCCTTCGTCGCGCGCGAGGGCTACGCGATCTTCGGCATCGTCCAGGGCGGCGTCTATCCGGAGTTGCGCGCGGAGTCCGCGGCGGCGCTGCGCGCGATCGGCTTCCATGGCTACGCGGTCGGCGGGCTTGCGGTGGGAGAGCCGGCAGCGGAGCGCAACGCCACGCTGGAGGCGACGACGCCGCTCCTGCCCGCCGAGGCCCCGCGCTACCTCATGGGCGTGGGCAAGCCCGTCGACATCGTCGAGGCGGTGGCGCGCGGCATCGACATGTTCGACTGCGTGCTGCCGACGCGCTCGGGCCGCACCTCGCAGGCCTGGACCAGCGAGGGGCCGCTCAACATGCGCAACGCGCGCTTCGCCGAGGACGACGGCCCGCTCGACCCGCGCTGCGGCTGCCCGGCTTGCCGCGGATACAGCCGCGCCTACATCCACCACCTCGTGAAGGCGGGCGAGATGCTCGGGCCGATGCTGCTCACGCAGCACAACCTGACCTTCTACCAGGACCTGATGCGCGGCATGCGCGAGGCCATCGCCGATGGCCGCTTCGACGCGTTCCGCGCCGCCTTCATGGACAGCCCCGCCGCGCGCACCGGCGCGGCGCGCGAGGAGGACGGCGATGCCGGCACGCAAGACGATCTATGACGGCCTCAAGCAGCTCGGCGAGAAGAGCAGCCTGCCGGCACGGCCGGAGGATGCGCAGCTCGAGCGCGTGCCGAACCCGAACCCCGGGGTGCGCTACCTCGTGCGCTTCGCCGCGCCCGAGTTCACCTCGCTCTGCCCGATCACGGGGCAGCCGGACTTCGCGCATCTCGTGATCGACTACGTGCCGCGGCGCTGGCTCGTGGAGTCGAAGTCGCTGAAGCTCTACCTCGGCAGCTTCCGCAACCACGGCGCCTTCCACGAGGCCTGCACCATCGGGATCGCGCAGCGCCTGGCGAAGTTCCTCGCGCCGGCCTGGCTGCGCATCGGCGGCTACTGGTACCCGCGCGGCGGCATGCCGATCGACGTGTTCTGGCAGACCGGCGCGCCGCCACGCGGCGTCTGGATCCCCGACCAGGGCGTCGATCCCTATCGCGGCCGGGGCTGAGCGAGGCGACGGCCTGCCCGCGAAAATCGGATCCAGAGTCAGATAAACCGCAGAAAAGGTTGTCTGGATCGGATTTCGACTGTCCAGCTGCCGGTCAATTGCCTGCCTGGCGCGCCCGTGGCCGGCGCGCCTCCGCCGCGGCGCGGCGGCGCAGGAGCGGCGAGGGGCGGAAGCGGTCGTCGCCGGTCGTGGCCTGGATGTTGTCGAGGATCCGCTCGACGCGCGCGAAGCCGATGCGCGCGCCCCAGGCGATCGGCCCGAGCGGGTAGCTGACGCCCCTGGTCATCGCCGCGTCGATGTCCTCCTCGCTCGCCACGCCCTGCAGCGCGGCGTCCAGCGCCTCGTTGGCGAGGCAGGCGACGGTGCGCATGGCGAGCATGCCGGCGATGTCGTCGACCGGGCTCGCCTCCATGCCCAGCGACTGGAAGAAGCCAGCGGCAGCCACGCGCTCGCGCTCGCCGGCGCCATCGGCCATCGCGAGCGCGGCGCGCCTCGCCGCGCCCGCGTCGAGCCAGAGGTCGAAGAGCCCGTCGACGTCGCCGCGCAGCGTCGCCGGTCGCCCGTCCGTGAGGGCGAGATGCGTTCCGTCGACGACGAGGCGGCCATCGCCCGGGCCCGCCTCCACGGCGAGGCCCGCGGCACGCGCGCGCGCCTCGAGCGCCGCGGCCGGGCCGAGCGCGCCGAGGACCTGCACGCGGCGCGGGCGCGGGCCCGGCGGCATGGCGGCGGGCGCCGGGCGGGCCGCGCCCTCGCCATGGGCGTGGAAGCCGCGGCCCGACTTGCGGCCAAGCAACCCGGCCTCGACCATCTCCTGCTGCAGCGGCGATCCGCGATAGCGCGGGTCGCCGAAGCTGGCGGACGACACGGTCGCGGTGGTGGCGAAGTTGATGTCGTGCCCGATGAGGTCGATGAGCTCGCACGGCCCCATGCGGAAGCCCGCGCCCTCGCGCATCACCGCGTCGATCGTCGCGGCGTCGGCGGCGCGCTCGGCGAGGCTGCGCAGCGCCTCGGCATAGAACGCGCGCGCGCAGCGATTGACGATGAAGCCCGGCGTCGAGCGGCAGCGCACGGGATGCTTGCCCCAGGCGCGCATCGTGGCGAAGGCCGCGTCGACCGCGCCGGGCTCGGAGAGTGGCGCCGCGACGACCTCGACCAGCGGCAGGACCTGCGCGGGATTGAAGAAATGCAGCCCGCAGAAGCGGCCCGGGCGGGCAAGCGCGCGCGCCATCGCGGCCAGCGACAGCGCCGAGGTGTTGGAGGCGATGATCGCGTCCGGCGCCATCGCCGCCTCTGCGGCGCGCAGCACCGCGTGCTTCGTGGCCATGTCCTCGGGCACGGCCTCGATCGCGAGGCGCGCGGGCGCGAGCGCCGCGATGTCGCCGGAGGTGTCGAGCCGGCCAAGGACCTCGTCGCGCCGCGCCGCCTCGATCCGGCCCTTCGATGCGAGCATGTCGAGCGCGGCGGAGATTGCGGTGCGCGCGGCATCGAGCGTCGCGGGCGGCGTGCCGACCAGGACCACGCGATGTCCCGCGAGCAGCGCGACCTGCGCGATGCCCACGCCCATCGTGCCGGCGCCGATGACGCCGATCGCCGCGTCGCGCGGCAGGGCCTTGTCAGTCATCGCGTTCCCTCCGTTGCCGCGCCGCGCCGCGCGTGGAGCGGCGGCAGGCGCATGTGCCAGTCCGTGCAGCGCTGGTAGGCATGGCCCGCGCGCAGCACGACGTCGTCTCGCCAGTGCCCGGCCGCGAGCTGCAGGCCGATGGGCATGCCATCGGGCGAGAAGCCGCAGGGCAGGGCGAGCGCCGGCACGCCGGCCGCGGCCCAGCCCCAGGCGTTCCTCATGATCGCGGCGGAGACGGCGACGATGCCGCGCGCGTCGTCGGCGCGCGGCACCTCCGTCGCGACCATCGGCGAGAGCACGAGGTCGACATCCGTGGCGAGCATGCGCCGCGTCGAATGGATGAAGCGCTCGCGCCAGCGCAGCGCATCGGCGAGCTCCGTCGCGGGCAGGGCGAGGCCAGGCTGAAGCCGCTCGCGGACCAGCGGGTCGAAGAGGCCGGGATCGCTCGCCAGCCGCCCGCGATGCAGCGACGAGGCGTCGGCGAAGATGATCCTCTGCACGTTGGCGGGCGCGTCCTCCGCGCCCCGGACGACGATGTCCTCGAGGCGCGCGCCGAGACGCTCGAGCACGCGCGCGGCGTCCAGCGCGGCCTGCGCGATCGCGGCCGGCGCGCCGTCGAAGTAGTGGTTGCGCGGTATCCCGACGCGCAGCCCCGCGACGCCCGCGGACAGCCGCCGCATCGCCTCGGGCGGCTCGCGCGCCTCGCTGAATGGATCGGCCGGGTCATGGCCGGCGATGGCGGCGAAGACGAGCGCCACGTCCGCGGCGCTGCGGGCCATCGGACCGCATGTGTCGAGCGGCGGGCTGACGGGGAAGATCCCGGTGCAGGGCACCGCGCCGACGCTCGGCCGCAGCCCCGTCACGCCGGTGATCGAGCAGGGGCCGCGGATCGAGCCACCGGTGTCCGTGCCGAGCGCGGCCTCCGCCATGCCTGCGGCGACGGCGACGGCCGAGCCGCCGCTCGATCCGCCGGGGATGCGCGTCGTGTCCCAGGGGTTGCGGCAGGCGCCCCAATGCGCGTTCTGCGTCGTGCCGCCGAAGCAGAACTCGTGCAGGTTCGCGGTGCCGACGATGGTCGCGCCCGCCGCGCGCAGCCGCGCGACCACGGTCGCATCGGCGGGCGAGACGCGATCGGCGAAGAAGCGCGATCCCGCCGTGCCGCGCACGCCGGCGACGTCGATGCAGTCCTTGAGCGCCACGACCATGCCGTGGAGCGGGCCGAGGCTGCGCCCCTCGCGCGCGGCGGCATCGGCGAGGCTGGCCTGCACGCGCGCGGCGTCGGGCATCGGCGTGATGAAGGCGCGTAGCGTCCCGTCCAGTCGCGCGATCGCGGCGAGGCAGGCCTCGGCGCGTGCGCGTGCGTCGTCCATCGCGCCGCCGGCCTCAGCGCCCGAGCGCATAGGCCTGCTGCAGGCGCGGCGTCGCGGCGGCGCGCAGGATGCGCCCGTCCGTCGCGGCGGCGCAGTTGCGGCCCAGCGTCCAGTCGCCCACGACCTTGACCTCGTGGCCTCGGCGCTCGAGCCCGGCGATGGTCTCGCGCGGGAAGCGGCCCTCGAGCTGCAGCTTCGCCGGCGCGGCATGGCGCGGGTAGAAGGAGTTGGGCCAGTGGTCCGACTGCAGCTGCGGCGCGTCGATCGCCGCCTGCAGGTTGAGCCCGTGGTCGGCGTGGCGCAGGAAGAACTGCAGGATCCACTGGTCCTGGTTGTCGCCGCCCGGCGAGCCGAAGGCCATCGTCGTCTCGCCCTTGCGCGCGATGGTCGGCGTCAGCGTCGTGCGCGGCCGCGCGCCCGGCCGCAGCGTCGAGGGCAGGCCCTCCTGCATCCAGAACATCTGCATGCGCGTGCCGAGGCAGAAGCCGAGGCCGGGGATCGCGGGCGAGGATTGCAGCCAGCCGCCCGAGGGCGTCGCCGCGACGACGTTGCCCCAGCGGTCGATGACGTCGAGGTGGCAGGTGTCGCCCTCCGCCGGGCCGCGCGAGGGCCGCTGCGCGCGCGCGCGGTCCTGGCTCTCCTGCTCGACGCGCGCGGGCTCGCCGATGCCGGCCTCGCCGCCGCCGCCGGCCAGCGCATAGCGCGGGAAGTTCGGGTTGCGGCCGCCGGGCGCGCCGGGCCTCATCTCGCGCGAGGCCTCTGGCCCCACCAGGCGACGGCGCTCCGCGGCATAGGCGTCGGAAAGCAGCGCCGCGAGCGGCACGTCGCCGCCCTCGGGCTCGCCGTACCAGGACTCGCGGTCGGCATAGGCGAGCTTCTTCGCCTCCACGAGGACATGCACGAACTCCTCGCCGAGCGTGTCCATGGACGGGATGTCGAATCCCTCGAGCAGCTTCAGCGCCTGCAGCATCACCGGCCCCTGGCTCCAGGGCCCGGCCTTGAAGACATCCCAGCCGCGATAGGAGACGCGCGCGCAAGGCTCGGTCGTCGCGCTCCACGCCGCCATGTCGGCGGCGCGCAGCACGCCGCGATGGCGCTGGCCGGTTGCGTCCATCGCCTCGGTGCGGGTGGCGAAGCCCTCGATCGTCTCGGCCACGAAGCCCTGGTAGAAGGCGCGCCGCGCGGCGTCGATCTGCGCCTCGCGGTCGGCGCCCGCCTGCGCGCCCAGCCGCACGAGCCGCGCGAGCGTCTTCGCGAGGTCCGGGTTGCGGTGGATGTCGCCGGCCACCGGCGGCTTGCCGCCTTGCAGCCAGATCTCCGCCGAGCCCGGCCATTCGCGCGCGAAGAACTCGGCCACGCCCGCGATCGCGCCGGCGGCGCCCTTGACCAGCGGGTGGCCCTCGGCGGCATAGGCGATCGCGGGCTGCAGCGCCTCGGCGAGGGTCAGCGTGCCGTGGTCGCGCAGCATCAGCATCCACGCATCGAAGGCGCCGGGCACCGTGGCGGCGAGCAGGCCGTTGCCGGGGATCGTCGAGATCCCCTCCGCGCGGTAATGCGCGAGCGTCGCGCCGGCGGGCGCGGGACCCTGGCCGCAGATCGCGCGCGGCGCCTGCGCGCCGGCTGGTTGCACGAGGATGACGGCGTCGCCGCCGAGGCCGTTCATGTGCGGCTCGACGACCTGGAGCACGAAGCCCGCGGCGACCGCGGCGTCGAAGGCGTTGCCACCCTTCTCGAGCACCGCCATGCCCACCTGGCTGGCGATCCAGTGCGTGGACGACACCACGCCGAAAGTGCCGAGGATCTCCGGTCGCGTGGTGAATCCGGGTGCTGCCATGTCCTGCCTGCCCTTCGGGATGCGCGGGCCGCGATCCTACGCGCAGGCGAAGGCCGAGGCCAACGCGCGCGGCTTGTTTCGGCCGCGGGGCGGGCCATGCTAATCGGACGGCCCATGGAAGACGGACATACAGGCGGCGCGCTCGCCGGCATCACCGTGCTCGCCCTCGAGCAGGCGGTCGCCGCGCCCTATTGCACGAGCAGGCTCGCCGACGCGGGCGCCCGCGTCATCAAGGTCGAGCGCGCGGAGGGCGACTTCGCGCGCGGCTACGACCGCGCGGCCAGGGGCATGTCGAGCTACTTCGCGTGGCTCAACCGCGGCAAGGAATCGCTCGTCGCGGACATCAAGGCCGCGGGCGACGCGGCGCTGCTCCACCGCATCCTCGCCCATGCCGACGTGTTCGTTCAGAACCTCCTGCCCGGCGCCGCCGCGCGCGCGGGCTTCGGCTCCGGCGAGCTGCGCGCGCGCCATCCGCGGCTCGTGACCGTCGACATCTCCGGCTATGGCGACGAGGGGCCCTACGCCGCCATGAAGTCCTACGACATGCTGGTCCAGGCGGAGACGGGCCTCGCCAGCATCACCGGGGGGCCCGAGGCGCCGGCGCGCGCCGGCGTCTCGGTCTGCGACATCGCCGCGGGCATGTACGCGCACCAGGCCGTGCTCGAGGCGCTGATCCGCCGCGGCCGCACGGGCGAGGGCGCGTCGATCAAGGTGAGCCTGTTCGACGGCATGGCCGACTGGATGGCGGTGCCGCTGCTGTTCTCCGACTACGGGCCAGGCGCGCCGCGGCGCGTCGGCCTGAGCCATCCCTCGGTCGCGCCCTACGACCCGTTCCCGAGCGCCGACGGCACGCCGGTGCTGATCTCGATCCAGAACGACCGCGAGTGGCAGCGCTTCTGCGCCGAGGTGCTGGAACTGCCCGGCCTCGCGAGCGATCCCGCCTTCTCGACCAACGTCCAGCGCGTCGCCAACCGCGCGCGCATGGACGCGATCATCCGCGAGGGCTTCGCGCGCCACGGCACCGAGGCGCTCTGCGCGCGGCTGCTCGCCGCGGGCATCGCCTTCGCGCGGGTGAACTCCGTGGCGGATTTCTCCCGCCACCCGCAGCTGCGCCGCGTGCGCGTCCAGACGCCGGCGGGCGAGATCGCGTTGCCCGCGCCGCCGCCGGTGGTCGATGGCGAGCGGGCGCCCGCGCTTGGCCCGGTGCCCGCGCTCGACGCGCATGGCGAGGCGATCAGGAGGGAGTTCGGCGCATGAACCCGGACGGTCAGGACCTGCGCGACTGGATCGGCCGGCGCGAGAGCGCGGAGGATTCCTGCGACCCGCGCCGCGTCGCCGACATGGCTGCCACGCTCGACCTGCCGGCCGCGCCGCGCGAGGGCGACAGGCTGCCGCCGGGCTGGCACTGGATGTTCTTCAACCCGATGGCGCGCGCGAGCGAGCTCGGGCCCGACGGGCATCCGCGCCGCGGCGGCTTCCTTCCGCCGGTGGCGCTGCCGCGCCGCATGTGGGCGGGGGGCAGGCTCTCCTTCCCCGCGCCGCTGCAGGTCGGCGAGCGGCTGCGCCGCTATTCCGAGATCCTGTCCGTCGAGCCGAAATCCGGTCGCTCCGGCGCGATGGTCTTCGTGGTCGTGCGCCATCGCATCTTCTCGGGCGACGCGCTGGCGGTGGAGGAGGAGCACGACATCGTCTATCGCGAGGCCCCGGCACCGGGCGCCGCCGCGCCCGCGCCAGCCGCGCCGCCCG
Source organism: Pseudomonadota bacterium (assembly GCA_041178225.1). Classification (GTDB taxonomy): domain Bacteria; phylum Pseudomonadota; class Alphaproteobacteria; order CACIAM-22H2; family CACIAM-22H2; genus CAIOSQ01. The sequence goes on along the minus strand of JBEGVV010000042.1, from coordinate 23,691 downwards.
CCGCCGCGGCCGCCGCGCCCTGGACCGGCCGCGTCGTGCCGGATCCGGTGATGCTCTTCCGCTACTCGGCGCTGACCGCGAACGGACACCGCATCCACTACGACCATCCCTACGCGACCGGCGTCGAGGGCTATCCGGGCCTCGTCTTCCACGGGCCGTTGACCGCCACGCTGCTGATGGCGCTGGCGGAGAGGGGGCTGGGCCGGCCGCTCGCGCGCTTCGAGTTCCGCAACCGCGCGCCGCTCTTCGACGTCGCGCCGTTCACGCTCGCCGGCGCGCCGGATGGCGCGGGCGGCGCGCTGGCCTGGGCGATCGCGCCCTCCGGCGCGCTCGCGACCGAGGCCGCGGCGGCATGAACCGGTCGAGGCCGCGCATCGAGCTCGACGCCGCGCCCGCCGCGCGCCGCGGCGCGACGCGCGCCTGCGACCATCCGGGTTGCGCGCTGGGCGGCGAGTTCCGCGCGCCGCGCTCGCGGCGCGACCTCGGCGAGTTCTACTGGTTCTGCCTCGAGCACGTGCGCGCCTACAACCAGGCCTGGGACTACTACCGCGGCATGTCGCCCGAGGAGATCGAGCGCGAGCGCCGCCGCGACACGGTGGGCCAGCGCCCGACCTGGCCCATGGGGCCGCGGGGCGAGGCCTTCATGCATGCGCGCATGCGCGGGATCGACCCCGACGCCATCGACGCGGCATTGCGCCGGATGATGGGCGAGGACGACCCGCCGCCGCGCCGCGCGCGCCCGGCGACGCCCGAGGACGAGGCGCTGCGGGTGCTCGACCTCGCGCCCGGGGCCTCCTTCGAGGAGGTCAAGGCCCGCTACAAGGCCCTGGCCAAGCTCCACCACCCCGATGCGAACGGGGGCGACAAGGCCGCCGAAGAGCGGCTAAAGTCGATCAACCAGGCATACACGCTCCTGAAATCGCAGGCGTTCGGCGCTCGTCAGGCGCCCAGCCGCTAGCCGCCCCGGAGGGCGCTTCCGCGGCCTCGGCAACTGCGTCCGGAACATGGATGACCGGCCACACCACTCGCGGCCCCGGCCGCGCCACGTCCGAGGATTGCTCTCCATGGCCACCGCCCAAGCCGACGCCTACGTGCCCAACCTGCCCGACGCCAAGATCAAGGTGCGCGACGTCTTCGGGATCGATTCCGACCTCGAGGTCCCCGCCTTCTCGAAGCCGAGCGACCACGTCCCGGCGCGCGACGAGGCCTATCGCTTCGACCGCGAGACCACCCTCGCGATCCTCGCGGGCTTCGCCTACAACCGCCGCGTCCTGATCCAGGGCTACCACGGCACCGGCAAGTCGACGCATATCGAGCAGGTCGCCTCGCGCCTCAACTGGCCCTGCATCCGCGTCAACCTCGACAGCCACATCAGCCGCATCGACCTCGTCGGCAAGGACGCGATCGTCCTCAAGGACGGCAAGCAGGTGACGGAGTTCCGCGAGGGCATCCTGCCCTGGGCGCTCCAGCATCCCTGCGCGCTGGTGTTCGACGAGTACGATGCCGGCCGCGCCGACGTGATGTTCGTGATCCAGCGCGTGCTCGAGGTCGAGGGCAAGCTCACGCTGCTCGACCAGAACCGCGTCATCCGCCCGCACGCGGGCTTCCGCCTCTTCGCGACGGCGAACACGGTCGGCCTCGGCGACACGACGGGCCTGTACCACGGCACGCAGCAGATCAACCAGGGCCAGATGGACCGCTGGAACATCGTCGCGACGCTGAACTACCTGCCGCACGACGAGGAGGTGCGGATCGTCGCGGCGAAGAGCCCGGCCTGGGACAACGCGGAGGGACGCAAGGTCCTCGCCAACATGGTCGCGCTCGCGGACCTCACCCGCGCCGGCTTCGTGGCGGGCGACCTGTCGACCGTCATGAGCCCGCGCACGGTCATCACCTGGGCCGAGAACGCGCGCATCTTCAACGACGTCGGCTTCGCCTTCCGCATCAGCTTCCTCAACAAGTGCGACGAGGTCGAGCGCGCGACGGTGGCCGAGTACTACCAGCGCTGCTTCGGCGCCGAGCTCGACATGGGCTCGGGCAAGGCGCGCCTGGCCTGAGGGCGGCGCCAGGCCGCGCGGGATCGACATGGCAGGCAAGCCCAACGAGGGACCGGTCGAGGCGTTCCGGCAGGTGACCGGCGCCGCGATGCGCGCCATCGCGCGCGACCCCGAGCTGCAGGTCGCCTTCGCGCCCGAGCCCGCGTCGCTGCGCGGCAAGGAGGCCCGGCTGCCGGCGCCCTCGCGCGAGATCGCGCGCGAGGAGATGGCCATCATCCGCGGCGAGGCCGACGCGATCAGCCTCAAGCTCCGCTTCCACGACGAGGCGCTGCACCGCAAGCGCGCGCCCTCCGGCGCGATGGCGCGCCAGGTGTTCAACGCCGTCGAGCAGGCGCGCTGCGAGGCGCGCGGCGCGCTGCGCATGCAGGGCACGGCGCGCAACCTCGCCGCCGCCTCCGAGGAGCGCTGCCGGACCCAGGGCTTCGCGCGCGTCACCGACCGCGACGCGGCCCCGCTGGTCGAGGTCGTCGGGCTGCTCGCGCGCGAGGCCTTCGCCGGCCAGCCCGTGCCGCAGGCCGCCCGCAAGATGGTCGATCTCTGGCGCCCGTGGATCGAGTCCAAGGCCGGCACCGACTTCGAGCGCCTGTCGGGCGTGCTCGACGACCAGTCCGCCTTCGCCGACCTCGCGCGCCGGCTGATCGAGGACCTCGAGCTCGGCGAGGCCGACGCCACCGAGTCCGAGGCCGAGGACGACCAGGGGCAGGGCCAGCAGGAGCAGGACCAGTCCCAGCAGGGCACCGAGGGCGAGGCCGAGCAGGACTCCTCCGACGACGGCATGAGCGGCGAGAGCCGCGAGGAGGCCGGCGACGCGGGCGAGGAGGGCGCGGCCGAGGACGCCGAGGGCGAGGAGGGCATGGGCATGGGCGAGGACGGGCCCGAGCGCCCGGGCCGTCGCTGGCGCCCGCAGAACGACTGGTCGGGCCAGAACGCCGTGCCCGGCTACAAGTCCTTCACCGCCGACTTCGACGAGGTCGTCGACGCGGAGTCGCTGTGCGACGCCGAGGAACTGGCGCGGCTGCGCCTGCAGCTCGACCAGCAGCTCGGCCACCTGCAGAGCGTGATCGGGCGGCTCGCGAACCGCCTGCAGCGCCGCCTGCTCGCCAAGCAGAACCGCTCCTGGGAATTCGACCTCGAGGAGGGGATGCTCGACGCCGCGCGGCTGTCGCGCGTCGTGACCAACCCCGCCTACCCGCTGTCCTACAAGCGCGAGCGCGACACCGAGTTCCGCGACACTGTGGTCGGCCTTCTGATCGACAATTCCGGCTCGATGCGCGGGCGCCCGATCACCGTCGCGGCGATGTCGGCCGACATCCTCGCGCGCACGCTCGAGCGCTGCGGCGTGAAGGTCGAGATCCTCGGCTTCACGACCCGCGCGTGGAAGGGCGGGCAGAGCCGCGAGCGCTGGCTCGCCGCCGGCAAGCCGTCGAACCCGGGCCGCCTCAACGACCTGCGCCACATCGTCTACAAGGCCGCCGACGCGCCCTGGCGCCGCGCGCGCCGCTCGCTCGGGCTGATGCTGCGCGAGGGGCTGCTCAAGGAGAACATCGACGGCGAGGCGCTGCTCTGGGCGCATGAGCGCCTGCTGCCGCGCACGGAGAAGCGCAAGATCCTGATGGTCATCAGCGACGGCGCGCCGGTCGACGATTCCACGCTGTCGGTCAATCCCGGCAACTACCTCGAGAAGCACCTGCGCGAGGTCATCGAGTACATCGAGACGCGCTCCCCCGTGGAGCTGACCGCGATCGGCATCGGCCACGACGTGACGCGCTACTACCGGCGCGCGGTGACCATCGTCGACGCCGAGCAGCTCGGCGGCACGATGCTCGAGAAGCTGGCCGAGCTCTTCGACGAGGACGAGCAGCCGGCCGCGCGCGGACGCCGCCGGGCCTGAACCCGGCGCGGCGTCGCGGCGGTCGACAGCCGGGCCGGCGCGGGCGCATCCTCGCGCCCAGCCGCCCCGGAGACCGACCATGCGCCCGACCCGCCTCCTCGCCGCGCTCCTCCTCTGCCTCGCCGCGGCGCAGGGCTTCGCCCAGCCGCAGGCGCCGGAGCACTGGACCCTCACGATCCTCCATTCCAACGACGTCCATTCGCGCCTGCAGCCGGTGAACCGCTTCGATTCGACTTGCACCGAGAAGGAGCAGGCTGAGAAGCAGTGCCTCGGCGGCATGGCGCGCCTCGCGCACAAGGCGCACGCGGTCATCGACGAGGTGGAGGCCGCGAGGGGCAACGTCGTCCTGCTCGACGCCGGCGACCAGTTCCAGGGCTCGCTCTTCTACACGCACCACAAGGGCGCGGCCGAGCTCGCGGTCATGAACCTCCTGCGCTACGACGCCATGGCGCTCGGCAACCACGAGTTCGACGGCGGCCCCGCGCAGCTCGCGGCCTTCGTCCGCGGCGCGCGCTTCCCCGTGCTCGGCACGAACATCGACGCCTCGGGCGACGCCGGCCTTCGCGGGCTCCTGCGCGACGCGGTCGTGCTGGAGCGCGGCGGGCGCCGGATCGGCATCCTCGGCCTGACGACCGAGGACACGCCATCCATCTCCTCGCCCGGGCCCGGCCTGCGCTTCCTGCGCGCCGAGGACGCGGCGCGCCCGGTGGTCGAGCGGCTGCGCCGCGAGGGCGTCGACATCGTCGTGGCGCTGTCGCACCTCGGCATCGCGCGCGACCGCGAGCTCGCCGCCGCGGTCGACGGGATCGACGTCATCGTCGGCGGGCACAGCCACACGCTGCTCTCCAACTCGGCGCCGAACGCCGAGGGACCGTATCCCGTGGTGGCGCGGTCGCCCGGCGGGCAGGCCGTCCTCCTCGTCCAGGCCTATGCCTACACGCGCTTCCTCGGGCGGCTCGACGTCGCCTTCGACCGCGCGGGCGTGCCGGTGTCGTGGACCGGCGACACCATCCCGCTGGCCGGGGACGTCCCGGAGGACCCGCGCGTCGCGGCCGAGGTGGCGCGCCTCGCCGAGCCGCTGGAGGCGCTGCGCAGGAAGGTGATCGGCGCCACCGCGGTCGACCTGCCGCACGCGGATTGCCGGCGCGGCGAATGCCTCGTCGGCAACGTCGTCGCCGACGCGGTGCTGGAGAATGTGCGCCATCTCGGCGTCACCGCGGCGATCCAGAATGGCGGCGGGCTGCGTGCGTCGATCCCGAGGGGCGACGTGACGATGGGGCAGGTGCTGACCGTGCTGCCCTTCCAGAACACGATCGCGACGCTGGCGATCAGGGGGCGCGACCTCGTCGCCGCGCTCGAGAACGGCGTCGGCGCGGCCGAGTCCGGCTCCGGCAGGTTCCCGCAGGTCGCGGGCATGCGCTTCTCCTGGGATCCCGCCGCGCCCGCCGGCGCGCGCATCGTCGCGGTCGAGATGCGCGACGCGGGGGGCGCCTACGCGCCGCTCGACCCCGACGCGACCTACCGGATCGCCACCAACCAGTTCATGCGCCGCGGCGGCGACGGCTACGCCGCGCTGCGCGACCGCGCGATCGATCCCTATGATTTCGGCCCCGGCTTGGAAGAGGCGCTGGCGGCCTATATCGAGGCGCGCTCGCCGCTCCGCGCGGGCCTCGAGGGCCGCATCAGGACCAGATGAGCCACCGGCGGCGGGACGCCGCCTCCACCAGGAGGAACACGACGATGCCAGACGACCACGCGAAATCGCTCTTCCCGCCCGCCGAATCGCTCGGCCGGCGCGGCTTCCTCGGCGCCTCGGCGGCCGCGGGATACACGCTCGCCGCCGGGCCGGTGCAGGCGCAGACCATCGTGCGCACCGACACGGCCGGCCTCTCCGCCGGCGACGTCGTCATCCAGACGCCGACCGGCCCGATGGGCGGATACCGCGCGAAGCCGGCGACCGGCTCCGGCCATCCCGTCGTCGTCGTGATGATGGAGGTCTTCGGCCTCCACGAGTGGATCAAGGACGTCTGCCGCCGGTTCGCGAAGGCCGGCTACCTCGCGGTCGCGCCCGACTACTATTTCCGCCAGGGCAAGCTCGAGGGCGCCACCGACTTCGCGACCCAGATCGCGCCGATCGTCATGCGCAAGCCCGACGACGAGCTGGTCTCGGACCTCGACGCGACGATCGCCTTCGCCGGGACCGATGGCGGCGACCTCGCGCGCGTCGGCGTCACCGGCTTCTGCCGCGGCGGCCGCAACACGATCGTCTACGCAGCGGAGTCGACGAAGGCGCGCGCGGCGGTCGCCTGGTACGGCGGCAACCTCCTGACCACCAACGAGTTCATGAACCGCAAGCCCATCGACCTCGCGGCGCGCATCCGCATGCCGCTGCTGGGCCTCTACGCGGGCGACGATCCCGGCATCCCGCTCGACCAGGTGGAGATGCTCAAGGCCGCGCTCGCGAAGTCCGGCCAGAAATGGGACGTCGTCGTCTACCCGGGTGCCAAGCACGGCTTCCTGGCCGACTACCGCCCGGCCTACAGCGCCGAGGCCTCGGCCGCGGCGTGGCCGCGCTGCCTCGCCTGGTTCAAGGAGCACGGCGTCGCCTGAGGGCGGCGCGCAGGGCGAGGCGCGGCGCCTGTTCGGCAGGCGCCGCGCCTGCGCTGGCCTGCTCGCCTGGGCGGCGTCCCCGCCCGCGAGCGGAGATGCGGTCGATATCGCGGTCCAGCCGCTGCCCCCGCCGCCGCCGGGGGCGGATCGCGCGGGGACCCTCGCCTGGCGCGGCGGGGTGGTCCTGTCCTGCACCGATCGCCGCTTCGGCGGCTGGTCGGACCTGGCGATCGCCCCCGATGGCGGGCGCGTCGCGATGATCTCCGACAATGGCTGGACGCTCGATGCCGGGCTGGCGCTGGACGCCGACGGCGTGCCGCGCGCCATGCCGGGCGCCCGGCTCGGGCGCCTGCGCGGGGAGGACGGGCAGGCCCTGTCCGGGGCCGGCGCCGATGCCGAGGGGCTCGCCGCCATGCCCGATGGCGGCTTCCTCGTCTCGTTCGAGCGTGACCACAGGATCCTCCGCTATCCCGCTGGTGGAACTCCGCTTTCCGGCACACCTCGCAAGCTGGATGAGCTGCCCGGCCTCGCCGGCGCGCCGCGCAATGGCGGCATCGAGGCGCTCGCGGCCTGGCCCGACGGCACCGCCATCGCCTTCGCCGAGGAACTGCGCGACCCGCGCGGCGACCACCGGGGCTGGATCTCCGCGGGGCAGGGCTGGCGCGGCATCACGCTTGCCGACCATGGCTTCGACCCGACCGGCGCCTGCATCGCGCCGGATGGCCGCCTGCTCGTGCTGCAGCGCCGGCTCTCCATGCTGAGCTTCTCGGCGCGGGTCGTGTCGCTCGAGCGCCATGCCTGCGAGGCCGGCGGCAGGCTCGAGGGACGGGAACTCGGCCGCTGGGACGAGCCCGCGCATGTCGACAACCTGGAGGGCATCTCGGCCCTGCGCGCGCCCGACGGGACGACGCTGGTCTACCTGCTCGCGGACGACAACTACAGGTGGCTCCTGCAGCGGACGCTGCTGCTCTGCTTCGCCCTCGGGGGCTGAGGCGACGGGGAGGGCGGGCGCCGGAAAGCGAAGGGGCCGCCGCGGTCTCCCGCGACGGCCCCTCCGGCCTTCCTCCCGGCGGGAGGGATCAGGCGGCGGCCTTGCGCAGCTTCGCGCGGTCGATGCGCGTGCGCAGCTTGAGCAGCTCGGGCGCCAGCTTCGACTTCGCCTGGGCGCAGATCCACGCGTCGAGGCCGCCAGCGGCCTCGATCGTGCGCAGGCCGCGCGTCGACAGGCGGATCTGGACGCTGTCGCCGAGCGCGTCGGAGAGCAGCGAGGCCACCTGAAGGTTGGGCAGGAAGCGACGCTTGGTCTTGTTGTTCGCGTGGCTGACGTTCCTGCCGACCAGGATCGTCTTGCCGGTGACTGCGCAGCGACGGGACATCGCGGTATTCCTTCGATCTATGCGCGCGCGCAGTCGGCCAGCGGGCCTCCGCGCACGGGGAGCGGCGCTTGTAAGGGAGGCCGCGGGGACGGTCAAGCCTCGGGCGGGCGTCTCCCGAGGAAGGCGCCGAGGACCTGGCGGGCGGCCGCGACGGGCGACAGCCTGCCCTCCGCCACGCCGGCCTCCAGCCCCGGGAGGATGGGCGATGTGCGGCGGTCGGCGAGCAGCTCCGCGCGCAGCCCGCCCTCGATCTCGCGCCACATCCAGGCCACCGCCTGGCGCGCCCGGTGCGCGCGGAGCCGGGCCTCCCCCAGCGTCTCGCGCATCCGGCCGATCTCGGCCCAGACGGCGTCCAGTCCCCGCTCGTGCAGCGCCGAGACCTGCAGCACGGGCGGCGTCCAGCCGGCGCGCGCGGGGCGGAGCATGTGGATGGCGGCGCGGTACTCGGCCGCGGCGCGGCCCGCCGCGGCGGCGAGGTCGCCATCGGCCTTGTTCACGACGACGATGTCGGCGAGCTCGACGATGCCCTTCTTGAGGCCCTGCAGCTCGTCGCCGCCGCCCGGCGGCAGCAGCAGCACGAGCAGGTCGACCATGTCGGCGACGGCGGTCTCGGACTGGCCGACGCCGACCGTCTCCACGACAACGACGTCGAAGCCCGCCGCCTCGCAGAGCAGCCCCGCCTCGCGCGTGCGTCGCGCCACGCCGCCCAGGGTGCCGCCGGCGGGCGAGGGGCGGATGAAGGCGCGCTCGTCGCGCGCAAGGCGCTCCATGCGCGTCTTGTCGCCGAGGATCGAGCCGCCGGTGAGCGGCGAGGACGGGTCGATGGCGAGCACCGCCGGCCTGCGCCCGAGCCCGACGAGGAACAGGCCGAAGGCCTCGATGAAGGTCGACTTGCCGACGCCCGGCGCGCCGGAGATGCCCACGCGCACCGCGCCGCCGGTGCGCGGCATCAGCGCGTCGAGAAGGTGGTCGGCTTCGTCGCGATGGTCGGCGCGGCTGGATTCGACGAGGGTGATGGCGCGCGCGAGCGCCCGGCGGTTCCCCTCCGCGACCGCCGCGGCGAGCGCCGCGACGCCGGGGGGCGGCGCCTGCGTCGCGCCGCCCATGCTCAGGACAGGCCCTTGCGTCCCATCTCGAGGAACTTCTCGCGTCGGCGCGTGCGCAGGATGTCGCCGTCCAGCTGCGACAGGTCGCGCAGGTGCGAGGCGATGGCGCGGCCGACCTTTGAAATCGTCGCGGCCCTCTCGCGATGCGCGGCGCCGAGCGGCTCCTCGACGATCTCGTCGATCACGCCGAGCTTGAACAGGTCCTGCGCGGTCAGCTTGAGCGCCTCGGCCGCGTCGGGCGCGTTCTCGCGCGTGCGCCACAGGATCGAGGCGCAGCCCTCGGGGCTGATCACGGAGTAGACCGCGTATTCGAGCATCAGCACGCGGTTGGCGGCGCCGATGGCGACCGCGCCGCCCGAGCCGCCCTCGCCGATCACGACGGCGACGAAGGGCACGCGGATCGCGAGGCAGGTCTCGATCGCGCGGGCGATGGCCTCGGCCTGGCCGCGCGCCTCGGCGTCGATGCCGGGATAGGCGCCCGAGGTATCGATCAGCGCGACGACCGGCAGGCGGAACCTGTCGGCGAGGTTCATCAGGCGCTGCGCCTTGCGGTAGCCCTCGGGCCGCGCCATCCCGAAATTGTGGCGCACGCGGGTCTCGGTGTCGTGGCCACGCTCCTGGCCGAGCACGACGCAGCTGCGGCCGTCGATGCGGCCGATGCCGCCGAGGATCGCGAGGTCCTCGCCGAACAGGCGGTCGCCGGCGAGCGGCGTCCAGTCCTCGACCAGCGCGGAGATGTAGTCGACGGCGTGGGGCCGCTCGGGATGGCGCGCGACCTGCACCTTCTGCCACGGCGTCAGCTTCGCGTAGGTCTGGCGGATCTGGCGCTCGACCTTCTGCTGCAGGCGCGCGACCTCGTCGGCGATGTTCAGGCTCGAGGAGCCCGACAGGTGCCGCAGCTCCTCGATCTTGCCCTCGAGCTCGGCGATCGGCTTCTCGAATTCCAGGTACTGGGCCATGCCTCGTCCGCCATCCAGCCGGGGCGTCAGGCCGCCGGCTTCGGTTCGTGAGCGATCACCCAGTCATAGGCCGGCAGCGTGAGGAATTCCACGAAGGAAGACGCCTCGCTCCAGTCGCGGAACATGCGCGCGGCCTCCTTGAAGCGGGACTTGCGGAAGGCCGGGCCCATGCGCTTCTCGATCCTCGCCATCTCCTCGCCGAGCAGGCGGCGGAACAGCGCGCGGTCGATCCGGCGCCCGTCCTCCAGCTTCGCGCCGTGGTGGAGCTGCTGCCAGATCTGCGCGCGGCTGATCTCGGCGGTGGCGGCGTCCTCCATCAGGTGGTTCAGCGGCACGCAGCCGATGCCGCGCAGCCACGCCTCGACGTAGCCGACGCCGATGACGATGTTCTGCCGCAGGCCGGCCTCGGTGCGCGAGCCCTCGGGGACCTTGAGCAGGTCCGCCGCGGTCACGGCCACGTCCTGGCGGCGGCGATGGATCTGGTTCGAGGCCGGCATGACGCGGTCGAAGATCTCCTTCGCCACCGCCACGAGCGCGGGATGCGCGACCCAGGTGCCGTCATGGCCGTCGGTGGCCTCGCGCTCCTTGTCGGCGCGCACCTTGGCCATCGCCGCCTCGTTGGCGACGGGGTCGTCCTTGATCGGGATCTGCGCCGCCATGCCACCCATCGCGTGGACGCCGCGGTTGTGGCAGGTGCGGATCACCAGCTGCGAGTAGGAGCGCATCATGTGCGTCGTCATCGTCACCTGGCCGCGATCGGGCATGATGCAGGCGGGCGAGCGCGCGAACTTCTTGATGAAGGAGAAGATGTAGTCCCAGCGGCCGCAATTGAGGCCGGCGGAGTGCTCGCGCAGCTCCCAGAGGATCTCGTCCATCTCGAAGCTGGCCATGATCGTCTCGACCAGGACCGTGGCCTTCACCGTGCCGCGCTGCAGGCCGAGCTTGTCCTGCGCCCAGACGAAGACGTCGTTCCAGAGCCGCGCCTCGAGGTGGCTCTCCATCTTCGGCAGGTAGAAGTACGGGCCGGTGCGGCGCTCGAGCAGCTCGCGCGCGTTGTGGAACATGTAGAGGCCGAAGTCGAAGAGCGACGCGGACATCTCCGCGCCGTCGACGAGCACGTGCTTCTCCGGCAGGTGCCAGCCGCGCGGGCGCACGAAGAGCACCGCGACCTTCTCGTTGAGCTGGTAGTGCTTCTGCGAGACAGGGTCGGTGAAGGCGATCGCGCGGCGCACCGCGTCGCGCAGGTTCTTCTGCCCCTCGACCATGTTCGCCCAGGTCGGGGTCGAGGAATCCTCGCAATCCGCCATGAACACGCTCGCGCCCGAGTTGAGCGCGTTGATGATCATCTTGCGGTCGACGGGGCCGGTGATCTCGACCCGGCGGTCGAGGATGTCCTTGGGCAGCGGCGCCACCTGCCAGTCGCCCGCGCGCACCGCGGCGGTCTCCGGCAGGAAGTCCGGGGTCCAGCCCGCGTCGAGCCTGGCCTGCACCTCCTTGCGGCGCGCGAGCAGCTCGAGCCGGCGCGCGTTGAAGCGGCGATGCAGCTGGGCGAGGAAGTCGAGCGCGCCGCCGCCGAGGATCTCGGAGTCGGACGGCGTGCGCGGCGCGACGAGCTTCACGCCGGCGGGCAGGCGGATCGGCTTGGGCGCGGCCGGCGCGGGCGCCTTCGCGGCGGGCTTGGCGGCAGGCTTCGCGGCGGCCTTTGCCGCAGGCTTCGCGGCGGGCTTCGGCGCGGGCTTGCGGGCGGGCGCCTTGGCGGCCTTGCGCGGCGCTGCCTTGGCGGCTGGCGCGGCCTTGCGCGCGGGGGCCTTCTTCGCGGCGACCTTGGCGGTGGGGGCCTTGCTGGCTGCGGCCTTCCTCGCGGGGGCCTTGGAGGCCTTGCGAGGCGCGGCCTTGCGGGCGGCGGGGGCCGCCTTGCCGGCCGGCTTCTTCGTGGTCTGCTTCCTGCGCTGGGCCATGGGTCGCCGACTCCCCTGCGTGTCGTTGTGCCCGGGCAGGCGCCCGGGCGCGGTTTCTTAGCCGCGACTGCGACCGCTCGGCAAGCACCGGGGAACTATTTCCCGCGGGAAACCCGGGGCTTGGCGGCGAGCGGGTGGTGGGCCTCGACGACCCGGCGCAGGCGTTCCCCCGCCACGTGGGTATAGACCTGGGTCGTCGAGATGTCGGCGTGGCCGAGCATCTGCTGCACCGCCCGCAGGTCCGCCCCGCCCTCCAGGAGGTGGGTGGCGAAGGCGTGGCGCAGCACGTGCGGGGAGAGGCGGCGGGGGTCGATGCCGGCCGGCGCCGCGAGTTCCTTCAGCATCTGGGCCACCCGCGCGGTGGTGACGTGCCCGGCGGCGCCGCGCGAGGGGAAGAGGAAGCGGCTCGGCCGGTCCGGCTCCGGCAGGAAGGACGCGCGCAGTTCCAGGTAGGCGGCGATCGCCGCCGCGGCCGCCTCGCCGAGCGGCGCCAGCCTTTCCTTGCCGCCCTTGCCGCGCACGCGCAGGAACCGGCCCGAGCGGTCGATGGCGCCGAGCGGCAGCGCGGCGAGTTCCGACACGCGCAGGCCGGACGCGTAGAGCACCTCCAGCATCGCCGCCAGCCGTCGCGCGGCCGGTCCGTCGCCGCGCGCGCGCGCCGCGGCGACCAGCGCCTCGACCTCGGCGCGCGACAGCAGCTTCGGCAGGGCGCGACCACGCCGCGGCGCGTCGAGCCGCGCGGACGGGTCGTCGCCGCGCCGGCCCTCCTCGAGCAGGAAGCGATAGAACTGGCGGATCGCGGAGCGCCGCCTCGCCGCGGTGGCCGGGCTGGCGCCGGCGCGCGACAGGGCGCGCATGTAGTCGCCAAGGTCGCGCTCGCTTGCCCCGGCGAGGCCGCGGCCGCGCAGGTGTGACGCGAGATGGGCGAGGTCCTTGCCATAGGACGCGATGGTCGCGCGCGCCGCGCCGCGGGTGGCCGCCATCATCTCGAGGAAGGCCTCGGCATGCGCGTCGTCGAGCGCGGGCAGGACCGGGCGGCGGCCCATCGGGCGCCGGCCCGCCTCAGAGGCCGGCGGCCAGCACCGCCTCGAGGGCGATGCCGCGTGCCTCGTCCGCGAGGCCGATCTCCTGCAGCGCGCGCAGCGTCGCGGCGAGCGCGGAGGGATTGTCGCGCAGCGCCGGCTCGTGCAGCGCGGCGGCCGCGAGGAGCACGCCCTCGCCCACGAGGCGCTGGCCGGAGGCCCGCGCGAGCCGCACGAGCGGCGCCGGGGTCGAGATGGCGGCTGGGGTTCCGGGCGCGGCGAGCTCGAGGGCCGGCGTGCCCAGCGCCTCGAGCGTCTCGGCGAGCAGGCGCGTGCGCGCGGTGGTCCGCGCGGGCTCGCGCCTCGCCTGCGCCTCGCGCCAGGCGCGCAGCGCGTCGCCATCGGCGAGGCCGCGATCCGGCACGCCCGCGATCGACAGCAGCGGCGCGAGCAGCGCGGCCGCGTCCGCGGCCTCGGGCGCGCCGCGCATCAGCTCGAACCAGCGCATCGCCTCCACGCCTCGCCGGTCGACGAGCAGCGTGCGCGCGAGCAGCCCCGCATGCTCGAGCGACCCATGCGCGGGCGGGATGGCGAGCACCAGGTCGGCGGCCGCGCGGCGCAGGGCGCGCGCGGCGCCGCGCTTCTCGGCCGATTGCAGCGCCCTGGCGAAGGCGGCGGCGCGGGCGGGTCCTGGCGCGGCGTCGCGCACGAGCCGGTGGAGCGCCGCGCGCCCGCGCGGGCCGGCCTCGCGCTCGGCGAAGCCCGCGAGGTCGGCGGCCTCGCGCGGCGCGAACTGGACGCCCTCGTAGAGCGCGGCCAGCCGCGCGCCATCCATCGAGCCGGAGGCGGTGGCCGACTCGGCCGCGCGCAGCCGCGCGTCGATGGCGAAGGCCTCGTTCCCCGCGATCGAGGCGAGGATCGCGGGCCCGGCATTGGCGAGCGTCGCGGGCGGTGGCGCCGCCTTCGCGGCGGCGAAGAGCGGCACGTGGTGGGCGAGCAGTTCCGCCTTGCCGCCCTCGAGCGCGCGGGGGGCGCCGTCGGCGAGCGCGACGAAGCGCTCGAGCCAGTCGTCCTCCGGCATCTTCTGCTCGCGCAGCATCGCGCTGCCGAGCTGGGCGCGGGACACGTCGCCGTCCAGCACCTGGCAGGCGATGAGCGCATGCGCCCAGCCCGGCTGCGTCGCCACCGCGATCGTCTCGCGCACCAGCTCGCAGGCCGGACGCGGGTCGGTGGCCAGGAACAGCGCGTCGCGCAGCACCGCGCGCGCGGCCTCGTCGCGCTGGCCGCGGGCGAGCGGCATGGCGAGCTGGCCGGCGGCATCGGCCTCGCCAAGGCGCAGCAGGCCACGCGCGCGCAGGACGGAGAAGTCGGGAAAGGCCTCGTCGGCGCCCTTCTCGGGCGGCTGGCCGGGCGAGGCGAGGGTGCGGCGCAGGAGGTCGCGCAGCGTCGCCTGGCGGGGCGCGGCCAGCGCCTCGACCAGCGGGTCGACCACGCGCCGCTGCGAGCCGGTCCAGAGGGTGGGCGGCAGGGCGCCGGACGACGCGTCGATGAGGCCGCTCGCGCCCTGGTCCACGGGCTTCGGCGCGCCCTCGAGCCTGATGCCGCGATCGACGGGGGGCACCGATGGCGCGGGCATCGCGTCGCCGCCCGGGATGAGCCTCATCGGCCGGCCGGGCACGGACTGCGCCTCGGCGGCGGAGGCGAGGGCGAGCGCCGCGCAGAGCAGGGCGGCGAGCGCGCTAGCGCGGCATGCGGTCACTCGGGATCGCCTTCTCGATGCGCGCGGTCGGGGGCGGGATGTCGACGAAGCCCAGCGCGGCGATGCCGAGGGCGGCGCCGGCGACGATGATCGCGAGGAGGAGCAGCACGATACGGCGCAGCATGCGGAGCCTGGGGCCTTGTCGCGCGGGCGATGCGGGGCTGCATGGCCAGCACCGGTTCTGCTACAGAGGGAAGATGACGAATTCAAGGCCCCATCCGTGAGCGAGGAGGCGACGCCGCCCCTCGCCGACCTCCTGCCGCGGGGGCGCAGCATCGTGCTCGTCGGGCTGATGGGCGCGGGCAAGTCCTCGATCGGGCGGCGCCTCGCGCAGCGCCTCGGCCTCGACTTCGTCGACGCCGACCACGAGATCGAGCGCGCCGCGGGCTGCACGATCGAGGAGATCTTCGCGCGCTTCGGCGAGCCGGCGTTCCGCGATGGCGAGCGCCGCGTGATCGGCCGCCTGCTCGAGGACCGCGCGCCGATCGTCCTCGCCACGGGCGGCGGCGCCTTCATGGACCCGGAGACGCGCGCGCGCATCCGCGAGCATGGCGTCTCGGTCTGGCTGCGCGCCGAGCTCGACGTGCTGCTGCGGCGCGTCAGCCGGCGCTCCAACCGCCCGCTGCTCAAGCAGGGCGACCCGCGCGAGGTGCTCGAGCGGCTGATCGCGGTCCGCCATCCCGTCTACGCCGAGGCCGACCTCGTGGTGGAGAGCGACGACTCGCCCGCCGAGAGCACGGTCGACCGCGTCATCGCCGCGCTTGCGGCCCGCCAGCGGAGCGCCCAGGCATGAGCGACGCCCAGCTCCTGCGCGTCGACCTCGGCGCGCGGGCCTACGACATCCATGTCGGCCGCGGCCTTCTCGAGCGCGCGGGCGAGCTCTGCGCGCCGCTCCTGGCCGAGCGCCGCGTCTTCGTCGTCACCGACGCGACGGTCGCGCGCCTGCACGCCGCGCGCCTGGAATCCGGCTTCGCCGCCGCGGGCATCGCCACCCATCGCATCGAGCTGCCGCCGGGCGAGGCGACCAAGAACTGGGACGAGCTCGGCCGCCTGCTCGACCGCCTGCTCGACCTGCGCCCGGAACGCCGCTCGCTGGTCGTCGCGCTGGGCGGCGGCGTGGTCGGCGACATCGCCGGCCTCGCCGCGAGCCTTCTGCTGCGCGGCATCGACTTCGTCCAGGCGCCCACGACGCTGCTCGCGCAGGTCGACAGCGCGGTCGGCGGCAAGACCGCGGTCGATGCGCGCCAGGGCAAGAACCTCGTCGGCGCCTTCCACCAGCCGCGCCTGGTGCTCTGCGACCTCGACGCGCTGGCCACGCTGCCCGGCCGCGAGCTGCTCGCGGGCTACGCCGAGGTGGCCAAGTACGGGCTGCTCGGCGACGCCGGCTTCTTCGCGTGGTGCGAGGAGAACGCCGCGCGGCTGCTCGCGGGCGACCCGGCCGCGCAGGCCCGCGCGGTGGCGGAGAGCTGCCGCGCCAAGGCGCGCATCGTCGGCGCCGACGAGCGCGAGGCCGGGCAGCGCGCCCTGCTCAACCTCGGCCATACATTCGCCCACGCCTTCGAGACCGCCGCCGGCTATGGCGACGCGCTGCTGCATGGCGAGGCGGTCGGGCTGGGCATGTGCCTCGCCTTCGACCTCTCGGTCGAGCTCGGCCTCTGCCCGCCGGCCGACGCCGCGCGCGTGCGCCGCCACGCCGCCGCCGTCGGCCTGCCGACGCGCCCGCCGCAGGGCGACTGGGACGTCGAGCGCCTCGTCGCGCTGATGGCGCAGGACAAGAAGGCGCGCGGCGGCCTCACCTTCATCCTCGCGCGGGGCATCGGCGACGCCTTCGTCGCCCACGACGTCCCGGCCGACGCGGTGCGCCGCATCCTCGCCGCCGCGCTGGCGGCCTGAGGGCCCGGCCATGGAGGCGCTCGACGCGCTCGCCATCCCCTGGCCGCTCGCCGCCGCGGCGGTCGCGCTCCTGCTCTGCCTGTCGGCGTTCTTCTCGATCGCCGAGACCGCCCTCACGGCCTCGTCGCGCGCGCGGCTGACCGCGCTGGCGCAGCACGGCAACGCGCGCGCGCGCCGGGTCCTGGCGCTGCGCGAGCGCGAGGACGAGGCGCTGGCCGCGATCCTGCTCGGCAACAACGTGGTCAACATGGTGGCCTCGGCGGTCGCCACGGGCTGGCTCGTTGCCATGTTCGGCGAGGCGGGCGTCGCCTACGCGGCCGTGGCCATGTCGGTCCTCGTCGTCTTCTTCGGCGAGGTGCTGCCGAAGACCGCCGGCCTCGCGAGCCCGGACCGCACGATCCTCGCCGTCGAGCCCGTGCTCGCGCCGGCGCTGCGCGCGCTCGGCCCGCCATCGCGCGCCATCCAGCTTGCGGTGCGCCTCGTCCTGCCGCTCGTCTCGCGCCGCCCGCGGGCCGGCTCGCGCGAGCGGCGCGCGCAGGCCGAGGAGGAACTGCGCGGCGCGATCGAGCTGCACGCCGAGCCGGGCCGCGCGTCGCGGCGCGAGCGCGAGATGCTTCGCTCCATCCTCGACCTCGACGACGTCACCGTCGGCGAGATCATGATCCACCGCAACCAGGTCGTGGCGCTCGACATCGAGCAGCCACCGTCCGCGGTGCTGCAGCAGGCGTTGTCGAGCGCGCACACGCGCATACCGCTCTACCGCGGCAGCCGCGAGAACATCGTCGGCGTGCTGCACGCAAAGGCGCTGCTGCGCGCGCTGCGCGAGGCGCGCGGCCGCGTGGAGGACCTCGACCTGCCGCGCATCGCCGCGCACCCCTGGTTCATCCCCGACACCACGACGCTGCTCGACCAGCTGCACGCCTTCCGGCGGCGCCGCGACCACTTCGCCGTGGTGGTCGACGAGTATGGCGTGCTGCTCGGCATCGTGACGCTCGAGGACATCCTCGAGGAGATCGTCGGCGACATCGCCGAGAAGCACGAGTTCCAGGTGCCGGGCGTGCGCGCGCAGCCCGACGGTTCCTGGGTGGTGGATGGAACGGTGACGATCCGCGACCTCAACCGCGAGTTCGACTGGCGCCTGCCCGACGAGCCGGCGGCCACGATCGCGGGTCTGGTGATGCACGAATCGCGCGTGATCCCCGACATCGGGCAGGTCTTCGTCTTCCACGGGCTGCGCTTCGAGGTGATGCGCCGCAAGCGCCACCAGGTGGCGCAGCTGCGCATCGCGCGCGAGCAGAAGGCCGCGCCCGCCGCGGCCGGCGCCAGCGCGGCCTGAGCGCCCGGCGAGGGGCCCGCGGATGGCGCAGGCGCCGTGCTTCGCCCAGTGGGAGAGCCCCGGGCTCGGCCGCGACTTCGCCGCCGATCCCGCGCGCCTCGCCGACGACCCGCTCTGGGCCGCGTCGGGCGCGCGCGACGTGGCCGAGTACGCGCGCTGGGCGCACCATGTCTGCGGCATGGCCTGCGTGCGCATGGTGCTGGCCGCGCGCGGGCTGGGCGCGCCGCCGATCCTCGAGCTCGCGCGCGCGGCCACGGCGCGCGGCGCCTATGTGGAGGAGGAGGGCGGCGCGATACGCGGGATGGTCTACGCGCCCTGCGTCGCGTGGCTGCGCGAGGCGTGGGGCGTGGAGGCCGAGGTCGTCGTCGGCATCGACGCCCACGCGATCGCGCGGACGATGGAGCGCGCGGCCTTCTTCATCGCCTCGGTCCATCCCTCGATCCGCGCGCCCGGCCAGCCGCCGCCGCGCCGCGGCGGGCACCTCGTGCTGGTGCTCGAGGCCGGGCCCGACGCGATCGTCTTCCACAACCCCTCCGGCTTCGACGAGGCGACGCGCTGCGGCGCGCGCCTCGCGCCCGAGGTGTTCGACCGCTTCTTCGCCGGTCGCGGGATCGCCATCGCGCGGTGATCAGCGCCGCGCGATCGCGCGCGCGGCCAGCGCCACCGCGAGCGCGCCCGCCGCGCCGGCGAGCGCGTCGCGCAGCGCGGGCGAACGACCGGGCGAGAGATGCTGGGCGAGCTCGAGCAGCGCCGCGTAGCCGCACAGCGCGAGGGCCGGGCGCAGCAGGCCGAGCCGCGCGCGATGCCCGATCGCGAACATCGCCATCGTGCCGGCATAGGCCACGGCATGCTCCATCCACCCCGCGGCGCCGGTGCGCACCATGTCCTCGCGCGGCAGCAGCGACAGCACGGCCAGCGCGGCGACGCAGGCCCAGGCCGCGTGGCGCGCGAGGCGTTCAGCGAGCGGCGTCATCCTCTGCGGGCGCCAGCGTCCTGAGCTGCAGGGCGTGGACGCGCTCGCGCAGCTCCTCGGCCAGCGCGGCATGGACCATGCGCTGGCGCGCGACGCGGCTGGCGCCGGCGAAGGCGGCGGAGACGATCGTCACCGAGAAATGGCTCTCGCCGCCGGGATGCGCGCCCGCATGGCCGGCATGGCGGTGCGAGTCGTCGACGATCTCGAGCCGCGCCGGCGCGAGCGCCGCCACGAGCTTCGCGCGCATGCGTTCCGCGACCTCGCCCATCGTCGTCCCTCCGGTGTCCGTCAGCGCTCGGGGCGCGCCGACGTGCCCGGCGCGCGCAGGGTCCACTCCACGATCCGGCGCATCACGCCGCCCGCGGCCTCGTCGAAGGCGAGCATGATCGCGTCCATCGTGTCGGCCTTCGCGCGCTCGGCGCGCTCCGCCGAGGTCGAGGCGATGATCGCCCTGTCCGCTACGCGCACGAGCTTCGCCGTCATGCGCACGCGGGCCAGCGGCGGCCGTGCCGCGTCGGGGAAGTACTCGGCCGCGAACTCCCGCAGGTCGGTCTGCAGGAGATAGTCGGGGCGCAGGCGCACCGACTCGCGCGACACGGCCACGATGCGCCCCGTGTTCTCGAAGGACTCGACCAGCAGCGTCTGCAGCATCGCGGGCGCCGCGTCGCTCCAGTTGGCGCGCGCGAAGTAGTCGAGGCTGACCGGCGTGCGCTGCAGCGCCACGCGCGAGGTGTTGAGGCCAGCGGCCGCGACGGGCAGCTCCACGACCAGCTGCCACGCGACACGGGGCAGGTCGGCCGCGAAGCTGTTCTTCGGCGTCAGCGTGTAGAGCTGCGCCGGGTCGCCCTGCCCGGGAAGGATGCCGGAGCAGCCCGCGATCGCGGGCGCGGCGGCGAGGAGGAGGAGTTGCCTGCGGCTCGCCATCAGCGCACCTGCTCGCGGCGGGAGGGATCGAAGCCGCGCGTCTGGTCGCCGAACAGGAAGCGCGCGGGATCCCGTTCCATCTGCAGCGACAGGCGCTGCAGCGCGGCGACCAGCTGGCGCGCCTCGACGACGAACTGGGAGAACTCGTGCAGGCCCTGGTCGGCGAAGCCGCGCAGCGGGCCGCGCGTGTCGCGCACCAGCGCCTCGGCCTGGGTCGCGAGCCGCGCGAAGCCCTGCGCGCCCTGCCGCAGGTCGCCGAGCAGGGGCTGCGCGCCCGTCACCAGCCTGTCCGCGTCGCGCAGCAGCACGCGCGTGTCGCCGATCGCGGCGGTCGCCTCGCGCTCGACGCGCGCCATCGCGGCGCGTGCGTCGTCGGCGAGCTGGCGCGCCGCCTCCGCGGCCCCGCGCGCGGCCTCCGCGGCGGCGCGCGCGTCCTGCACCAGCGGGTCGACATGCGACCGGCGCTCGGCGAGCGTCGTGGCGAGGTCGTCGACGCTGCGCAGGATGCTGGCGATGCGCGCGACGTTGTCCTCGCTCAATAGCGCCGCGGCGCGCGCGGCGACGATCCCGGTGCTGGCGATGACGTTGGGCGCCTCCTCGAAGAGCTTCTCGAGCGGCGAGGCGACAGACGGGATGGTGGCGCGGCGCTTGCCCTCGCGCGGCAGCAGCGGGGCCGCGGCGTTCGATCCGCCGGTGAGGCTGACATAGGCGACGCCGGTGATGCCCTGCGAGGCGAGGGTCGCCGTGGTGTCGGTCTTGACCGGGGTGCCGGCCTTGAGGGCGATCGTCACCTCGATCAGCTCGACGTTGCGCTGGTCGATCGCGATGCCGGTCACCGTGCCGACCGGCACGCCGCGCAGCCGCACGGCCGAGCCCTCCGACAGCCCGGCCACCGAGCCGCGGAAGTAGATGTAGTAGAAGGTGCGCTCCTCCTTGAGCTCGAAGCGCGCCAGCCACACCGCGAAGGCGGCGCCGGCGAGGAGCACGACGAGCACGAAGGCACCGACGAGCGTGTAGCTGGCGCGGTTCTCCATCTCTCCGTCCGATCGGCTCAGGGTTCGTGGCGCGCGGCGCGGCCGCGCGGCCCGTGGAAGTACTCGCGGATCCAGGGATGCGGGTTCGCGAGGTGCTCGTCGAGCGTGCCGACGATAATACGGCGGTCCACGAGCACCGCAATGCGATCGGTGATCGTCACCAGCGTGTCGAGGTCGTGGGTGACGATCACGACGGTGAGGCCGAGCGCCTTCTGCAGGTCGCGGATCAGCTGGTCGAAGGCGGCGGAGGAGATCGGGTCGAGCCCCGCCGTCGGCTCGTCGAGGAACAGGATCTCCGGGTCGAGGGCGAGCGCGCGGGCCAGCGCCGCGCGCTTGCGCATGCCGCCGGAGATCTCCGACGGGTACTTCGCGCCGGCCTCGGGCGGCAGGCCGGCCATGTCGATCTTCACGCGGATCAGCCCGCCGACGAGCTTGGGGTCGAGGTCCGCGTGCTCGAGGAAGGGCACGCGCACGTTCTGCGCGACGGTCAGGGCCGAGAACAGCGCCCCGTTCTGGAACAGGATGCCCCAGCGCGCCTGCAGCGCGCGCAGTTCCTTCTCGCGGCGCGGCCAGGGGCGGCCGAAGACCTCGATGCGGCCGCCCTCCGGCTGCTTCAGCCCGATCATCGTGCGCAGCAGCACCGACTTGCCGGTCCCCGACCCGCCGACGATGCCGATCACCTCGCCGCGGCGGATGTCGAAGTCGAGGCCGTCATGGATGACCTGCGTGCCGAAGCGCGTGACGAGCCCGCGCACGCGCACGACCGGGTCGGGGGCGGGCGCGCTCACAGGCCGAGCTGCGCGAAGAGGATGGAGAAGAAGGCGTCGGCGACGATCACGAGGAAGATCGCCTCGACCACGGACTTGGTGGTCTGCCGACCCACGCTCTCGGCGCTGCCGGTGACCTGCAGGCCCTCGTAGCAGCCCGCGAGCGCGATCAGCAGCGCGAAGACCGGCGCCTTCGACAGCCCGACCCAGAAGGTGGAGAGCATCACCGCCTCGCCCAGCTGGTTGAGGAACTGGGGCAGGGTGATGCCGAGCGCGCCGACCACCATCACCGCGCCGCCTGCCAGCGCCATCAGGCTGGCATAGAGCGTCAGCAGCGGCAGCGCGATGACCATCGCCAGCAGCCGCGGCAGGACCAGGACCTCGACCGGGTCGAGGCCCATCGTGCGCATCGCGTCGACCTCCTCGTTCACCTTCATCGTGCCGATCTCGGCGGCGAAGGCGCTGCCCGAGCGGCCGGCGACGAGGATCGCGGTGAGCAGCCCGCCGAGCTCGCGCAGGATCGAGACGCCGAGCAGGTTGACCGTGAATATCTCCGCGCCGTAGGTGCGCAGCTGGTCCGCGCCCTGGTAGGCGAGCACGACCCCGATCAGGAAGGAGAGCAGGCCGAGGATCGGCAGGGCGTGCAGCCCGATGCGCTCGACATGCGCGACCACCGCGCGCAGCCGCAGCCGCCGCGGGCGCAGCAGCACGAGCACGAGCTTCACGCTGACCAGGCCGAAGAACTGCAGCAGGTTCGCCGCGGCGCTGGCGAAGGCGAAGGTCGCGCGCCCCGTGCGATGCGCGAGCCGCACCAGCGCCGGCACGGCGGGCCGCGCGAGCGGCTGGCGCTCCTTGAGCTGGACGCGCGCGACGAGCGCGTGGTGCGCCGGGTTGCCGCCGGCGAACTCCGCAGTCGCGCCCGCGGTCGCGGCTTGGCGCAGCCATTGGGCGAGCAGGAAGGCGCCGGCGGTGTCCATCGCGCCGACCGCGGAGGTGTCGACCGCGAGCGGGCCGGGCGCCACGCCCGCGCGCGCCGGCAGGCAGGCCTCGGCCTGCCGCGCGTGGCGCAGCGTCCAGTCGCCGCCAAGGACCAGCCTCGCCTGCGCCCCCGTGCCTTCCAGCCTTGCCCAGGCCTCGTCCGCCATGCGTCCCGCGGTCGCCCCCTGCCAGCTCGACCCGGCCAGGCCGGGTTCGGTCCGATCCGGACCGGACCTCCGGTTTAAAGGGTTTCGCCCGCGCTTTGCAGGGACTTGATTTTTGCGCTGCACAATGTAGTTTGTGCGGTGCGGCATCGCTTGATGCCGCACGGGAAGCGGCGCTTCGCCCCTTCCCGGGCGTTTCCTCCCTAGACTTGGGCCGCGTCGCAAGATGCGGCCCTCTTTTTTTGCCCCAGCGCCGCGCGGGTCGTCGCCGCATGTCCGGGCTTCCCGCCATGGTTGCGGCGGGGGTAGCGTCATGCCCGGCAAGGATGGGGAGACGCCATGCGACTTCTGGCCTGCGCGATCGGCCTGGTCGCCGCGCTGCTGCTCGCGCCGCCCGCGCTGGCGCAGGGCGGCCTGGTGTTCCTGCCCTCCGACCAGTTCGGCAAGGTCGTGGTCCGGCTGCCGCAGAGCGCGGGCGGCCTGTCGCTGGTCCAGCTGCAGAACGTGCTGGGCCGCAACGCGAACTTCGAGCCGCTGTCCAACTACCGCGAGCAGGACCGCTTCCGCCGCATCGCCCTGCCGGTGGGCCGCCTCGACGTGCTGATGGCGAGCCCCGTGGTTCCCGGCAACGGCTACTCGAACTGCACGGCCTCGATCCTGTCCGCGCGGCACATCATCACCAACGCGCATTGCTTCCCGCAGGAGCAGGGCGGGGTGCGGCAGGCCTTCCTGCTGATGGACTACTACTCCGACGACAACGAGGGCGCCGTCAGGCGCTTCGAGGTCCGCGCGACGCCGGTGGAGCGCAACGTCGAGCTCGACTTCGCCATCGCCGAGGTCTCCGGCAACCCCAGCGCGCAGTTCGGGCGCATCGCGCTGGAGCC
>JBEGVV010000041.1:0-5179 GCA_041178225.1 Pseudomonadota bacterium | reverse complement strand
ACGGCGCGCTCGAGGGCTTCAAGTTCATCCCCGCGGGCCGCATCGTCGCCGGCGCCGGCACCAGCCGCCACGTCACGCTCTTCAACTGCTTCGTCATGGGCACGATCCCCGACGACATGGCGGGGATCTTCTCGCACCTGCGCGAGGCCGCGCTGACGATGCAGCAGGGCGGCGGCATCGGATACGACTTCTCGACGCTGCGCCCCAAGGGCGCGCCGGTGAAGGGCGTCGGCGCCGACGCCTCCGGCCCGCTCAGCTTCATGGACGTGTGGGACGCGATGTGCCGCACGATCATGTCCGCGGGCCATCGCCGCGGCGCGATGATGGCGACGCTCGCCTGCGACCATCCGGACATCGAGGCCTTCATCGACGCCAAGCGCCAGCCAGGGCGGCTGCGCATGTTCAACCTCTCCGTCCTCGTGACCGACGCCTTCATGGACGCGGTGCGCGAGGACGCGCCCTGGCAGCTGCGCTTCGGCGACACGGTCCACCGGACGCTGCGCGCGCGCGAGCTCTGGGACCGCATCATGCGCTCGACCTACGCCTACGCGGAGCCGGGCGTGATCTTCATCGACCGCATCAACCGCCGGAACCGCCTCCACTACTGCGAGGACATCCGCGCGACCAATCCCTGCGGCGAGCAGCCCCTGCCGCCCTACGGCGCCTGCCTGCTCGGCTCGGTCAACCTCGCCGCCCTGGTCAAGGCGCCGTTCACGCCGGAGGCCGAGCTCGACGAGGCCGAGCTCGACCGCATCCTGCCGCTCGCCGTGCGCATGATGGACAACGTGACCGACGTCTCGCGCTTCCCGCTGGAGGCGCAGCGCGACGAGGCGAAGGCCAAGCGGCGGATCGGGCTCGGCATCACCGGCCTCGCCGACGCGCTGATCATGTGCGGCGTGCGCTACGGCACGGACGCGGCGGTCGCGCTCACGGAACGCTGGATGGCGCGCATCCGCGATGGCGCCTACATGGCCTCGGTCGAGCTGGCGCGCGAGAAGGGTCCCTTCCCGCTCTTCGACCGCGAGCGCTACCTCTCCGGCGAGATCGCCTCGGAACTGCCCGCCGCGATCCGCGAGGCGATCGCCGCGCACGGCATCCGCAACGCGCTGCTCACCTCGATCGCGCCGACCGGCACGATCTCGCTGATGGCCGACAACGTGTCCTCCGGCCTCGAGCCGGTGTTCAGCTTCTCCTACCTGCGCAACGTCCTGATGCCGGACGGCACGCGCAAGACCGAGGAGGTCAGCGACCACGCCTACCGCCTGCACCGCCGCATGTTCGGCGAGAATGCCGAGCTGCCCGACAGCTTCGTCGACGCGCAGCGCCTCACGCCCGCGGAGCACGTGGTGATGCAGGCCGCGGTGCAGAAATACATCGATGCCTCGATCTCCAAGACGATCAACGTGCCGGAGGACATCTCCTTCGAGGCCTTCAAGGGCGTCTACCAGCAGGCCTACGACCTCGGCTGCAAGGGCTGCACGACCTACCGGCCCAACGACATCACCGGCGCGGTCCTCGAGACGAAGAAGGAAGACAAGAAGGAGCCCGCGCCGGTCCAGCAGGCCCTGCCGCTCGACAAGCCCGCGCCGCGGCCGGCCGACGCCTTCGAGGCTGGCGGCGTCGTCTACATGACGCGCCCGCTCGACCGGCCCGAGGCGCTGCCCGGCAAGACCTACAAGATCAAGTGGCCGGACAGCGAATACGCCCTCTACATCACGCTCAACGACGTGGTGATGGAAGGCCGCCGCCGCCCCTTCGAGGTCTTCATCAACTCCAAGAACATGGAGCACTACGCCTGGACGGTGGCGCTCACGCGCATGATCTCGGCGGTGTTCCGCCGCGGCGGCGACGTCTCCTTCGTCGTCGAGGAGCTCAAGGCCGTGTTCGACCCGCGCGGCGGGCAGTGGATGGACGGGCGCTACGTGCCCTCGCTGCTGGCCGCGATCGGCGAGGTCATCGAGCGCCACATGGTCGACATCGGCTTCGTGCGTCCCGGCGGCACGCTGTCGAGCGATCCCTACGCCGATGTCGGCCTGGTGCCGGCGGACGTCGTGGCCGAGGCCGCGCCGGCCGAGATCCAGGCCGTGGGCGCGCCGCAGGCCGCGTCGGGCGCGGCGTCGCGCCCGCGCTTCTCCGCCGTCTCGGGCGGCGCGGCCGCGCGCATGCGCAGCTGCCCCAAGTGCAGCGCGCCGTCGCTGATCCGCCAGGAGGGCTGCGACACCTGCACGAGCTGCGGCTACTCGAAATGCGCCTGAGCGGCGCGGCGCGGGCGCGATGATCGACCCGGCCGTCTCGGCGCTGCTCGCCCAGGCCGCCGCCGGCCCGCACCGGCCGCGCATGGGCCTGGTCGCGATCCCGGAGCGGGACTGGATCGTGCTGGGCGACGACCAGCGCGAGAAGCTGGTGCTCAAGCGCCGGCTGCTTGCCGATCACCACGCCGAGGTCTTCGCCGCGCTACCGGGAACCGAGGAGGCCGGCTCGGAGGTCGCGCAGCTCCTCTTCGACCACCTGCCGCGGCGCTTCCCCACGCGCTACCCGCGCATGGGCACCATGTTCGCGATCGCCGCGACGTCGGAACTGGTCGGCATGAGCAGCCCGTCGATGCATCCGCTCGACCTCGCGGGACGCCTCGTCCCCGACGACCTCTGCCTCGTGCAGGAGGATGCCGCGGGCGTGCCGCGCCTCGTCGCGGCCTCGCTGTGCTTCCCCTCGCGCTGGCGGCTCGGCGAGAAGCTCGGCCACCCGCTCGCGGAGATCCACGGCCCAGTGCCCGACTACGACCGCGCGCTGGCGCGGCCGGTCGACAGGTTCTTCGGCGCGCTCGCCGATGGGCGCATCGTCGAGCGCTGGAACTGGACGATCCACGACCGGCCGGACCTGTTCCAGCCGCAGTCGCCGCGCAAGCACGCCGTGCCGCCCGAGCGCTTCGCCGACGGCCTGTTCATGCGCAACGAGCGCCAGACGCTGCGCCGCCTGGCGCGCAGCCGCGCGATCCTCTTCACGATCGACACCCGCGTCATGCCGCTGGGCGAAGTGCCGCCAGCCGACGCGCGCAACCTCGCCGCCGCCATCCGCCACCTTCCCGACGGCGAGCTCGCCTACAAGGGCATCGCCGCGATCGCCGCCCCGCTCGCCGACTGGCTCGCCGCGCGCTAGCGGCGGGGCTCTTCCCCGCCTCGCACCGCCACCAGCAATTCGTGGAGCCGGCGGTCGGGGATGCCGAGCTGGTCGAGGCGACGCACCGTGTTCTCGAGATAGGCGCTGCACGCGCCGCGCCTGCCATGGGCGCCGCGGATGATCTCCGCCATGCGCGCGAGGCCGAGCTTGCCCGCGTAGCTGCGATGCGCGCGGTCGATCACGAAGCCGCGCGCATGCACCACGCGCCCGCCGACGCGCAGGCGCAGCACGCGGCAGGCATAGGCGTCGTCCAGCATCTCGCGCTCCCAGAGATAGGCCCAGGCGGCGGCCACGCGCGGGGCCGCGATGCGGTAGGCGATGCCACGGCACGCGCCGCCGCGGTCGAGGCCGAGCACGAGGCCCGGGCGCTCGGGCGTGCCGCGGTAATGCGTGGAGTAGAGGCAGAAGGCGCGATGGTAGCCGCGCAGCAGCGCTGGCCGCGCCTCCTCGAACGGGAAGCCGGGGTCCCATGTCAGGGACCCGTAGGCGAAGACCCAGAGGTCCTTGCCCGGCGCGGGCGGTCGCGAGAGGTCTTCGGTCATGCGCTGGGGCGTCGGCGTTGGGGGCCGCCGACCATAGCCGCCCCGCGCGGCCATGCAATCCCGCGGCGGCGCGCGCTCAGCGCCGGCGCAGGTTGAGCAGGTTGCCCGCGAGGATGAGCAGCACGCCGACGACCGTCATCGCGTCCACGCGCTCGCCGTAGATGGCCCAGCCGGCCAGCGCGGTGAGCGGCACGCGCAGGAAGTCCATGGGCACGAGCACGGTCGCCGGCGCGTGCTGCATGGCGCGCGCGAAGCAGTAGTGCGAGTAGACGCCGCAGAACGCCACCACCGCGACCCAGCCCCAGGCCACGGGCGTCGGCCAGGCCCAGACATGCAGCGCGGGCAGCAGGCCGATCACGCTCTGCACGACAAGCATCCAGACGCTGATCTTGATCGCGGCGTCGGTGCGCGTGAGCGACTTCACCAGCACGACCGAGGCCGCGAAGCCGAGGGCCGAGGCGAGCGCGACCAGCTGGCCGGGCTCGATCGTGGTCGCGGAGGGCCGCACGATCGCCACCACGCCCGCCAGGCCAAGGGCGATCGCGATCCATTTCCCGCGGTCCATGCGCTCGCCCAGCAGCGCGACCGCGAGCACGGCCGACCAGATCGGCATCGTGAACTCGATCGCGACGACCTGCGCGAGCGGGATCATCAGCAGCGCCGCGAACCAGCAATACTGCGCCCCGAAATGCACGACGTTGCGCAGGACGTGCTGGCCCGGCCGCGCCGTGCCCATCGCCCGCCAGCCGCCGGAGGCGTGCACCAGCGGCCAGACCATCGCGAAGCCGATCAGCGACCTCAGCTCCATGACCTGGAAGACATGGAGCCCGCGCAGCGCCTCGCGTCCGGCGATGGCGATCACGAGCATCAGCGACAGCCATCCCGACATCCACAGGGCGGCGCGGGAAAGCGACGTGGGCTGGGCATCCATGGCGGAAGACTAGCCGCGAAACCCTCCCCAGAGGAGAAATGCTCCGCATTTCTCCTCTGGAGGGATTTTCCCCGCGCTATGCTCGGCCGGCATCGCGCATGGAGTGACGCATGGACATCGACCGCGCCTCTCGGCTCTGCTTCTCGCCCGACTACGCGACCGCGCGGGCGCGCTTCCTCGATGCCTGCCGCGTCTTCGGCATCGAGGTGGACAGCCACGAGAACCCGCGTCGCGGGCCGGCGGGGGAGGTCCTCGCCACCGACGCGGCCTGGGTCGGGCCGAAGGACGCGCGCCATGTCGTGGCCATGATCTCGGGCACGCACGGCGTCGAGGGCTTCTGCGGCGGCGGCGCGCAGCTCGACTGGCTGCTGTCCGGCGGCACGGCTTCGCTGCCCCGCGACACCGCGGTGCTGCTCGTCCATGCGGTCAATCCCTTCGGCTGGGCCTGGCTCAGCCGGACGACCGAGGAGAACGTCGACCTCAACCGGAACTGGGTGGACTTCTCCACGCCCCTGCCGCGCAACGACGG
>JBEGVV010000040.1:0-32699 GCA_041178225.1 Pseudomonadota bacterium | reverse complement strand
TGAAGAAGCCGCGGTTGTTGAGCACGAAGCCCTCGACCGGCTGGTAGGACTGGCGCGGCGGCGGAAGGCCGGTGAAGACGCCGATGAACCAGAAGAAGATCTGGAGCAGGAGGGGCGTGTTCCGGAGCACCTCGATGTACCAGCCGGCCAGGCGGGACACGAGCCAGTTGCCGGAGAGGCGCATGATGCCGACGGTGAAGCCGAGCACCGTCGCGAAGAAGATCGACAGGATCGAGACGACGAGCGTGTTGACGATCCCGACCTTGTAGACGTCGAGATAGGTCGCGCCTGCCTTGACCTCGAACAGCGACCAGCTGATGTCGAAGCCGGCCGTGCCGAACACGAAGTCGAACCCCGTGGAGAGGCCGCGGCGGGCCATGTTCTCCTGGGTATTGGAGGCAAGGTACCAGAAGCCCCACGCGACCACGCCAACCACCACGGCCTGCGCCACGATCGAGCGGAATCGGCTGTCGTAGAGCCACTCGGCCAGGCGGCCGCGCCGGGCGTCGACGGCTATCGATATCGGGGGCATGGGGGGAGCCGGTCCGTTCGAGGGGCCGGTTGCCGCGCCCCTGCCGAAGATGCCGTCCGCGCGACGCGCGGTGGCCCAAGCGGCGAGGGGCGCGGTGCCAGGACCCGCGCCGCCGGGATCGCTCGCGACCCGGCGGCGCAGGAAGACCCGTTCAGCTCAGCGGAACGGCGGGGTGTACATCAGCCCGCCCTTGGTCCACAGGGCGTTGAGGCTGCCATCGCGCGGGATGTTCAGCGGGGTCGTGGCCCCGACATTGCGCTCGTAGCTCTCGCCGTAGTTGCCCACCTGCTTGATGATCCGGTAGGCCCAGTCCTTGTCGAGGCCGAGGCCCTTGTTGAGCTCGCCCTCGAGGCCAAGCATGCGGCGGATCTCGGGGTCCTTCGTCTCCGCGCGGACCTTGTCGACGGTCGCGGCGGTGATGCCGAACTCCTCGGCGGCGATCATGACGTAGAGCGACCACTTCACGATGTCGCCCCACTGGTTGTCGCCATGGCGCGTCACGGGGCCCAGCGGCTCCTTGGAGATGGTCTCCGGCAGGATGACGTGGTCGCCGGGCTTCGCGAAGGTCGCGCGGCTGGAGGCCAGCGACGACTTGTCGTTCGTGTTCGCGTCGCAGCCACCCTTCTCGTAGGTCTCGCGGGCGACGTTGGAGTCGGCCGTCGTGAAGGCCTTGTAGGTCATGTTGTTGGTACGGAAGTAGTCGGCGAGGTTGAGCTCGGTCGTGGTGCCGGTGATCACGCAGATCGTGGCGCCGTTGAGTTCCTTGGCGCTCTTGATGCCGCTGTCCTTGCGCACCATGAAGCCCTGGCCGTCGTAGAAGTTGACGCCATGGAAGTCGAGGCCGAGCTGGCTGTC
This sequence comes from Pseudomonadota bacterium, assembly GCA_041178225.1. Classification (GTDB taxonomy): domain Bacteria; phylum Pseudomonadota; class Alphaproteobacteria; order CACIAM-22H2; family CACIAM-22H2; genus CAIOSQ01. The sequence goes on along the minus strand of JBEGVV010000040.1, from coordinate 31,312 downwards.
GCGCAGCAGCGACCAGGTCGTGGTGCGGACGAGGACGTCGGACTCGCCGTTGGCGAGCGCCGTGAAGCGGACCGCGTTGGTGACCGACTGCACGTCGATCTTGGTCGCGTCGCCGAGGACGGCGGCCGCGATCGCGCGGCAGACGTCATGGTCGAGGCCACGCCAGCCGCCATTAGCGGTCTGCTCGTAGAAGCCGGGCGAGGGCTGCCCGTGCTGGCAGCGCAGGCGACCGCGCTCCTTGACGATGTCGAGCGTGCTCTTGGTCTGGGCCAGAGCCTCGCCGCCGCCGATGGCGGCAATGATGCCCGCGCCGAACGCGAGGGCGGTCAGAGCCTTCATTGTCGAAACCTCACCTGTTGATTGGAGTCTTGGCCGGGGGCCGGCCAATCCGCCCGACACTAGCAATCTTCGCGCCGGACCGGGAGCGTGTTTTAGCTGGCGCGCCCGGGATCGGGGTCAATGGAGAGGGCGCGGGTCGAGTATGGTCTTCCGCTCCTGCGCGAATGGGCGAAAACCCAGTTTCTGGTAGAGCGGAAGGGCCGCCGGGTGGTCGAGCGTGCAGGTGTTTACGTAGAGCCGCCGCGGCTCGGTGCGCCACATCTCGCGCATGGCCCAGTCCAGCAGCCACCGCCCGACGCCCCGGCCGGTGAGCGCGCCGCGCAGCCCGAAGAAGGCCAGCTCGGCCTCGGCTGGAAGCCGCCGCATGTCGAGCTCGACATAGCCGCCAGGCTCGCCTCCGACATGGAGGACATGGACCTGGACGCCCGGATCCTCGAAGCGCGCGGCGAGCGTCGCGTCGTCGAGCAGCCGTCGCTCGTGCCAGATCCAGTCCCGGCCAATCTCCGCGTAGAGGTAGCGGAAATAGGGCACGGAGATCCGGTCGACCCGGAGCATCGCGAGCTTGAGCGCCGGCATGGGGGGACGGGCCGGGCCGGGGGGGGACGTCGCCTCGAGATGGGTGATCGTGACGTCGATGCAGCCCGGCGTGCCGCTCGAAGGTGGCGGCGGCACCTGGCCGCCCGGCGGGGCGAGGCGCTTTCCCATGCTCGCCCGGTCCTCGGTCGCGTAGCCGAGGCGCCGGTAGAGGCCGATGACCGTCTCGTTGTCTCCGCGCACCTGGAGGTTGACCTTGGTGACGCCGCGCTGGCTGGCGAGCCAGGCCTCGCAATGCGCCACCAGGGCGCGCGCGATGCCGCGACCCCGGCGGTCCTCGGCCACGGCCACGTAGTGGAGCCAGCCGCGGATGCCGTCGCTTCCCGCCATGGCCGTCCCCGCGATGCCGACCTCGTCCCGGGCCACGAAGACGCCGGTCGAGGGGTTCGAGAGCGCGAGCGCGAGCTGCGCGGCGTGATCGTCCACGTATCCGGGGAACGTCGCGCGCCAGAGCGCGACGACGCCGTCCCGGTCCTCCGGGCGGCAGGCCGAGATCGACAGGGTCATCGCGCCGGTCCCGCCTCGACCGGCGTGTCGGCGGCGGCGCCCCATTCCGACCAGGAGCCGTCATAGACGGCGACGTCGCGGTTGCCGAGCAGGAACAGCCCGAACGCGAGCACGCAGGCCGTGACGCCCGAGCCGCAGCTGCAGGCGACGCGGCCCGCCGGGTCGACGCCCGCGGCCGCGAAGGCGCGCGAGATCTCCTCCGGCGGCAGGACGGTCTTCGACTTCGGGTCGACGAGACGGTCGAAGGGCAGGCTGCGGCTGCCCGGTATGTGCCCGCCGCGCAGGCCTGCGCGAGGCTCGGCTGCCGTGCCCTCGAACCTGCCCGCGGAACGGGCGTCGACGACCGTTTCCGCCGCGCGCGAGATGTTCGCGAGCACCTGCGCCTTGGTGCGCAGCAGGGCGGGGCGGAAGGAGGCGGCGAAGCTCGTGGCGGGACGCGAGGCGATGCCAGCCTCAAGCGGGCGACCCTCCGCCTTCCATTTCGGCAGGCCGCCATCGAGGATCGAGACCCTGTCGTGGCCGAAGAGGCGCAGCAGCCACCAGGCGCGCGCCGCGCTCATCAGGCCATGCGCGTCGTAGGCGACGACGTGGTCGTCGTTGCCGATGCCGAGCGTGCCCATCGCCGCGGCGAAGGCGCTCGGGGCCGGCACCATGTGCGGCAATGGATTGGCCTCGTCGCGGATCGCGTCGACGTCGAGGAAGATGGCACCGGGCAGGTGCGCCTGGGCATGCTCGGCGCGCGCGTCGCGGCCCGCATTGGGCAGGTGGTAGGTGGCGTCCACGACGACGATCCCCTGCGCGCCGAGGCGCGTGGCGAGCCAGTCGCTCTGGACCAGGGGCGGGACCTGTTCGGCCATGTCTCGTTCCTCCGTTTCGCGCCGCGAGGCTACGCCCTGCGCCAGCGCGCGGCCAGCGCCGCGCGGTTGAGCGCGAGCCATTGAAGGGCGACCAGCGTGATCGCGTTGCCGATCCTGCCGTCGGCGCAGGCGGCGATGGCCGCGCTGGCGTCCATCACGACGACGCGGATGTCCTCGCCCTCCTCGGGCAGGCCATGGAGGCCGCCAAGGCGCGATGCGTCGACGCGGCCGACGAAGCTCTCCACCGTCTCGTCGCTGCAGCCAGGGCTGGAGAGGTACCGGGCGATGCGCTCCATCTCGCCGACCTGCGCGCCGGCTTCCTCGAGCGCCTCGCGCCGCGCGACCTCGGCCGCGTCCTCGCCGGGCTCCACCACGCCGGCGACCGTCTCGAGGATCCACGGATCGATGCCAGCCGCCAGCGCGCCGACCCGGAACTGCTCGACCAGCGCGACCTGGTCGCGGTCGGGATCGTAGAGCAGGATCGCCGCCGCCGGCCCGCGGACGACCAGGTCCCGGCCGACGACGGCGCTCGTGCCACCCGCGAACAGGCGGTGGCGCAACTCGAACCGGTCGAGCGCGAGATAGCTGCGGAACAGCCGGTCATGCGCGAGCACCTCGACGTCGTCGCGCGGTGGCGGCGCGGGCAGCGGGGGTGGTGCCCCGGCCGAAAGGTCCTTCCAGAACAGCAGCGCGTCGATGCCCGGACCCGCGCCGCCCGGGATGCGGCCGGAGAGGCGGAAGCCGCGCGCGCGGAGGAGCGCCGCGTGGGGATCGCCCTGGCGCAGCTCGATCGTCAGGAGGCTGGCCGATAGTCGCCGCGCCTCCTGCTCCGCGCGCGCGAGCAGGGCGGACGCCACATCGGCGCCTCCTTCGTCCCGGGCGACGGCGAACGCGCCGATCTCGACGCGATGGGCACGACCTGGCCCTGTACCGGCAAGGGATCGCAGCGCGAGGGCGCCCCGGATCCTCGTCCCACGGCGCGCCACGAGCGCGAGCGCCTTTCCCGCGGCGCAGTCGCGTGCAAGGCCGGCCCAGCATTCGCGTGCCTGGCCCCGGGCGTCGTCTTCATGCGCGAGCCTCGCGATCTCGACCGCGGCATCCTCCATCGTGGCGGCGTCCACCACCTCGACCACCGGAACCCCGTCCTCGCGCGCGCCTTCCTGTCGCATGGTTTCTCCCCCAGGGCCCGGGGGCGCCGGCCTTGGCGCGCCCGGAAGCCAGTGGTTATAAGCGACACATGAAGACGAATCGCCTGCCACGCGTCGCGGCGGCCCTTGCCGCCATCGCCATCTGCTCCGCCGACGCCTCGCGCGCGCTCGCGCAGGGTCGCTGCCTCACGCCGCCCGAGAAATCTGCCTTCGAGTTCCGCATGCTGATGACGGAACTGATGGTCGCGGCTCTGACCTGCCGTGGCGTCGGCGGCCAGGATTTCTCCGCTCCCTACGCGGCCTTCGTCGAGCGTCACCGGGCAGCGACCCAGAGCCATGCCACCGTCTTCAAGGAGCATTTCCGCCGCGTGCATGGCGGCGCCGCGACCACGCAGATGGATCGCTACGTGACGTCCCTGGCGAACGAGTATTCGCGCGCGAGCATGTCCGGGACGGGCACGTTCTGCACGCAGCAGGGTCCGCTCTTCGAGCGCGCGTCGACCGTGTCCAGCGCCGAGGTCGACAGGTTCGCGGCCGAGCGCGCGGCGTCGCATCCGATCGGCATCCCGACCTGCGGCGAGCAGAAGCCCGCGCCGCAGAAGGCGCAACCCCAGGCGCAGAACCAGGGGCAGCCCCCGAGGAAGTGATCGCGCGCCGGCCACGTGCCGGCGTGCCGTGCGGCGGTATCCGTGCGGCGGTATCCGTGCGGCTTGCGTGGCCGCCGCGGGCCGGTCGCGCGTTCCCGCCCTGGCCAGTCCCGCGCGCGCCAGCCAGGCCAGAAAACAAAAAGGCGCGGATCCGTGGATCCGCGCCCTCTTGCAGTCCGGCGCAGGGCCGGGGCGGCGTCTTCCTTACTGGAGGACGATCTCCGCGCGGCGGTTCTGCGGCTCGCGCACGCCGTCGGCGGTGCGGACGAGCGGATCGCTCTCGCCCTTGCCGACCGTCGAGATCGCGTTCGCGGCCAGGCCCTGGCGCACGAGTGCCTCGCGGACATTCGCCGCGCGACGCTCGGAGAGGCGCTGGTTGTACTGGGGCGAGCCCGAGGTGTCGGTGTGGCCGGTGACGACGATCCGCGAGACGCCGCCGCGCTTGGCGTGGTCGGCGGCCTGCGCGATCACGCGGTTCGCCTCGGCGGTGACGTCCGACTTGTTGAAGTCGAAGAACACCAGGAAGGAGCGCTGGATGTCGGCCTTCGGCGCGGCCGGCGGCGCGGCCTGCGGGACGGCGACGGGAACCGGCGCGGGGGCGGCGAAGTGGTAGCGCAGGCCGAGCAGCAGGCTGTGGGCGCTGTACTCGCTGTCGACCGAGGTGCTCACGCCAGCCTGGGTCTTGGCCGAGTACTTCGGATCGAGCGTCGCGAAGTAGCGGTAGTCGAGGGTGAGCTTCAGCTGGTCGCTGAGGCCGTAGGCGACGCCGGCGATGCCCTGGTAGGCGAACTTGTTGTCCGAGCCGTTGACCGTGCGGTTGCCGTTCAGGCTGCGGACGCCACCGGCGTCGAGGAAGGCCCAGCCGGCGCCGAGGCCGAGATACGGGGTGAAGGCCGTGCCGGTGCCGATGTCGTAGAGCAGGTTGAGCATCGCGCTGTAGGCGCGGATGTCGCCCTCGCCACCAGAGCCGCCGGTGCCGCCGACCTTGTCGACGCCGTTGGCGCGAGCCGCCGCCTCGATCTCGGTGCGCAGGCCGTTGCCGTAGCCGTAGCCGAGGGAGAGCGCGCCCATCGGGCCGATCTTCTGCTCGCTGTCGTTGTTGATGCCCTGGCCCGAGTAGGTCGACTCGTTCTGCATGTTCGCGCCAAGCGCGCCGCCCACGTAGAAGCCCTTCGGCGAGGGGTTCTGGGCAAGGGCCGGGACGGAGACCGCAGTCAGCAGCGTCGCGGCGAGAAGGGCGTTGCGAGAGGGCATTTTCGATTTCCTCGTCTGGTTGTGCCGGCCGGGACTTCCATCGCTTCGGTATCCGAATGCCGACAGGAAGGCCCGAATTGGTGCGATTCGGTAGGTAACCTTTACCACCACATCCTGCCTAGGGAACAAGCATTGTTGCCGCCGCATCTTCTCTGTTGCATTTCTGCATCAGTGAAAGTCGCGGCTGGGGAAGAGTTGCCGCTGGCCGTCCGGCGCCCCGGCCGCGGCGCCGCCCCGCCTGCGTCCGCCCGATGATGGCCTGGCCTCGTCGCCGCGGGAGGCCTGGGGCGACAGCAGGGACCCTGGTGGCGATCGCGTCAGTTCCGCCAGGTGCTCGCTCCGGTCCCCGAGCGCGTCGGCCACGAGGTGGATGACCGCATGGGGAGGGTCACCCTCGCGCTGGAGCCTGCCGCGCGCCTCGACGAGGCGCCCGCCAAGGACGACGCGCCGGAACCTCGCGAAGACATGCTGCCAGACCACGAGGTTGGCGAGGCCGGTCTCGTCCTCCAGGGTCATGAAGATGACGCCCTTGGCCGAACCCGGCTGCTGGCGCACGAGGACGAGGCCGGCGACCGCGGCCCGCGCCCCGTCGGGCAGGGTGGCGAGTTCCGCCGCCGCCACGAGGCGGGGGGAGGCCGCGCGCAGCCTTTCCCGCAGCAGGCCGACGGGATGGGCGCGCAGGGAGAGGCGCAGCGTCGCGTAGTCCTCGTGCACGGCCTCGCCGAGCGAGGCCTCGGGCAGGGACGCGGGAGGTGGCGGCATGGCCGCGCCGACCTGGCCGAGGAGGGGGGCCGCCCGCGCGTCGGGGGCGAAATGCCCGGCCCCCAGGACCTGCCAGAGCGCCTGGCGGCGGCCGAGGGCTAGGCTCGCGAATGCGTCGGCGGCCGCCAGGCGCTCGAGCGTCGCCTGGGAGGCGCCGGCCCGTGACCGCAGCTCCGCCATGTCCCGGTAGCCGGCGCCGCGCGCCGCGACGATCGCCTCTGCCTGGGCGCGCCCGAGGCCCTTCACCTGGGACAGGCCGAGGCGCAGCGCCCCGCCTGCCTCCAGCACAGACAGCCAGTCGCTGGCGTTGACGTCCGGGGGGCGCACCTCGACGCCGTGGTCGCGTGCGTCGCGCACGATCTGCGCCGGCGCGTAGAAGCCCATGGGCTGGCTGTCGAGCAGCGCGGCGGCGAAGGCCGCGGGATGGAAGCGCTTGAGCCAGGCCGAGACATAGACGAGGTGTGCGAAGCTCGCGGCATGGGATTCGGGGAAGCCGTAGGTGCCGAAGCCCTCGATCTGGCGGAAGCATCGCTCCGCGAAGTCGCGCGCGTAGCCGCGCGCCACCATGCCGTCGACGAACTTGGCGGCGAATTCCGAGATCCGGCCATGCGCGCGGAAGGTGGCCATCGCGCGGCGCAACCGGTCCGCCTCCTCGGGGGAGAACCCCGCGGCGACGATGGCGATGCGCATCGCCTGCTCCTGGAACAGCGGCACGCCCAGCGTCCTGCCGAGCACCGCGCGCAGTTCCTCCGACGGCAGGTCCGCCGGTTCCTTGCCCTCGCGCCGACGCAGGTAGGGATGCACCATGTCGCCCTGGATCGGCCCGGGCCGCACGATCGCGACCTCGATCACCAGGTCGTAGAAGCAGGCGGGCCTGAGCCGCGGCAGCATGTTCATCTGCGCCCGGCTCTCGACCTGGAAGACGCCGATCGAGTCCGCGCGCGACAGCATCTCGTAGACCTCCGGCGCGTCGCGCGGGATGGTGGCGAGCTCGAGGCGCTCGCCCGTCTCCTGCGCGACCAGCGCGAAGGCGCGCCTGATGCAGCTCAGCATCCCGAGGGCGAGCACGTCGATCTTCAGGATGCCGAGCGCGTCGAGGTCGTCCTTGTCCCACTCGATGACCGTGCGCCCCTCCATCGCGGCGTCGACGACCGGCACGATCTCGTCGAGGCGGCCGCGCGCGATGACGAAGCCGCCGACATGCTGCGACAGGTGGCGGGGCAGGCCGACCAGCTCGCGCGCGAGCCGCAGCGCGAGCGCGACGCGCGGCGCCTGCGGGTCGATGCCGGCCGCGCGGACCTGCGCCTCGTCGAGCGCCTCGCCACCGCGGCCCCAGACCGTGTCGGCGAGGCGCGCGACGACGTCGCGCGACAGGCCCAGCGCCTTGCCGACGTCGCGGATCGCGCTGCGCGGCCGGTAGCGGATCAGGGTCGCGGCGAGGCCGGCGCGCTCGCGGCCGTAGCGCGCGTAGATGTACTGGATAACCTCCTCGCGTCGCTCGTGCTCGAAGTCGACGTCGATGTCGGGCGGCTCGTCGCGCGCGGCGGAGACGAAGCGCTCGAAGAGCAGGTCCGAGTGCTCGGGGTCGACCGCCGTGATGCCGATGGCGTAGCAGACGGCGGAATTGGCCGCCGAGCCGCGGCCCTGGCAGAGGATGCCGCGCGCGCGGGCGAAGGCGACGATGTCGTGGACGGTGAGGAAGTAGGGCGCGTAGCCGAGCTGTGCGACCAGCGCGAGCTCGTGGGCGATCTGGCCCTGCACCTTGCCTGGTATGCCCGCGGGCCAGCGCCGGCGCGCGCCCTCCCAGGCGAGCGCCTCGAGATGCGATTGCGCCGTGGCGCCCGGCGGCACTGGCTCGTCCGGGTAGTCGTAGCGAAGCTCGTCGAGCGAGAAGCGGCAGCGCGCGACGATGTCGAGCCCGGCCGCGATCGCGTCGGGATGGCGCGCGAAGAGCCGCGCCATCTCGGCCGGCGCCTTGAGGTGGCGCTCGCCATGGGCGAAGAGGCGCCGCCCGGCCGCGTCGAGCTGCACGCCCGCGCGGATGCATGCCAGGACATCCTGCAGCGCGCGTCGTTCCGGGACGTGGAAATGGACGTCGTTGGTGGCGAGGAGCCGCACGCGCGCGGCGCGCGCCAGCGCGGCGTGGTGCGCCAGGCGCTGCGCGTCGTCTCCGCGCCGCAGCGCGTGGACGACGAGGTGGAGGTCGTCGGCGAAGGCCTCGCGCAGCCGCGCGAGCATGCGCGCGAAGCCCGGGTCCGGCGCCTCCGGTGGCATCGCGGCGACCGGCGAGCCGCGCAGCGCCTCGAGCGCCTCGTCGAGCGAGGCCTCGAAGCCGGCGCGTCCCGCGCGCCGGCGGCCGGCGGAGACCAGGCGCGAGAGCCGCGCATGGGCCGCGCGGTCCGCGGGCCAGCACAGCAGTGGCGGGGCGCCGGCGGGCTCGATGCGCGCGCCGACCACGAGCCGCATGCCGTGCTCCCTTGCCGCCTCGTGGGCGCGCACGACGCCACCCAGCGTGTGGCGGTCGGTGATCGCGATCGCCGCGAGGCCCAGTTCCCTCGCGCGCGCCACGAGCTCGTGCGGGTGGGAGGCGCCGCGCAGGAAGTCGTGGCAGGTCGTCGCCTGCAGCTCGGCATAGGCAGGAGCCGGGCGCGTGCTCACGCGAAGATCCCGTGGACGAACCAGCGCCCGGCGCCGTCGTCGCCACCCGCGCCGTCCCCGGCGTCGCGGAACATCCAGAGCCTGGCCCCGTCCTCGTCCTCGACGCGGTAGTAGTCGCGCGCCCGCGCCGCATGGCCGCGCATCTCCGACCGCCACCATTCCGGCGCGATGCGCTCTGGCCCGTCGGCGCGCCGCGCCCTGCGCAGCCGGCCGCGCCAGCGGAACTGCAGCGGCGGGCCGTCGGGCAGCACGGACGTCGCCTCCACCGCCTCTGGCGCCTCGAGCAGGAGCGGCGGGCGCGTCGCTGCGTCGGTCCACGGGCTGCGCCAGGCCCGCGTGCCCGGCGCGGGCGTGGCCGCCGCGTCACCGGGCGCGCCGGGCTCGCCGAGCACCGGCGCGATGCGCTGCGCCACCTCCGGAAGGTGGCGATCGGCGAGGGCGAGGCGCGCGACGGCCCCGCCGCCGAGCCGGTTGGCGAGGGCGTCGACCAGCGGCGCGAGGTCCGCGCGCGCCGCGTCGCCGCCGGTGCCCGCGAGCAGGCGCTGGCCCGGGCGCAGCGCCTCGACGCCGGTCGCGACGAGCTCGGCACCCTCGACGCCCAGGCCGGGGTCGATGCGCTCGACATGCGCGGCGAGAAGCCTCGCGACGCGCGCCCCGTCATGGGCCGGAACGGCGAGGGCGACGGCGCAGGCCTCGACCCTGCCGTCGATGCGCCGGCAGCGCAGCTCGAACCGTCGCGCGCCACGGCTGGCGCGCGACAGGCGATTGCAGAGGGCTTGCGCGAGCTCCGCCGCAAGGCGCGCGAGGTCCTCCGGCGTCGAGATCGGCTCGGCGAAGGCGCGGCGCGCGCGCCAGTCAGGCTCGGGCTCGAGGGGCGAGATCGGCTCGGGGCGGCGGTCGAGCGCCGCGTCGAGACGCGCAAGGAGTTCGCCGCCGAAGCGCGCCGCGAGGCCGTCGCGCGGCAGGCGGGCGAGGTCGCCGATCCGCGCGATGCCGAGGCGGTCGAGCAGCCCCGTCGTCGCGGCCGGCAGGCCGAGCGCGACCGGCGGCAGCCCGGCGAGCGCCTCCGCCTCGGTGCCGGCGGCGAGGATGGCCGCACTGCCATGCGCGCGCGCGGCGGCGGCGTGGAACCTGCACATGGCGCGTGCCGCCGCGGCGCCCGGCGCGATGGCGGCGCGCGCCACGACCCCGGCGCGGGCGAGGGACCGCATCGTCGAGCCGCGCAGTCCTTCCTCGCCGCCGAAGAGATGCGCCACGCCCGTCACGTCGAGGAGCAATCCGTCCTCGCCGTCGAGCGCGACATGCGGCGCGCGCGATCCCGCCCAGCGCGCGATGCGGAGCAGGAAGCGGCGATCGGCCTCGCTATCCCGCGCGACGGCGTCGAGCGCGGGCTCGATGGCCCGCGCGTCGGCCAGCGTCATGCCCGGAGACAGCCCCGCCGCCTGCGCCCTCCCGTCGACGGCGACCAGCCGCGCGGTCCTGCCCTCCTGGGCGAAGACGACGCGCGGCCCGCGCGCCGTCGCCGCGCCGGCGGCCACCTCATCGCGCGCGAGCCTGTCGAGCGGCAGGAAGGGGAACCAGAGGCACAGGATCCGCCTCCCCGGCGCTGGCGCGGGACGGCCTTCGTCTTCCCTGGTCTGCATCTCCCGTCTTCCCCGCGAAGGCTGCGGCGTCCTGCTGGTCGCCATCGGCGAGGCGCAGGCCCCGCGAGCCGCATTCGAGCGTCCATGCCCCCGAGGTCGCGCCGGGGCCGCGCCTCAGTTCGACGCGCCAGCACGGCGCGCCGGGGCCGATCGCGAGGGCGAGGCCCCGATCCCCGGATGTCGCATCCTCGGCGCCCGCGATGCGTGGCGCGCTGCGCGCCGAGGCGACCCGCCAGCGGCTGCGCGCGGCGCTGGGGGAGGCGGGCGCCCGGCCCTGGACCAGGAGCAGGCCGGTCGTCCCCGATCCGGCCGCCAGCTGCAGGCGGCGCGACGACACGAAGCCGGGATCCCCCAGTTCCCCGAGCACGGCGCACAGGACGCCCGAGCGCAGCGCTTCCTCGAAGGCCCAGGCGCGGTCGGCCGCCCGCGGTGCCTCGACGAGGACCAGCCTCTCCGGGTCGAGGCCGAGGGCGGCGAGGCCGGGGGCGTGGAGGCGCGTGCGCCGTGCCGCGATCCAGGCGACCGGGCCGCGCATGGCGAAGAGGCCCAGCAGCATCGCCGCGAAGCCCGCCGCGGCCGCGTCGCCGGCCTGGCCCGAGATCTCGTGGAGGCAGCCGGCCTGCAGCCCGCCGCCGAGCCTGCCATCGATCGGGGCGATCCCGAGGGCGAGGGGCGGCCGCCCATCCTGTCCGCCGCGCATCGTCCCGGGAGCAGCGGCCGAGGCCTCGAGGGCGCGGATGCGGGCGACGAGCGCGCCGAGGTCGCGCCCGTTCCGTTTCCCGGAAGATCCATTCCCTTTTTCGTTCATGAATGCAACGGACAGCGAGTCACTTTAAAAGTGGTTTCTCGGTCCGGCGGAATGGCGCTCAAACGGCACTCCCATCCCGTCGGAACGGGATGTTCCTATTTTGTTCCTAGCAGGTCAAGCGCCCCGTGCGCCATGGCGAGGAGGCGGGGCAGGCCCGTCAGTTCGTGGCGAGGGCGCGCGCGAAGGTCGCGGGATCGACGTTCCCGCCGGAGCACACCACGGCGACGCAGCGTCCGGCGACTGGCAGCCGCCCGGTCAGCGCCGCCGCGAGCGCCACCGCGCCGCCGGGTTCCACCACGAGCTTGAGGTCGCGGAAGGCGATGCCGATCGCCGCCAGCACCTCGTCGTCGCCGACGGCGATGCCGCCGCGCAGCAGCCGGGCGTTGACCGGGAAGGTGATCTCGCCCGGCATCGAGGCGAGCAGGGCGTCGCAGATCGAACTCGCGCCCGGCGCATTGGCGATGCGCCGTCCCGCCGCGAGGGAGCGCGCATGGTCGTCGAAGCCGGCGGGCTCGCAGACATGCACCTCGGTACCCGGGCTCTCGCGCTCCAGCGCGAGGGCGATCCCGGCCACGAGGCCGCCGCCGGACGCGCAGGCCGCGACCGCGTCGAGCCGCACGCCCATCTCGCGCGCCTGCTCGGCGATCTCCAGGCCGACCGTGCCCTGTCCGGCGATGACATGCGGGTCGTCGTAGGGCGGGACCAGGATCGATCCGCGCTCGGCGCAGATACGCCTGCCGATCTCCTCGCGGTCCTCGCGCAGGCGGTCGTAGGAGACGACCTCGGCACCGTAGGCGCGGGTGTTGGCGACCTTGATCGCCGGGGCGTCGGACGGCATCACGATCACGGCCGGCGCGCCCACCAGCGCGGCGGCGGCGGCGACGCCCTGCGCGTGGTTGCCCGAGGAGAAGGCGACGACGCCGCGCCTGCGCTCGTCGCCGTCGAGCCGCGAGATGCGGTTGAAGGCGCCGCGGAACTTGAACGACCCCGTGCGCTGCAGCGGCTCCGCCTTCACCAGCAGCCTGCCGCCGAGGCGCGCGTTGAGGAGTGGCGATTCGAGCAGCGGCGTGCGCCGCGCCTCGCCCGCTATGCGCTTCGCCGCGTCGCGTATCTCGGCGAAGCCGGGTTCGGCGGGATGGGGTGCCGGGATGGCCATGCCTTCGTCCTCGTGTCCTCGTTGTCCTGCCGGGCGTCCCGGCGACGGCCTGCGCGGGTGGGCGCGCGTCAGTCGCGCGACAGGTCCCGCGCCAGCGCGACGGCCCAGGCATGGTTGCCGAGCCGGCGGCGATAGACGTTCAGGTTCTCCATCACGCGCTGCACGTAGTTCCGCGTCTCGTCGAAGGAGATCATCTCGATCCAGTCGACGGGGTCGATGGTGCTGCTCCGCGGGTCGCCGTTCTCCCGGATCCACTGGGCCGCGCGGCCGGGGCCCGCGTTGTAGGCCGCCAGCGCGATCACGGTCGCGCCGTCGTAGCTGGAGAGCAGCCCGGCCAGGTAGTTCTGGCCGAGGGTGATGTTGTAGTCGGGGTCGGTGGTGAGGCGCGCGAGCGTGTGGCTGCCGCCCTTGCCCATGCGATCGGCGACGCCACGCGCCGTCTGCGGCATCAGCTGCATCAGTCCGCGCGCGCCGGCCGGGCTGACGGCGTCGGCCTCGAAGGCGCTTTCCTGGCGGATCGTGGCGAGGACGAGGGCGCGTTCCACGCCGCCGTCCGAAGGTATGCGTATCACCGGCCAGCCTTCCTCGCCCAGCAGCATGCCGGCGCGCTGCGCCGAGCGCTTGGCGAGCGAGACCGCGAGGTCGGGACGGCCGAGCGCGAGCACGAACTGCGCGGCGGCGCGATGCTCGCCATGCGTGGTCGCGATGTCGGAGAGGCGGCGGGCGAAATGCTTCGCGCGCTCGATCTCGCCGATCTCCGAGAGCAGCGCGGCCGCGCGCGCCAGCTCGCTGCCCTCGATGCGTGCGCGTTCCTCGCGCGTCGGAGGGGGAGGATCGGGCAGCTCGGGGCGCTCGGCCTCCGGAAGGCGGAGAAGCGCGATCTGGCCGTAGAAGACGGTGTGGTGCGCCGAGGCGCGGGCGTACCAGGCGCGGGCCTCGGCCATGGAGCCCGCCGCCTCGAGCGCCCGGCCCATCCAGTAGGCGCCGCGCGCCTGCGTCACGGGAGTGCGCGCGACATCGTGCAGCTTCTGGAAGGCGGCGCGCGCGCGCGCCGGGTCGCCCGTGCGGCGCAGCGCGATCCAGCCCTCGAGGAAGAGCGCGCCCGTGTAGTCCTGCCCGTGCTCGGGCCGCAGCCCGTGCGCGGCGACCAGGGACAGAGCCTCCGCGGCGCGCCCGTCGCGCAGCAGACGCCGCGCGAGTATGTCGCGCTCCTGCCACCAGATCTCGTGCCGCCCCAGGTCGGCGGGCGCGGCGCGGAAGATCGCCGCCGCGCGATCGTCCTGCCCGGCGCGCCGGGCGAAGCGCGCGCGCTCGTAGAGGAGGCCGGGGTCGCCCGCCAGTCGCGCGGGCACGCGTGCATCCGCGCTGGCGGCGTCGGCGCCGTTGCGGGCAAGTGCCATGCGCGCCTGGGCCAGCAGGCGCTGGTCGTCCCCGAGCAGCGGCAGGATCCTCAGGGCGTCGACGAAGCGCCGCTCCCAGAGCATCCGGTCGACCCGGGCCCCGTGGTCGTCGGGACCGAGGATGTCGCCGAAGGCGGCGAGGAGCTCGCGCTCGCCGCGCTCGCCCAGGATCGACAGGCGCCAGGCCGCGCGCGCGGTCCGCGCCGCGGCCTCGCCGTCCCCGACCGCGCGCTGGGCCTGGGCGAGGCGAAGGGTGCCGGGCGGCGTCAGCGGGCGCCGATCGCCGAACCAGGCGATGACCCGTGCGTCGTCGGCCACCGCCGGCAAGGCTTCCTCGGCGCGGCGCATGAGCGTCTCGCGCAGGGGCCAGTCGGGGTTCCGGTCGATGAAGGAGGCGACCGCCTCGAATCCCTGGCCCCCGCGCAGGAGTTGCGTCCAGAGCAGCACCCGAGCGCCCAGCGCGTGGGGCGCGGCGAGCTTCTGTGCCTCGTCCCAGCGCCCGGCCGCGGCGGCGGCGAAGGCCTTGCGCAGCGCCTCGCGGCTGGCGGGCGACAGGGTCGGGGCCATGTTGCGCGGCGCGATCCGGACCGATGCCGGCTCGGGGATCTGCGCGGGGCGCTGCGGCTCCACCCGCGCCTGCGCAAGGGCGCAGGTGCCCGCCACCATGGCCATGGCCATGGCGAAGCAGGTCGCCCTTCCCCAGCGAGTGCAGATCCCGGTCATCTTTTCCACGCATGCTACCTATAGCGCCTGTCGGCACGGCTTGTAACCAGTCCAGCGGGCCCTCGCTTGCGGCGGCACCGCCGCCGCCTGTATCGTCCCGCGCCGCGCCACGGCACGCGCGGCACTTCAGGGAGATCGCCATGTTCAAGGGTTCGCTGGTCGCGCTCATCACGCCTTTCCGTGGCGGGAAGGTGGACGAGAAGGCGTTCCAGGACCTCGTCGAATGGCATGTCGCGGAGGGCACGCATGGCCTGGTCCCGTGCGGCACGACGGGCGAGTCCCCGACGCTCAGCCACGAGGAGCATCGCAGGGTCGTTGAACTCTGCATCGAGGCTTCGCGCGGCCGGATCCCCGTCATCGCCGGCACCGGGTCGAACTCGACCGACGAGGCGATCGAGCTCACGCGCCATGCCAGGAAGGCGGGCGCGAACGCGGCGCTGGTCGTGACGCCCTACTACAACAAGCCCACCCAGGAAGGGCTGTTCCGCCACTTCAAGGCGATCGTCGAGGCGGTCGACCTGCCGGTCGTCGTCTACAACATCCCCGGGCGCTCGGTCGTCGACATCTCGGTCGAGACGATGGCGCGCATCGCGAAGCTGCCGAACATCGTCGGCGTCAAGGAGTCGACGGGCGACGTCTCGCGCATCACCAAGCACCGGCTGCTCATCGGCGAAGGCTTCTGCCAGGTCTCGGGCGAGGACTACCTCGCGCTCGCGCAGATGGCCGCCGGCGCCGATGGCTGCATCTCGGTGACCGCGAACGTGGCGCCGCGCCAGCTGTCCCAGATGCACCTCGCCTGCCAGCGCGGCGACTACGCCGCGGCGCGCGCGATCCACGAGCGCCTCGCGCCGCTCCACGAGGCGCTGTTCGTCGAGACGAGCCCCGCGCCCGTGAAGTACGCGGCGAGCCTGCTCGGCAAGTGCGTCCCCGACATCCGGCTGCCGCTGGTCGAGCCGGGCGAGGCGACGCGCGCGCGCGTGAAGGCCGCCATGGTCCATGCCGGGCTGCTGAACTGACACATCGCAACGACGCTTGACCGGGGAGCGTCCCCGCCGCCGCCTCGCCCCGCGGGCCCGGCGAGTCCGGGGACGCGATGCAGATGGCCAAGGCACCGCTGCCGCGCAAGCTCGTCGCGCAGAACCGCAAGGCGCGGCACGAGTTCTTCATCTCGGACACGTTCGAGGCCGGGCTCGTGCTGACCGGCACCGAGGTGAAGTCCCTGCGCGGGCCGGGCGTGCAGATCGCCGACGCCTATGCCGACCCGCGCGGCGGCGAGATGTGGCTGGTGAACGCGCATATCCCCGAATATGCCGGCGGCAACCGCCTGAACCACGAGCCCAAGCGCCCGCGCAAGCTGCTCCTGCACAAGAAGGAGATCGAGAAGATGATCGGCGCCGTGTCGCGCGAGCGCATGACGATCGTCCCGCTCGAGCTGTTCTTCAACGAGCGCGGCCGCGCGAAGCTCCTGCTCGGCCTCGCCAAGGGCAAGACCAAGGGCGACAAGCGCGAGACCATCAAGGAGCGCGACTGGAAGCGCGACAAGGCGCGCCTGATGCGCGACCGCGGCTGAAGGCCGCCGCGGGCCGGTTCAGGTCCCCGGCGGCAGGCGGCGGCGGAGCTCCGCGAACACCGCGTCGAACATCTCCGGGGTGAGCCGTCGGGTGTTCGTGTTGTAGCGCGAGCAGTGGAAGGAATCCGCGAGCACGCGGCCATCCCCGAGGGCATGGACCGCGCCATGCGCGAAGGGGAAGGCCGCGCGCCGCAGGCCAAGCGCGGCGAGCACGGCCTCGTGCGCGACCCGCCCGAGCGCGACGATGGCGCGCAGCGCGGGCATCGCCGCGATCTCCGCGCCGAGGAAGCCGTTGCAGGCCCTGATCTCGGCCGGCATGGGCTTGTTGGCGGGCGGCACGCAGCGCACGGCGTTGGTGACGCGCGCATCGAGCAGCTCGAGCCCGTCGCCGGTCCAGGGCGCGTCCTCGCGCGGCGCGACGAAGCTGCCGCGCGCGAAGCCATGCCGCGCGAGAGTCGCGTAGAGAAGGTCCCCGGCGTAGTCGCCGGTGAAGGGCCGGCCGCTGCGGTTGGCGCCGCGCAGGCCCGGGCCGAGCCCGACCACGAGCAGCCGCGCGCCGGCGTCGCCGAAGCTCGGCACGGGGGCGTTGTGCCAGAGAGGGAACCGCAGCGCGTTCCCGGCGCGGAACGCCGCGAGGCGCGGGCAGAGGTCGCAGTCGCGGGCCGGGGCGGGGGGGCTGGCGGTGGTCAAGCGGCCGGGCCGCCTTCGCCACCGCGATCCGCGCCACCGTCGCGGCGCTGCTGCTCGCGGGCGACCAGAGGGGCAAGGTCGGCGAGGTCGACGAACTGGTCGGCCTGCCGGCGCAGCTCGTCGGCGACCATCGGCGCGCCCGCGCGCAGGGTCGACACGACCGTGACGCGCACGCCGCGCCGCTGCACGGCCTCGACGGCGCGGCGCAGGTCCGCCTCGCCCGCGAAGAGCACGACATGGTCGATGCTGTCCGCGAGCTCCATCATGTCGACGACCATGTCGACGTCCATGGAGCCGCGCCCGCGGCGGCGCGCATGCGGCTCCCCGGCGGCGCGGGTGACGACGCCGTAGCCGTTGTAGCCGAGCCAGTCGATCAGCGGCCGGATCGGGGAGTATTCCTGGTCCTCCTGGAGGAGCGTGTAGTAGAGCGCGCGCACGAGCCGCGCGCGCGACGAGAACGCTTCCAGCAGCCGCCGGTAGTCGATGTCGAATGCGAGCGCGCGCGCGGTCTGGTAGAGGGCTACGCCGTCGATGAAGACGGCGACGCGCTCGCTTGGATGGAAACGCAAGGATGGACGCTCCGGCAGGACGGGACGGGACGCTAGCGGCGGGCCGGGGCGGCCACAAGCGCGCGCCCGGCATCCGCGCGCTGGTCGCCCTGGGCGCGAACCTCCCGGGGCCGGCGGGTCCCCCGCGCGCCCAGCTCGACGCCGCGCTGGCCGCGCTGGAGGCGAGGGGCGTCGCCATCCTCCTGCGCAGCCGCTTCTTTCGCAGCGCCGCCTGGCCCGATCCCGCGGACCCGCCCTTCGTCAACGCCGTGGCCCTCGTGGAGACCGCCCTGGAGCCAGGGGCGCTGATGGCGCTCCTCCACGAGGTGGAGGCCACGCTCGGGCGCCGCCGGGGCGAGCCGAACGCGCCCCGGACGCTCGACCTCGACCTGCTCGACCACGGGGGGCGCGTCCGCGACGGGGCGGATGGCGGGCCGGTGCTTCCGCATCCCAGGCTCGCGGGGCGCGCCTTCGTGCTGCGGCCTCTCGCCGACGTGGCGCCGGACTGGCGCGATCCGCGCGACGGTCGCGCGCTCGCGGAGCTCCTCGCCGGACTGCCTGCGGACGCCGTCGCCGAACCGATTGATGGCGAAGGGTAATGAGGCGATCGCCACCGTTGCGGCGCGGGGATGCCGGAACTATAGTGCGCGCCCTTTCCAGACCCCCGGAGTGTCCCGCCGATGGCTCGCGTCACCGTGGAAGACTGCGTCGACAAGATCCCGAACCGCTTCGATCTCGTGATGCTGGCCGCCCAGCGCGCCCGCGAGATCTCGGCGGGCGCGCAGCTCGCGGTCGAGCGCGACAACGACAAGAACCCGGTGGTCGCGCTGCGCGAGATCGCCGACCAGGTCGTCGACTTCGAGACGCTGCGCCAGTCGCTCATCAGCGGCCTGCAGAAGCAGAGCGAGACCGAGGAGCCGGAGGAGGACATGATGGAACTCCTCGCCGCCGACTCCCAGGTCGCGGGCGTGCCATACGAGGCGCCGGCGGAGCCCCCCGAGGAGGAGATGGGCGCCGAGGGCGGCGAGGATGCGGCGGGCGCGGCCGACGAGGAGGGGTGAACCCTCCGGAGCCCTGCTCCGGTACCGGGGCGCGCGCCGGTAGCGGCGCGGCGCACGCCCGCGCGTGATAAGGCAATACGAACTCGTCGAGAAGGTACGGGCCTACGACCCCGCGGTCGACGAGGACGTGCTCAACCGCGCCTACGTCTTCTCGATGAAGATGCACGGGACCCAGAAGCGCGCGTCCGGTGACCCGTACTTCCTGCACCCGCTCGAGGTCGCCGGGATCCTCACGAAGTACCGGCTCGACGCCAAGACGATCGCGACCGCGCTGCTCCACGACACGGTCGAGGACACGCTCACGACCGTCGACGAGATCGAGCGTGTCTTCGGGCCGGAGATCGGCCGCCTCGTCGACGGCGTCACCAAGCTCAGCCGCCTCGAACTCCAGTCCGACCAGACGAAGCAGGCCGAGAACTTCCGCAAGCTCCTGCTCGCGATGTCCGAGGACATCCGCGTCCTGCTGGTGAAGCTCGCCGACCGCCTGCACAACATGCGCACGATCGGCTTCATCCCGAGCGTGGAGAAGCGCCAGCGCATCGCGCGAGAGACGATGGAGATCTACGCGCCGCTCGCCGAGCGCATCGGCATGCGGCAGATCCAGGAGGAGCTCGAGGACAGCGCCTTCGCCGAGCTCAACCCCGAGGCGCGCGCCTCGATCGTCACGCGGCTCGGCTTCCTGCGCGAGCGCGGCGGCGACGTCGTCGCGCGCATCGTCGACAGGCTGCGCCGGGTGCTCGCCGAGGAGCGCGTCGAGGCCGCGGTGTCGGGGCGCGAGAAGACTCCCTATTCGATCTGGCGCAAGATGCAGCGCAAGAACGTCGGCTTCGAGCAGCTCTCGGACATCATGGCCTTCCGCGTGGTCGTCCGCACGGTGCCCGAGTGCTACGCCGCGCTCGGCGTGATCCACGCGCGCTACCCGCTCGTGCCCGGGCGCTTCAAGGACTACATCTCGACGCCGAAGCAGAACGGCTACCGGTCGCTGCATTCCGGCGTCATAGGCCCCGAGCAGCAGCGCATCGAGATCCAGATCCGCACGGCCGAGATGCACGACGTCGCCGAGCTCGGCGTCGCGGCGCACTGGAGCTACAAGGACGGTCGTCCCGCGACGGCCGAGGGCAAGTCGTATCGCTGGCTGCGCGAGCTGCTCGAGCTGCTCGAGCACGCGCAGGACCCCCAGGAATTCCTCGAGCACACGAAGCTCGAGCTGTTCCAGGACCAGGTCTTCTGCTTCACGCCCAAGGGCGCGCTGATCAGCCTGCCGCGCGGCGGCACCATCGTCGACTTCGCCTACGCGGTCCATTCCGAGGTCGGCGACCACTGCGTCGGCGGCAAGGTCAACGGCCGCATGATGCCCCTGCGCACGCAGCTCGCGAATGGCGACCAGGTCGAGGTCATCACGTCGAAGGCGCAGACGCCGTCGCCCCTCTGGGAGCGCTTCGTCGTCACCGGCAAGGCGCGCGCGCGGATCCGCCGCTTCATCCGCAGCCAGCAACGCTCGCAGTTCGCCGAGCTCGGCCGCGCGATGCTGCAGAAGGCCTTCGAGGCCGAGGGCTACGAGTTCGCCGACAAGGCGGTCGATAACGTGCTGCGCGGCTTCAAGTGCCAGTCGGCCGAGGACCTCTACGTGCTGATCGGGGACGGCGAGGTGGGGGAGCGACAGGTGCTCGAGGCGATCTTCCCCGGCGCACGGGCGCAGCCGGCGAAGGCGACCACCCGGCGCCCCGCCCGCGGCCGCGGGCGCGCCGGCGGCGCGACGGGGGGCGTGCCGATCCGCGGGCTCATCCCGGGCATGGCGGTCCATTTCGCCGAGTGCTGCCATCCCCTCGCGGGCGACCGCATCGTCGGCATCGTCGTGCCGGGCGAGGGGATCCGCATCCACACGATCGACTGCGACACGCTCTCGCGCCATGGCGACCAGCCGGAGCGCTGGATCGACGTGTCCTGGGACGCCGACGCCGACGCGCCCGCGCAGAAGGTCGGGCGCATCTCCCTTGTCGTGTCCAACGAGCCGGGCTCGCTCGGCGCGCTCTCGACGGTGATCGCCAAGAACGAGGGCAACATCAGCAACCTGAAGATCGTGAACCGCACGCCGCAGTTCTGGGAGATGCTGATCGATGTCGAGGTCCGCGACGTGAAGCACCTGACCAACGTCATCGCGGCGCTGCGCGCCACGCCCTGCATCAGCGCCGCGGAGCGCGCGCGCGGATGATCCTCGGCCTCGGCTCCGACCTCGTCGACATCCGGCGGATCGCCGAGACGCTGCGCCGCTTCGGCCCGCGCTTCACGGGGCGCTGCTTCACCGAGGGCGAGCGCCGGCGCTGCGAGCGACGCGCCGCGGTGGCGGAGGGCTATGCGCGACGCTTCGCGGCCAAGGAGGCCTGCGCCAAGGCGCTGGGCACGGGGTTCCGCCGCGGCGTCTACTGGCGCGACCTCGAGGTCGTGAACCTGCCCTCCGGCCAGCCGACGATGCGCCTGTCGGGCGCGGCGCGCGAGCACCTCGCCCGCATGGTGCCGCCCGGGCACGAACCCGCCATCCACGTCTCCCTCACCGACGACCCGCCGATGGCGCAGGCGATCGTCATCATCTCGGCGGTGCCCGTCCCGCCGCCCGGCGCTTGACATCACGCGACGCGACGGCGCACTAACGCCGCGCGCCCACCCTCCGGAATTGCCCCGCATGCCGTCCGACACACCCGGCCCCCGGAACGAGGGCGGCTTCGTAGAGACCGTGAAGACCGTCGCCTGGGCCGTGCTCATCGCGGTCGGGATCCGCAGCTTCCTGTTCGAGCCCTTCACCATCCCCTCCGGGTCGATGGTGCCGACGCTCCTGGTGGGCGACTTCGTCTTCGTCTCGAAGTTCAGCTACGGCTACAGCCGCTACTCCTTCCCGCTCGGCGTCGTGCCGATCCCGGACCGCGTGCCGAAGGGCGAGCCGGCCCGCGGCGACGTCGCCGTCTTCCGGCTGCCGAGCAACCCGTCCGAGAACTACATCAAGCGCCTCGTCGGCGTGCCCGGCGACCGCATCCAGGTGAAGGGCGGCATCCTGCACGTCAATGGCGAGGCGGTGCGGCGCGAGCCGAGCGAGGAATGCCGCAGGCGCGCGGCCGGCGCCGAGCGCGACAAGACCGCCTACCTCGAGACGATGCCCGGGAACCGGCGCCACTGCATCTTCGAGCGCACGGACCGCGACGAACTCGACAACACGCCTGAATTCGTCGTGCCCGCGAACCACTATTTCGCGATGGGCGACAACCGCGACAACTCGGTCGACAGCCGCTACCGCGCGCCGGACGGCTCGCGCCCCGTGGGCTTCATCCCGGCCGCGAACCTCGTGGGCCGCGCCGAGATCGTCTGGCTGTCCCTCGAGGAGGACATGCGCTGGTTCGAGTTCTGGCGCTGGCCGACGGGCCTGCGCTACGGGCGGATGTTCTCGGCCATTGACTGACCAGGCCCCCGGCGCCGAGTTCCTCGGCCATCGCTTCCGCGACCAGCGCCTGCTGCAGGCGGCCCTGACGCATTCCTCCCTCGCCGCGGGAAGCCGCCGGGGCGGCTTCGCCTTCGATCGCCTCGAGTTCCTCGGCGACCGCGTCCTCGGCCTCGTCGTCGCGCAGATGCTGCTCGCCGCCTTCGAGGGCGAGAGCGAGGGCGAGCTTGGCCGGCGCTTCGCCGCACTGGTCAGCGAGCCCAGCCTCGCGGCGCTCGCGCGCGAGGCCGGGCTGCCGCGCGCGCTGCGCGTCGCGCCGGGCGAGCTGCGCGATGGCGAGCTGCGCGCCTCCGTCCTCGCGGACGCGTTCGAGGCCATGCTCGGCGCCATCCACCTCGACGCCGGCTTCGCGGCCGCGGAGGTCGTGCTGCGCGGGGTCTTCGCGCCGCTGGTCGCCGGCATGGGCGCGCCGCCGCGCGACCCCAAGACCACGCTGCAGGAATGGGCGCAGGGCAGGGGCCACGCGCTTCCCGCCTATCGCACGCTGTCCGCGGCGGGCCCCGCCCACGCGCCGCATTTCGTCGTCGAGGCGGAGGCCGCTGGCCGTCGCGCGAGCGGCGAGGGCGGCAGCAAGCGGGAGGCGGAGCGCGCCGCCGCCGCTGCATTGCTCGCCGCGCTGGAGGCACCATGACCCGTTGCGGCTATGTCGCGCTGCTCGGCGCGGCGAATGTCGGGAAGTCCACGCTCGTCAACGCGCTGGTCGGCGCCAAGGTCGCGATCGTCTCGGCCAAGGCCCAGACGACGCGCGCGCGCGTCACCGGCATCGCGATCTCGGGAGCGAGCCAGGTCGTGCTGCTCGACCTTCCGGGCATCTTCGCGCCGCGGCGGCGCCTGGACCGCGCGATGGTGGACGCGGCCTGGCGCGGCGTCGAGGACGCGGACCGCGTGCTCCTGATCGTCGACGCGACGGCAGGGCTCGACGACGCGGCGCTCGCGGCGGTCTCGGGTCTTGCGGGGCACCGCACGGCCGCCGACGCCGTGATCAGCAAGATCGACGCGGTGAAGCGGCCGGAGCTGCTCGCGCTCGCGGACCGCGTGTCGAAGGCCGGCGCCTTCGAGCGGATCTTCATGGTCTCGGGCAAGACCGGCGACGGCGTCGAGGACCTGCGCGCCTGGCTCGCGGGCGCGATGCCCGAGGGGCCGTGGCTGTTCCCCGAGGACCAGCTGATGGAGATGACGGAGCGGCTCTTCGCCGCCGAGCTGACGCGCGAGCAGATCTTCCGCCAGCTCCACCAGGAGCTTCCCTATGCCGCGGCGGTGACGACCGATCGCTGGACCGAGAACGCCGACGGCTCGGCGCGCGTGGACCAGACGATCCATGTCGAGCGCGACGGCCAGAAGGCGATCGTCATCGGCGCGCGCGGCGCGCGGCTCAAGGAGATCGGTGCCGCCGCGCGCACCGAGCTCTCCAAGGCGCTTGACCGGCCGATCCACCTCTTCCTGCACGTGAAGGTCGCGCCGGGCTGGGGCGAGCGCGAGGAGTTCTACCGCGACTGGGGCCTCGACTTCGCCTCGGCGCGGGCCGGCGGCCAGGGTAGCTGAAGCGTCCCGCGCCTCAGGCCACGAGGCGCGCAAAGACCTCTCGGTCCGTCACGCCCTCGCAGGCGATGGCGAGCAGCCTGCTGCGCGGCCCGATGCCGAGGGCGTCGCGCGACCGACGGTCCTGCGCCGTCGCGCGCAGCGTGGCGATGGCGGCGATCCCGGTCTCGCCGACCTCGAGCGGCGCGTCGCCATGAGCGCCGGCGGCGAGGTCGCGCAGGCACCGCACGGCGTCGTCGTCGCCGACCGTCGCCGCGGCATCGAGGCCCGCGGCGAGGACCGGCCACGCGACGCGCGACGGCGTTCCGACCACGAGGCCATCCATGACGGACTCGCCGGCATCGGCCAGCGTCGTCGCGCGGCCCGTGGCGAGGCTGCGGCGAAGGCAGTCCGACGTCGCCGGCTCGGCCGAGACGAGGATGGGCCGGCCGGCGCCGAGGCCCTGCCAGAGCCGCGCGCAGGTCGCCGCCGCGAGCGTGCCGTTGCCCGCGGCAACGAAGACATGGCTCGGGCGCGATGCCGCGTGCGCGTCGAGGAGCTCGTCGCCGAGCACGGCGTAGCCGGCCAGCGTGTCGCGCGCGACCTGCGCCGCGCCCTCGAACTCGACGTCGGCGACGAGGACGCGGCCGTCGCCGCGCCTCGCCTCGGCGACGGCGGCGTCGAGCGCGGCGTCGAAGTTGCCGGGCACGCGGACGACCTCGGCGCCGAAGGCGGCTATGGCCTCGCCGCGCAGCCGGCTCGTGTGGGCCGGCATGAAGATGCGGCAGGCGGCGCCCATGCGCGCGGCGCCCCAGGCGAGCGCGCGGCCATGGTTGCCGGAGGTCGCGGCGACCGCGGTGCAGCGGCCGGCGGGGACGCCAAGGCGCGCGACGGCGCGCGCGAAGGCGAGCGGCGGGCCGAGCGCCTTGAAGCTGCCGACCGTGCCGAAGCGCATGCCCTCGTCCTTCACCAGCACGGCCTCCACGCCGAGCGCGGCGGCGAGGCCGGGCAGGGAACGCAGCGGCGTGGGTGCGTAGCCCGGCCAGCGCCCGATCTCCGCGCGCGCCGACGCGACGTCGGGGGCGGGGATCGTGGCGTCGAGGGCGGCGGGCCAGGCGCCGGGGCGCGGCGCCGCGCGCAGGACGACGCCGGGGGTCATGGCTCGCTCGTCCATTCGCGGCGACGTGTCCAGAAGGCGAGGCGCGGCGGCGCGTCGGGATCGACCGGGAAGAGCGGGCGCCCGACGTCGCGCCATGGCAGCGCGGCGAGGTTCGGCGTCGTCGGGCCGGGCGTGTCGACGACGACGCGCAGCGCGGCGTCGGCGAAGGCCTGCTGGTAGTTCATCGGGTTCTTCACGACGAGGAACTTCTTCGCGCGCACGTCGATGCCGGCGGCCGCGAAGGCCTCGTCGGCGTATTCGTAGCAGGCGTTCGAGGTCGCGAGGACCTCGACCGCGCCGACGCGCAGCACGGCCGAGGGCCCGCCCTCGGCGCGCACGCCGCCCATCAGGCCCCCGGAATAGGTAAAGGCGCCGTCGGTCGCGCGCAGTACCTCCGCCTCCACCTCGAGCGGCGGGCCGTAGGCCGGGTCGCGCCGGTTGCCGAGGCCGACGCGGATGCGCGCGCCCGGACCCGCCGCGCGCGCTGCCGCCGCCGCGACGTCGTCGGCGAGGTGGATCGAGGCGGTGGCGCCGGGCGCATGGCGAAGCAGGGCGGCGAGGACCGCTGCGCTGTCGCCGCTCGCGCCGCCGCCCACGCAGTCGCTGGCGTCGGCCAGCACGACGAAGCCCGGCGTCGCGAGGCCGCGGGCGATGGCCTCGGCCGGCGGCGTCGTCTCGACGAGGAAGTCCGCGCGGCTGTCCCACATCGCGCGAGCGACCTCCTCGGCGGCGCGCAGCGCCGCGCCCTCGTCGCCGGCGCCCGTCGCCACCGCGGTGAAGCCGAGCCCGGGCGCGTCGATCCAGGGCTGGACGCAGAAATGCGCGAGGTCGCGGACGCCGGCCTCTGCCATCAGGCGGTCGGCGATGGCGCGGATCCGCGCCATCGGGCCATCGCCGCGCGTGCGCTGGCGCTGCGCGGGGATGATCATGGGCGCGCGGCAGGCGACGAGGCGCGGCGCGAGCCGCCCGGCGGCGATGTCGCGCAGCATGGCCAGCGCGCGGCGCCCGGTCTCGTGCGTGTCGTCGTGCGGGTAGTGGCGGTAGCCCGTCAGCGCGTCGCAGTTGGCGAGCATGCGCCACGTGACATGCGCGTGGAGGTCGCAACTGACGACGATCGGCGTGCGCGGCCGAAGCGCCCGCACGGTTGCCAGCAGGCCGCCCTCGAAGTCGACGCTGTCCTGCGAGACGAAGGCGCCGTGCAGGGCGAGGTAGATGCCGTCGACCTCCGGCAGGGCGCGGATGCGCGAGAGCATGTCGGCGGCGAAGCCCGAGGCGACGCCCGCGTCGACGCGCCCGCCGGCGCCGCCATGCGTCGCCATGAGCGGGAGGAGCTCGTCGCCGCCGACGGCCGCCTCGTCGATCGCGCCGCCGACCTCCGTGTTCGTGCCGCGCAGGGCGGAGAGCACCTGCGCGTCGAAGGCGAGGTACTTGGACGCGAAATCGGCCCGCGTCGCGACGACGGGCGAGAAGGTGTTTCCCTCGAAGAGCAGCGCGCCGACGGCGAATCGCATCCCGGTCTCCTCACCTGCATGGTGGACGGAGATCCTAGCACCCCGCGCGCGGCACTCGTCTCGGCGCCCGGCCTGCGCTAACCCTTGCGCCGTGGAATGGATCGACGAGGGCCTCGTCCTGTCTCGGCGCCGGCTGGGCGAGAACGACGCCGTGGTGGCGCTGTTCACCGCCGGGCATGGGCGCCACCTCGGCGTCGTGCGCGGCGGGGCGGGCAGGCGCCATGGCGGCACGCTGCAACCCGGCAACATCGTCTCGGCGACCTGGCGCGCGCGCCTGTCCGAGCAGCTGGGCACGATGGCGTGCGAGCTGCGCGAGTCCGTGGCGGCGCGGCTGCTCGACGACCCGCCGCGCCTCGAGGCGCTCGCCGCCTGCCTCGAGCTCCTCGACGCGGTGCTGCCGGAGCGCCAGCCGCATCCCGAGCTGCATGCCGCGACGCGCGCGCTGCTGGGCGCGCTCGACGAGCCGGGCTTCGCCGCTTCCGTCGTGCGATGGGAGCTCGGGCTGCTGACGGCGCTCGGCTTCGGGCTCGACCTGTCGGCCTGCGCGGCGACCGGCGAGACGGAAGGCCTTGCCCATGTCAGCCCGCGCAGCGGCAGGGCCGTCTCGCGCGAGGCCGGGCGACCCTTCGCCGGGCGCCTCCTGGCGCTCCCGGCGTTCCTGCTCGCGGGCCACTCGGGGGAGGAGGCCGGGGAGGCGGACATCGCCACGGGCCTTGCGCTGACCGGTCATTTCATCGAGCGGCACCTGCTCGCGCCCGCGTCGCGCACGATGCCGCCTGCGCGCGCGCGGCTCGTTGATCGCGCGACGCGCGCGGCTAGACTGCGCGGCCCCTGAAACGCCCAGTCGAGTCGCACATGGCCGCGAAGCCGGATGACGTCGCCGAGATACAGCCGGTCGCGCTGACTGACGCGCTCGGCGAGCGCTACCTGTCCTACGCGCTCTCCACGATCATGGCGCGCTCGCTGCCCGACGTGCGCGACGGGCTGAAGCCGGTCCACCGGCGCCTGCTCTTCGCGATGCGCCAGCTGCGCCTCGATCCCGACCAGGGCTTCAAGAAATGCGCGCGCATCGTCGGCGACGTGATGGGCAAGTACCACCCGCATGGCGACCAGGCGATCTACGACGCGATGGTGCGCCTCGCGCAGTCCTTCGCGCAGCGCTATCCGCTCGTCGACGGGCAGGGGAACTTCGGCAACGTCGACGGCGATAACGCCGCGGCGATGCGCTACACCGAGGCGCGGCTGACCGACGTCGCGCAGGCCCTGCTGCAGGGCATCGACGAGGACGCGGTCGACTTCCGCTCGACCTACGACGGCGAGGGCGAGGAGCCACTCGTCCTGCCGGCCGCCTTCCCGAACCTGCTCGCCAACGGCGCCGCGGGGATCGCGGTCGGCATGGCGACCTCGGTGCCGCCGCACAATGTCGGCGAGATCTGCGCCGCGCTGCTTCACCTCATCCGCTTCCCCAAGGCGACGATCGGCAAGCTCGTCGACATCATCCCCGGGCCCGACTTCCCGACCGGCGGCGAGCTGGTGGAGGGCCGCGCGGCGATCGAGGAGGCCTATGCCACGGGGCGCGGCGCGTTCCGCGTGCGCGCGCGCTGGAGCGTCGAGAAGCTCGGGCTCGGCCAGTTCCAGGTCGTGGTCACCGAGATCCCCTACCAGGTGCAGAAGTCGAAGCTGATCGAGCGGATAGCCGAGCTGCTGCAGGAGAAGAAGCTCGCGCTGCTCGGCGACGTCCGCGACGAATCCGCGGAGGACGTGCGCGTCGTCCTCGAGCCGAAGAGCCGGAACGTCGATCCCAAGGTGCTCATGGAATCGCTGTTCCGCCAGACGGACCTCGAGATCCGCTTCTCGCTCAACATGAACGTCCTCGATGGCGGGACGCTGCCGCGCGTGATGAACCTGCGCGAGGTGCTGCAGGCCTTCCTCGACCACCGCCACGAGGTGCTGGTCCGGCGCTCGCGCTTCCGGCTCGCCAACATCGAGAAGCGGCTCGAGGTCCTCGAGGGGTTCCTCGTCGCCTACCTGAACCTCGACGAGGTGATCCGCATCATCCGCGGCGAGGACGAGCCGAAGCCCGCGCTGATGAAGCGCTTCGGGCTGACCGACAACCAGGCCGAGGCGATCCTCAACATGCGGCTGCGCAGCCTGCGCAAGCTCGAGGAGATGGAGATCCGGGGCGAGCACGCGAAGCTGACCGCGGAGCGCAAGGACCTGAACCGGCTGCTCAAGGACGAGAAGCTGCGCTGGGAGCGGATCGCGGCGGAGATCGGCGAGATGCGCGCGAAGTTCGGCGAGAAGACCGCCCTTGGCCGCCGCCGCACCCTTGTGGGCGACGCGCCGGTCGCGATGGAGGTGCCGCCCGATGCGCTGATCGAGCGCGAGAACCTGACGGTCGTCTGCTCGGACAAGGGCTGGATCCGGGCCTTCAAGGGGCATCTCGAGGACCTGTCCGAGCTGCGCTTCAAGACCGACGATTCCCTCGGCTACGCGCTGCGCTGCGAGAGCACCGACAGGATCCTCGTCTTCGCCTCGAACGGGCGCTTCTACACGCTGTCCGCCGACAAGCTGCCTGGCGCGCGGGGCGACGGCGAGCCGCTCAAGATGATGCTCGACATGGGCGATGCCGAGATCGTGCAGATGATGCTCTTCAGGGGCGGTCGGAAGCTGATAGTGGCGTCGAGCGACGGGCGCGGCTTCATCGTCCCCGAGGACGAGGTCCTGGCCCAGACCCGCGCCGGGAAGCAGGTGCTGAACCTGGGCGAGGGGGCGCAGGCGCGGGTCTGCGCGCTTGCCGAGGGCGACATGGTCGCCGTGATCGGCGAGAACCGGAAGCTGCTCTTCTTCCCGCTCGACCAGTTGCCCGAGATGGCGAGGGGGCGGGGGGTGACCCTGCAGAAGTACAAGGACGGGCAGCTCGCCGACGCGCGGGTCTGGCGCTGGGCCGATGGCGGCTGGTGGCGCGGCGCCCAGGACACGAACCTGCGCCCCTGGAAGGGCGAGCGCGCCCAGGCCGGGCGCCTGCCCCCGCCCGGTTTCCCGCGGGCGAAGAGGTTTACCTGAGCGGGCCGGTGCGGCTATAAGCGCCGCGCGTCGAGTGCTCCCCCGGCTCGCGACGCGTAAGCCGACGCACATACCCGCGCAAGACGGGGCTTGATGGGAGACCGCACGTGGCTGGACTGCTCCGCCTCAGCGCCGCGATCGACTGGCTGAACGACCGGATCGGGCGTCTCTTCTACTGGCTGATCCTGCTGACCGTCGTCGTGAGCGCGGGCAACGCGATCATGCGCTACGCGTTCAACCGCAGCTCGAACGCGTGGCTCGAGATCCAGTGGTATCTCTTCGCCGCCGTGTTCCTTGCCTGCGCCGCGTACACGTTCCTCAACAACGAGCACATCCGGATCGACATCTTCTCCAGCCGCCTCACGCCGCAGGGCCGGAACTGGATCGAGGTCTTCGGGCACCTGGTGTTCCTGATGCCGCTCTGCGTGGTGATGCTCTACGAGAGCTGGCCCTATTTCATGAGCGCCTTCCGCTCGGGCGAGGTGTCGAGCAGCGCGGGCGGTCTCGTGCGCTGGCCGTCGCGCCTCATGATCCCGATCGGCTTCGGCCTCCTGCTGCTCCAGATGATCTCGGAGCTGATCAAGCGCGTCGCGGTGATGAGGAACCTCATCCCCGATCCCCACGGCGAAAAGGCCGGGTCTCACTGAGGGCTGCGCCATGAAGATCTTCAAGCTCTGCGTCTTCGGCCTCGTCGCGGCCTTCGCCGTCCTCGTCGCCCTCGCCGTTTCCTCGCCCACGGGCGCCGCGGCCGTGTTCATGAAGGCGCAGATGGCGCCGATCATGTTCGTGGCGATGGTGCTGTTCCTGCTGCTCGGCTACCCGGTCGCCTTCGCCCTCGCGGCGAACGGCCTGATGTTCGGGCTCATCGGCATCGAGCTGGGGTTGTTCCCGACGACCCTGTTCCAGGCCCTGCCGCAGCGCGTCTTCCAGATCATGGAGAACGACACGCTGCTGGCGATCCCGTTCTTCACCTTCATGGGCCTCATCCTCGAGCGCTCCGGCATGGCGGAGGACCTGCTCGACACGATCGGCCAGGTCTTCGGCCCCGTGCCGGGCGGACTTGCCTACGCGGTGATCTTCGTCGGCGCGCTCCTTGCCGCGACGACCGGCGTGGTCGCTGCCTCGGTGATCTCGATGGGCCTCATCTCGCTGCCGATCATGCTGCGCTACGGCTATGACCGGCCGCTGGCCGCCGGCGTGATCGCGGCATCGGGCACGCTCGCCCAGATCATCCCGCCCAGCCTCGTCCTCATCGTCCTCGCCGACCAGCTCGGCAAGTCCGTCGGCGACATGTACCAGGGCGCGTTCATCCCCGGCCTCGTGCTCACCGCGCTCTACGCCGGCTACATCTTCTCGATGACCGTGCTGAAGCCCGGCTGCGCTCCGGCGCTGCCGCGCGACGCGATCACCATCCGCGACAAGGACGGAAGCGCCGGCTACACGTCGCTCGCGGTCATGGTCGTCCTCTGCTTCGCCGCGGGCTGGGTCCTGTCGTTCCGCATGGAGCCGATCTGGGCCGCGGCCTCGGTCGGCCTGGCGATCTACGTGCTCGCGCTGGCCCACTCGCGGCTCGGGCTTTCGATCCTGAGCCGGATGGCGCAGCAGGTGGTCATCGTGATGATGCCGCCCCTGGCGCTCATCTTCCTCGTCCTCGGCACGATCTTCGTCGGCATCGCGACGCCGACCGAGGGCGGCGCCATGGGCGCCGCCGGGGCCCTCCTGCTGGCGATGGCGCATCGCAGGCTGAGCATGGACCTGATGCGCCAGGCGATGAACTCGACGGCGAAGCTCTCGACCTTCGTCATCTTCATCCTCATCGGCGCGCGCGTGTTCAGCCTGACCTTCTATGGCGTCGATGGCGACAAGTGGGTGGAGCACCTGCTCCTTGGCCTGCCGGGCGGGCAGATGGGCTTCCTCATCGTCGTGAACGCGATGGTGTTCCTGCTGGCCTTCTTCCTCGACTTCTTCGAGCTGGCCTTCATCGTCGTGCCGCTGCTCGGGCCGGTGGCGGCGAAGCTTGGCATCGACCTGATCTGGTTCGGCGTTCTGCTCGGGGTGAACATGCAGACCTCGTTCATGCACCCGCCCTTCGGCTTCGCGCTCTTCTACCTGCGCTCTGTCGCGCCCGACAAACCCTACCTTGACAAGGTGACGGGTCGCACGATCGACGGCGTGACGACGGGCCAGATCTACTGGGGCGCCGTTC
>JBEGVV010000039.1:0-3187 GCA_041178225.1 Pseudomonadota bacterium | reverse complement strand
CCGGACGGACAGGCACAGGGCGATGAGCCGCTTGCGCAGCTCGACCGGAAGGCGGTTCTCCTCGCTCGAGAGGTCGTGCAGGAAGGCGTCCCAGACCCTCTGGTTCCAGAGGATCGCGTCGAAGAAAGCGCGGCGGTCGGGTGCCGGCTGGCGGGCGGCTATCAGCGCACCGGTCACCTGTGCGAGAAGCCGGTACTCGACCTGCCGCTGGTTCTCGACACGGTTCTGCAGTTTCCCGTATGCGGCGTAGCTCATGGCGCGCCTCAGGACCTGGTGGTCGTCCTGGAAGCGGGGCCCGGGGCCTTCGGGTTGAGGATGCTGTCTTCGAGCGCGATCAATTCCTTGCAGAGCTTGAGCCCGGCGTAGAACTCGTCGGACATGGCCGCCGCGCCGATCTGCTCGAGCTTGGCGCGCGTCGAGGCGAGTGTCGTGGCGCCCAGGTAGTCGGACAGGAAGCCCGAGAAGCTCTGGGCATGCGCGGGCCGGTTCTCGGGGTCGATGTACATGAGCATCAGCGTGAAGTAGAGGCGGCGGGCGGGCGTGGTCGCCTCCGTCTCCTGCATCACGTCGCGCCCACGCAGCAGGACCGCGCGGTTCCTGAGGGCGAGCGAGGCTCCGCTCTTCCCCGCGACCATGACGGCGCCGTTCACGATGAACTTCTCGCCGGGCTTCAACTCGATCTTGAGAGGCATGTCGGGATCTTCTTCCCGTCGAGGTTAATTCCGAGTTTACGACGCGGAGGCCGCGATGGCCACCCGGAGGTCAGCCGCGGAACAGGTTCAGCAGCGTCTGCGGCGCCTGGTTGGCGATGCCCATGGCCTGGACGCCCAGCTGCTGGCGGACCTGGAGCGACTGGATCGCCGCGGTCTCCTTGGCGACGTCCGCGTCGACCAGCGCGCCGAGGCCGATGCGCACGGTCTCCTCGGTCTGCTTGATGAACTCCACCTGCGCCTCGAGGCGCTTGAGGTCCGCGCCGAGGTTGGCGAGGCCGGTGTCGAGGTTGCCCTTGAAGACGGCGAGCACGCTCAACGCGTCGCGCGCCGTCGTC
Organism: Pseudomonadota bacterium; assembly: GCA_041178225.1. GTDB lineage: Bacteria > Pseudomonadota > Alphaproteobacteria > CACIAM-22H2 > CACIAM-22H2 > CAIOSQ01. The sequence goes on along the minus strand of JBEGVV010000039.1, from coordinate 2,139 downwards.
GAGTTCGTGATGGCGCCGAGCACCGCCCCGCTGAGGTCCGCGATGTTCTGCGCGCGGAGCGTGAAGGCCGATGCGTCGATGTTCGCGACGACGAGGACGTTCGAGCCGCCGCTGCCCAGCAGGTTCGTGCCGTTGTAGCCGGACTGCGTGAGGTAGCGGTTGATCTCGAGGACCATCGAGTTGAGGTCGACCTGGTAGGTCGAGCGGCTCGCCGTGCTCAGCGAGTCGTCGGCGAGCTGGACGATCTTCGCCTTCACGTCCTCGAGGCGCTTGGACATCGTCTCGCCGGCCTGGATGGCGACGGTCGCGGTGATCTTCGAGCCCGCGAGGGACGCGGCGATCGCCGTGTAGCTCTTGATGTCGCCGCGCATGCTCGCGGCGACCGCGAAGGTCGAGGCGTCGTCGGTGACCGAGTTCACGCGCAGGCCGCTCGAGAGGCGGTTCTGGACGATGGACATCTCCATCGCGTTGCTCCGGAGGAACTTCTGCCCGAGCAGCGCGCCGCCGTTCGTGTTGACCGAGTTGTTCATCATGGCTGGTCTTCTCCATCCCGTTCTGTGATGGGCTCTGCGATTGCGGAGCGGCTCCTGGGAGCTGCCTCGATCACGTCGGCCTTCTCGCGATGGACAGAGCAACCAGCGTGCCAGCGCTGGAAATGCCTTGTTTTCAGGGCTTTCCGCGCATTCGCCGGAATTGCGCGACAGGTGCGAACATGGTTACCCGGCAGGATTGACCGGCCAAAACTGCCGGGTGGGGCCGCCTGCCCCCGCATCCGGCTCGCGCGCGACGCCAAAGAAAAAAGCGGCCGCCTCTCGGCGACCGCCCCGGAAGTGGGGCCATCGAGGCGATCGGTTTGGACCCGATCGCCTCGATGGGCCGAACGCTCAGCGGAACAGGCCCAGCAGGTTCTGCGGCGCCTGGTTGGCGATGCCGACGGCCTGGATCCCCAGCTGCTGGCGGACCTGCAGCGAGGTCAGCGTCGCCGACTCCTTCGCGAGATCGGCGTCCACCAGCGCTCCGAGGCCGATCTTCACGGTCTCTTCCTGCTGCTTCACGAACTCGGTCTGCGACTTGACGAAGGTCAGGTCGGCGCCGAGGTTCGCGAGCGCCCCGTCGAGGGCTCCCTTGAACACCGTGAGGGTGCTCAGGGCCGCCGTCGCGGTGGCGTTGGAGCTGATCGTCCCGGCGAACGCCAGGTCGCTCACGTCGTTGTTCCGGATGGTCACGCCGCTGCCGTCGATGTTGCCGACGACGACGAGGTTGGACCCGCCGGACCCGAGGAGATTGCGACCGTTGTAGCTCGCCTGGGCCAGGTAGTTGTTCACCTCCGCTACCATGGACGTCAGGTCGGTGTTGTAGGTCGACCTGCTCGCCGTGCTGAGCGACTCATCCGAGAGCTGGATGAGCTTCGCCTTCATGTCGCCGATGCGCGTGCTGATCAACTCGCCCGACGTCACCGCGACCGTGGCTGCCACGACCGATCCCTGGAGGGCGGCCGCGACGGCCGTGTAGGCCTTGATGTCGCCGCGCGTGCCGGACGCCACCGCGAAGGTCGAGGCATCGTCCGTCACGGTGGAGACGCGCAGGCCGCTCGAGACGCGGTTCTGCGTGACGCTCATCTCCGCCGCGTTCGAGCGCAGGAACTTCTGCGCCAGCAGCGCACCAACGTTCGTGTTCACCGAAGTCATGTGGGGTCTCTCCTATTTCTGGGATCGGCGGGCGCTTCTGCGCCCGGTCGGCGGCCGCCCCGTTGCAGGGGTCGGGAACCGGCTGACAGGCGAGACAAGCAAGCCGGATGCCAGACGATTCCGGAGGAGAAACCCTTCCCGATCAAATGATTAGGAGTGCCGCGTCGCCGCATGGCCATGGCCGTGCGCGGCAGTTCCTGCCGCATGCGGAAGGAATTGCCGGGTGGTCGCCAGCCACGAGCGGCGACGGCCGGCACCCCCGGCGGGGATGCCGGCCGCCATGGCCCGGGCGCGCCGGCCGGCCCTGGCCGTGCCGGCGCGCGTCGGGTCCGCGGGCTTGCGCGCTTAGCGGAAGAGCCCGAGCAGGGCCTGCGGCGCCTGGTTGGCGATGCCGACGGCCTGGATGCCCAGCTGCTGGCGAACCTGCAGCGAGGTCAGCGTCGCCGACTCC
>JBEGVV010000038.1:0-27937 GCA_041178225.1 Pseudomonadota bacterium | reverse complement strand
GCTCCGTCGCCGTGCCGCCGATGCTCCGCGGCTACCACGCGATCCATGCGCGCTTCGGGCGGCTGCCCTGGGCCGACGTGGTCGCGCCGGCGGTGGCGCTGGCCGAGGGCGGCTACACGGTGACGCCCTTCGTGCGGAACTACTGGGTCACGCCCGAGCGCATGGGCCGCGTCGAGATCATCGACCGCATCGCGCACAGCCCGGTCGCGCGCCCGCTCTACTTCGACGCCACGGGACAGCCCCATCCGGTCGGGGCGAAGGTCCGGAACCCCGACCTCGCGCGTACCCTCTCGACGATCGCGCGCGATGGCATCGAGGCCTTCTTCTCGGGCTCGATCGCCGCGCGCATCGAAGAGGACTTCCGCGCCCATGGCGGCCTCCTGTCGCGCGCCGACCTCGAATCCTGCCGCGCCACCGAGCGCCCGGTCATCCGAGGCTCCTATCGCGGGTGGGAGGTCGCGGTGCCCGCGCCGCCGGCGAGCGGCCTGATGCTGCTGCAGATGCTCGGCACGCTCGAGCGCTTCGACCTCGCGGCGCTCGGCTTCAACTCGCCGGACTACATCGCGCTGCTGGCCGAGGTGATGAAGCGCGCGCAGGTCGACAAGGAGCGACTGATCGGCGATCCCGACTTCGCCCCCGTCCCGCATGGCCCCTTCGTCGACGCCGCCGCGCACGACGCCGCGGCCGCCGCCATCCGGAGCGGCGAGCGCGCGGTCGTCCCGCGGATCGCGCCCAAGGCCGCGGAGAGCGCGGACACCACGCATCTCTCGGTCGTCGACCGCGAGGGGAACATCGTCTCGATGACCCATACGCTCGGCATGCAGTCCGGCGTCGTCACGCCCGGCCTCGGCTTCATGTACAACGCGGCGATGGCGATGTTCGACCCGCGGCCGGGGCGCGCGATGTCGCTCGCGCCCGGCAAGAAGCGCGTGAGCTCGATGGCGCCGTCGATCCTGTTCCGCGACGGCAGGCCCGCGATGGTCATCGGCGCGCCCGGCGGCAGCAACATCCCGATGGGGATCCTGCAGGTGATCCTGAACGTCGTCGACTTCGGCATGTCGATCGTCGAGGCCGTCGACGCGCCGCGCGTGGCGGCGACGGGCAACGTCGTCGACGCCAGCCACCGCATCCCGACGCGGACCTGCGAGGCGCTGCGCGCGCGCGGCTACGACGTCGCGCGTTCGGCGCAGAGCTACCTCGTCGCGCGCCCCCACGCGATCCTGCTCGAGGGCAACTGCCTCACCGGCGCCGCCGACCCCTCCGCGGGCGGCATGGCGCTGCTGGTCTGACGCGATGGCGGCGCGGCGGCGCGGCGAATTCCCGGCGGGCGTCCCCCGGACCCTGCCCGCGGATCGCGGCATGGCGCTCTATCGCCGCGTCCACGAGGCGTTGCGGCGGGCGATCGCCGAGGGCGGCTGGGCGCCCGGGGATTCGCTGCCGAGCGAGGCGAGCCTCGGCGCGCGCTTCGGCGTGAGCCGGATCACCGTGCGCCAGGCGATGCAGCTGCTGCAGGTCGAGGGCTACATCCGCACCCAGCGCGCGCGCCGCGCCGTCGTCGTCGCGCGCAACCCGCTCGGCGCGGGGCCGGACAAGATCGACACGATCGAGGAGCTGATCGAGGCCGCGAGCGACGCGCAGCTGCGCGTCCTGAGCTGGCGCAACGAGCTCGCGCCCGAGGAGGCGCAGATCCTGGGCGTGCCGCCCGGCAGCGACCTGCATTGCCTGCGCAGCCTCCTGACCAAGGACAGGAAGCCGCATGCCCGCTCGATCATCTACTTCCATCCGTCGATCGGCGCGCGGCTGCGGCGCCGCGACTTCGACGACGTCGTGGTCTTCCGCGTTCTGCTGCGCGAGCTCGGCGTCCGCCTGGTGGACGTGAAGCGCACGATCTGGGCCGAGCTCGCCACGCCCGAGGACATCGCGCAGCTCGGCGTGCGCCGGGGCGACCCGATGCTCTGCACCCGCCTCGTCTATCGCGGGGAGCAGGGGCTGCCGGTGGAGACCGCCCTGACGCGCTACGTCGCGCGCGACGTGCGGCTCACCTACAGCATCGACGTCGGGCTCGCCCCTTGACTCGGCGGCGCGGCGCGGGATCATGTCATAACAAGTTCTACGGCACGCGGGCCCCTGGCCCTGCCGTCGGCGGGAGGGGACATGCAGGTTGACCTGAAGGGCCAGGTCGCGCTCGTCACGGGCGCGGCGACGGGCATCGGCAAGGCCGCGGCGGAGACGCTGCTCGAGAATGGCGCGACGGTGGTCTTCAGCGACCGCGACCTCGACCGCGTGCGCGAGACGGCCGGGAACCGCGGCGACGCGGTGGCGATCGACGTCGCGGACCGCGACGCCATCTCGCGCGGCGTCGCCGAGGCGCTCGCCCGGCACGGTCGCATCGACATCCTCGTCAACAACGCCGGCATCGGCGTGCGCGCCGCTGACCGAAAGACGGTCGACGAGTTCCCGGTCGAGGCCTGGGACGAGATGATCGCCATCGACCTGACCGGCGTGTTCCTGATGAGCCGCGCCGTGTCGGCCGCGATGCGCCAGCGCCGCAGCGGCGCGATCGTCAACATCGCCTCCGTGCTCGGCCTCGTTCCGATGCGCCTGCAGAGCTCCTACGTCGCCGCCAAGTCCGGCGTCGTGAACCTCACGCGCAGCATGGCGATCGAGCTCGCCAAGGACGGGATCCGCGTCAACGCGGTGGCGCCCGGCTCGACCGCGACCGAGGGCTGGCAACGCTGGATCGAGGACCCGTCGAGCGAGGTCCAGGACCTGCATCGCAGCCTGATGTCGCACATCCCGATGGGGCGTCCCGCCTCGACCCGCGAGATCGCCAACGGCGTGCTCTTCCTGAGTTCGCCGGCGGCCTCCTACGTCACCGGCCACACGCTCGTGGTCGATGGCGGGTGGACCGCGGGCTACGCCCGGGACTGGTGAGCGGAACAGGAAGAGGAGCGCGCGCGATGACGACGGCAGCCAGGCGCAAGCCCACGGCGAAGACACCTGCCCGCACCCAGCCCCGCGCCCCGCGCGCGAAGGCGAACGATGCGCTGGCCGACCTGGACCGCGAGCAGCTGCTCGGCCTGTATCGCGAGATGCAGATGCTGCGGAAGTTCGAGCTCGCCGCCCAGGTGGCCTGTCGCAGCGGCGAGACGCCGGGCTTCCTGCACCTCTATGTCGGCGAGGAGGCGGTCGCCGTCGGCGCCTGCGCGCACCTGCGCCGCTCCGACTGGGTCACCTCGACCCATCGCGGCCATGGCCACGCGCTCGCGAAGGGCATGGACCCGAACGTGCTGATGGCGGAGCTCTACGGCAAGGGCGATGGCTGCTGCGGCGGGCGCGGCGGCACCATGCACCTCTACGACCCGAGCGTCGGGCTCTTCGGCACCAACGGCCTTGTCGGCGGCGGCATCCCCTCGGCGGTCGGCGCGGCGATATCGGCGAAGCACCGCAAGACCGGCGACGTCGCGGTGGCGTTCTTCGGCGACGGCGCGACCAACCACGCGGCGTTCCACGAATCGCTGAACTTCGCGGGCTTCATGCGCGCGCCGGTGGTCTTCGTGTGCGAGAACAACCTCTACGCCACGGCGACGGCGCTGAGCAACGTCACCCTCAACCCGGAGATCGCCACGCGCGCCGCGGCCTATGGCATCCCGGGCGTCGCGGTCGACGGCAACGACGTCGTCGCGATGTGGCGCGCCATGAAGGCGGCGACCGAGCGCGCGCGGCGCGGCGAGGGGCCGACGCTGATCGAGGCCAAGACCTACCGCACGGTCGGCCACCACGAGGGCGACCCGGTGACCGGCATCTACCGCACCCAGGCCGAGGTGGACGAGTGGGCGAAGCGATGCCCGATCAAGCGGCTGCGCGACGCGCTCGTGGACGAGCTCGAGCTCGCGAAGCCGAAGGAGCTCGACGCGATCGACGCGGAGATCGACCGCGCGGTGGCCGACGCGATCGACTTCGCCCGCAAGTCGCCCGAGCCGGACCCCAACGCGTATGCGCGCCATGTCTTCGCCGACCAGATCAACCCCGCCGAGGCGATGCTGCCCGGCGCGGAGAAGAGCGGCGGGCCCGAGACGAGCTGGCTCGACGCCGTGCGCGACGGGATCGCCGAGGAGATGCGCCGCAACCGCGACATCATCTACTTCGGCGAGGGCACGGGCGAGCGCGGCGGCACCTTCGCGCACACCAAGGGCCTGTGGCAGGAATTCGGCGCCGACCGGATGGTCGACACGCCGATCTCCGAGCTTGGCTTCACCGGCGCGTCGCTCGGCGCCTCGGCGACGGGCGTGCGCTGCATCGCCGACCTGATGTTCGCTGACTTCCTCTTCGAGGCGGCGGGCCAGATCGCGCTGCAGGCCGCGAAGCTGCGCTACATGTCCAACGGCCGCATGCACGCGCCGATGGTGGTGCGCGTGGGCTCGGGCGCGGTGCGCTCGGCCGGGCCGCACCACAGCGGCACCTACCATCCGGCTTGGGCGCACATACCCGGCCTGATCGTCTGCATGCCCTCGACGCCCGCGGACGCCAAGGGCCTGATGAAGACCGCGCTGCGCGCCGGCGACCCGGTGCTGATGCTGGAGACCAAGGCCCTCTTCGCGACCAAGGGCCCCGTGCCCGCGGGCGAGCATTTCGTGCCCTTTGGCGTGGCGCGCATCGCCCGCCAGGGGCGCGACATCACCATCGTCTCGGCGGGCCAGATCGTCCACCGCGCGCTCGAGGCGGCGGAGATCCTCGCGCGGGAGGGCATCGAGTGCGAGGTCGTAGACCTGCGCACGATCCAGCCGCTCGACGTCGACACGGTGGCCGCCAGCGTGCGCCGCACGCATCGGCTGCTGGTCGCGGACGAGGGCTGGGCGCCGTTCGGCGTCGGGGCGGAGATCGGCCAGTCGATCCAGGAGGCCTGCTTCGACCATCTCGACGCGCCGGTCGCGCGGCTGCATACGGACTTCACCTCGCATCCCTTCGCGCCCTCGCTCGAGCGCGCGATGCTGGTCAACACCGACCGCATCGTCGCCGCCGCGCGCCGCGTCGTCGCGGGCGAGTCCGTGCCGATCCGCCGGCCGCGCGCGGCCGGGATCGACGCGGCGCTGCCCGCGCCCGTCGCGCCGGTCGCGGCGGCGCCGAAGCCCGCGCCGGCCGCCGCCGCGCCGGCGGTGCCGGCTGCGCCGGCCGTGCCCGAGGTCGCGGTCGACGGCACCGCGATCCGCATGCCCTTCGGCGACCTGACGGTGAGCGAGGGGCGGCTGGTACGCTGGCTCCGGAAGCCGGGCGAGCGCGTCTCCGAGAAGGAGACCGTGGTCGAGGTCGAGACCGACAAGGCGGTGGTCGAGATCGAGGCGCCGGCCTCCGGCGTGCTCGGCCCGCAGCTGCGTGCGGCCGGCGACGTGGTCAAGATGGGCGAAACCATCGGCTCGGTGAAGCGGGCCTGAAAGGCGAGGGTTCCATGGGCAGGCGTCTTCTTCTCGTCAACTACCTCCATGCCGACGACTCCTTCGAGCGCAAGGTCGCGGCCGAGCACGGCGCGCATCTCGACATCTTCCGGCCGGTGGGCGGCAAGCCCTCGGAGGTCCCAGCCGCGGTCGCGGAGCAGGCCGAGGGCCTCATCAGCTACTCGGCCGTGCAGAAGATCGCGCTGCCGCCAGAGGCCTTCCCGAAGGTGCGCTGCGTGCTGCGCTCGGGCGTCGGCTACGACACGATCGACGGCGCGGCCTGGGGCGCGCGCGGCATCCCGGTCTTCAACGTGCCGGACTACGGCACGTCGGAGGTCGCGGACCACGCGATCGCCCTGATGCTCGCGCTGGTGCGCGGCACGGCCGCGTACCACGACGCGATGCGCCGCGACCCGGTGAAGAACTGGACCTACACGGTCGCCCCGACCGTGCGCCGCCTGAGGACCTCGACCTTCGGCGTGGTCGGGCTGGGGCGCATCGGGCTGGCCGCGGCGCGGCGCGCGCAGGGCTTCGGCATGGACGTCGTCTTCCACGACCCGTACCAGCCCAGCGGCTTCGAGCTGGCCACGGGGCTGAAGCGCGCCCGCACGCTGGAGGACCTGCTCCGCGTCGCCGACGTCGTCAGCGTGCACACGCCGCTGTCGCCGGAGACGACGGGCCTGCTCGGGGCGAAGGCCTTCGCCGCTGCGAAGCCGGGCCTGGTCGTGGTGAACACGGCACGCGGGCCGATCGTCGACCTCGACGCGCTGCACGATGCCCTGAAGTCGGGCAAGGTCGCGGCCGCGGGCCTCGACGTGCTGCCGAAGGAGCCGGCCGACGCGAACCATCCGCTGATCCGCGCCTTCCTCGACCGCGAGGAGTGGCTGGAGGGCCGGTTCACGCTCAGCCCGCATGCCGCCTTCTACAGCCCGGACGCCAACGACGACCTGCGCCGCAAGACGATCGAGACGGTGCTCGACCACATCGAGACCGGCTCGCTGTCGAACTGCGTCAACCTGCACCAGCTCCGGCGCGGCTGAGCCTCACGCGCCGGCGCGCATCCGCGCGACGAGCGCGGCGCGCTTGGCCTCGAAGCGCGGCGTGCCGAGGACCTCGGAGTTCACGGGGGCGTGCGGCAGCCCGCCATCCGCGATCGCCAGCAGGTCCGCGACCGTGCTGCGCAGCACGTCGGCGCGCAGCTCGTAGGTGTCGCAGACCGCGTGCGGGCAGAGCACGACGTTGTCGAGCGTGGTGATCGGGTCGCCGGCGGGCACGGGCTGGGTGGAGAAGACGTCGAGGCCCGCGCCCGCGAAGCTGCGCGCGCGCAGCGCCGCGACGAGCGCGTCCTGGTCGACCACGGGGCCGCGGCCGACATTCACGAGGAAGGCGGTGGGCTTCATCAGCCCGAGCTCGCGCGCGCCGACCAGGCCGCGCGTCTCCTCGCTGAGCGGGCAGCAGATGGCGACGAAGTCGCTCTCGCGCATCAGGCGCTCGAGCGGCACGGCCTCCGCGCCCTTCTCGGCGGCGCGTTCGGGCGTCAGGCGCGGGGAGTAGGCGAGCACGCGCATGCGGAAGGGGGCCACGAGGCGGATGAGTTCGCCGCCGATGCGGCCCGGGCCGATCACGCCCAGCGTCTTGCCGTAGATCTCGCGGCCGCGATGGTTGACGCGGTCGTCCCAGCGCCCCTCGCGCGTCAGGCGGTCCATGGCCACGAGTTGCCGGCTCGACGCGAGCATCAGGGCGAGCGCGCCCGCGGCCGTGCCCTCGGTGAGCGCGTCGGGCGCGTTGAACAGCAGCACGCCGTTCGCGGTGCAGGCCTCGATGTCGATCTTGTCGACGCCCACGCCCGCCCGCGCGACCAGCGCCAGCGTGCCCGCGGCCTGCTCGATGTCGGCGCGCCGCAGGTACTGGCCGAGCATGAGCAGCGCGTCCGCGCCCGCGAGCCCCGCCCCCGGCACGGCGGCCGTCTGCGGCCCGGATGGCAGGAAGCGCAGGTCGAGGCGCGCCTCGGCCTCGCGGTAGGCGCCGAAGCCCATGGTCTCGGGTGTTTCCGGCCCCATGGTGTGGAGGTAGTCGCCGCTGGCGACGATCCGCATCCGCCTGTCGTCCATGTCCCGCCCCCTCCTGGCCGCGGCGCCCTTGACGGCGTTCCCGCGCTCGTTGAACCTATCATGACAAGTTGCGCGTGGAAGGGAACGAGACCGCACGCCGGGCTCGTCCCAGCCGGAAGCGCGACGCCAAACCAGGTCGAGATCGAGGGGAGAACGCCATGTTGAGGACTGCACTCGTCGCAGCCGTCGCCGCGCTGGGCATCGCCGGCGCCGCGCAGGCGCAGAACAAGGTCAATCTCCGCTTCGCGGTCGGCGCGGCCGAATCCGCGACCGACGGCATGTCGCTGGGCATGCGCGCCCTGCAGCAATACGCGCAGTTCAAGTCGCGCGGCGAGATCGAGATCCGCATCTTCTTCAACACGCTCGGCGGCTCGCTGCAGGTGACCGAGCAGGTGAAGAACGGCACGCTCGACATGGCGCTCACCGACGACTCGGTGCTCGGCTCGTTCCACAAGCCGATGCAGGCCTTCCAGATCCCGTACCTGTTCGGCTCGTCGATGGCGGCCTGGGAGTTCTCGAACACGCAGGTCGTGCGCGACATGGTCGAGGACATGCGCAAGGCCACCGGCATCCGCACGCTCGCCTTCTCGGAGAACGGCTTCCGCAACCTCACGAACAACGTGCGCGAGGTGAAGACGCCCGACGACATGAAGGGCCTGAAGATGCGCACCATGCAGAGCCAGGTCTACGTGGCCTTCATGCAGTCGATGGGCGCGGCCGCGACCCCGATCGCGTGGCCCGAGCTGATCCCAGCGCTGAAGACCAACGTCGTCGACGGCCAGGAGAACGCGTCGACCACCGTGCTCGACGGCAAGCTCTACGAGGTGCAGAAGTTCATGAGCGTGAACGAGCACATCTACGGCTTCCACCTGATCGTCATGAACGACGGCGTGTTCCAGAAGCTCTCGCCGGACCACCGCAAGATCATGATGGAGGCCGCGCGCCTGCACTCCGAGCTCGCCAACGCGCGCAAGGCGGTGGACGCGATCGGCGCGGTGGACGAGATCCGCAAGAAGGGCACGCGCGTCTACGTGAACTCGCCCTCCGAGAAGGAGGCGTTCCGCAAGCAGACGCAGCAGTCGGTGATCGACTTCATCGCCACGCAGGCCGGCAAGGAGGTCGTCGACAAGGTCGTCGCGGCCGCCCAGGAGGCCAATCGCCGGGTCTACGGCGAGTGAGGCAGGCGGAGGGGGCGGCGCGCCGGCGCGCGCCGCCCGTTCCAGGGGAGGCGGGATGAACGCGCTGCGCGAGGCCATCAGGCGGCTCGTCCATGCGGTCGACGGGCTCTGCGGCCTGCTGCTCGCCGCCATCGTCGCGCTCAACCTCGTCGCGGTCTTCCTGCGCTACGTGGTCTTCGTGCCCCTGTCCTGGAGCGAGGAGGCGATCCGCTACCTCGCGGTCTGGATGACCCTCGTCGGCTCGGCCGCGGCGAGCTGGTACGACGAGCACATGGACATGAACATGTTCGCCGACATGGGCAGCCCGGGCTTCCGTGCGTGGCACCGGGCGATCCTCCATGCGCTCACCGGGATCTTCGCCGTCTTCGTCACCTGGCAGGGCACGCGCTACTGCATGCTCAACGGCACGCAGACCGCGCCGACGACCGGCCTGCCCATGCTCTACGTCTATGGGGCGCTCGCCGTCGGCGGCGCCCTGATGCTCGTCGTCTCGCTGGTCAAGATCCGCGACTGCTTCGTCCCGCCCGCCAGGGACGAGGCGGGCACGAAGGCGGTGCTGTGACCTCCCTCTCCATCGCGCTCGCGATCCTGCTGCTCGGCGGGCTGCCGATCGCCTTCTCCTTCGGCCTGGCCGCGCTCGTCGGGCTCTGGTTCGAGCAACTGCCCTTCCTCAACCTCGTCTCGCGGATGTTCGCGGGCCTCGACAGCTTCGTGCTGCTGGCCGCGCCGTTCTACATCGTCGCGGGCGAGCTGATGAACCGCGGCGGGATCTCCGACCGGCTCATCCAGCTCTCGACCATGCTGGTCGGGCGCATCCGCGGCGGCACCGCCTACGCCGCCATCGTCGCCTCGGTCCTCTTCGCCGGCATCTCCGGGACGGCGATCGCGGACATCGCCGCGCTCGGCCAGATCTTCATCAACTCGATGCCGAAGGAGGGCTACAGCAAGGCCTTCGCCGCGGCGCTGGTCACGGCCGGCTCGATCATCGGCCCGATCATCCCGCCCTCGGTCATCATGGTGCTCTACGCCGCGGTGGCCGACGTCTCGGTCCTGCGCCTCTTCCTCGGCGGCGTCGTGCCCGGCCTGCTGCTCGGCCTCGCCTGCGGCGCGATCGTCTTCGTCAAGGGGCTGCGCGGCGAGCTTCCGCGCAGCGCCATGGTCGTGCCGAAGGCCGACCGCCCGCGCGCGCTGCGCGACGGCCTGCTGGTGCTCACGCTCCCCGGGTTCATCGTCTTCGGCACGCTGTCCGGCGTCTTCACGCCCACGGAGGCCGGTGGAATCGCGGTCGTCTACGCGCTGTTCCTCAGCACCGTGGTGTTCAGGCACCTCGACCTCGCCGGCCTCTTCGCGGCATTCCGCGCCGCCGCGCGCCTGACGGCCGGCCTGTTCCTGCTGATCGCGACGGTCGAGGTGGTCAACTACGTGCTGATCCTCGGCGGGATCGAGGACTGGACGCGCGACCTCGTCAGCGTCTTCAAGGCCTACCCGACGCTGTTCCTCGTCACCTGCGTCGTCGCTTTCCTGGTCATCGGGCTCGCGCTCGACGCCGGCCCCGCCCTCCTGCTGCTGGCGCCGATCCTGCTGCCGATCTCCCGGCAGATGGGCATCGACGACATCCACTTCTCGATGGTGATGATCGTCTCCACGACGCTGGGACTGATCTCGCCCCCGGTGGGCATCTGCCTGTTCGTCGCCTGCCGCATCGGCAACATGACGCTCGGCACGCTCTGGAGCGAGCTGCGCTGGTTCTTCTACGCGGAGATCGGCGTGATCCTCCTGCTCTGCTTCTTCCCCGTGCTGTCGACCGGCCTGCCCAACCTGCTGCGGCCCTGAGCGGCCCGAGGCGCGCGATGAAGATCACGAAGGTCGAGACGCTCTGGTTCCAGGCCGTGCCGGAGGCGGAGTGGGCGCGCGAGCACGGCAGCTCGCGCCAGGCGCTGCCCAACAACCTCTGGGTCAGGATCCATACCGACGACGGGCTGGTCGGCCTGGGCGAGACCTACTACCTGCCGCGCGCCGTCGCCTCGGTGGTGCACGACGTCTTCGCGCCACTGCTGCTTGGCCGCGACCCGCTCGAGATCGAGAACCACTGGAACAACATGTTCTCGCTCGTCAATTTCTGCGGCTTCGCGGGCGCGGAGATGCGGGCGATCTCGGCGATCGACGTCGCGCTGTGGGACCTCGCGGGGCAGCATCTCGGCAAGCCGATCTACACGCTGCTCGGCGGGCGCAACCGCGACCGCATCCGCGTCTACAACACCTGCGTGGGCTATGGCCGGTATCCGGACTACCAGGCCTGGACCACCGGCCGCGCGGGGGACCTCGCGCGCGAGCTCGTGGCGCAGGGCATCACGGCGATGAAGATCTGGCCCTTCGACGCCTTCGCCTCGACGCTGTCCGGCCCGGCGCGCCTGCGCGAGCCCTTCACCATCTGGGGCGCGACGCATGCCGGCGGCATCCTCTGCCACGACATCTCGAACGACGACCTGCGCCGCGGCGTCGCCATCATCGAGGACATCAGGCGCGCCGTCGGCGACCGCATCGCGATCGCGATCGAGGGCCACGCGCGCTGGAACCTGCCGACGGCCACGCGCATCGCGCGCGCCATCCAGCACCTCGACATCATGTGGATCGAGGAGATGATGCCGCCCGACAACGCCGACGCCTACGTGCGGCTGAAGGCGGCGACGACGATCCCGGTCTGCCAGAGCGAGCGCGTCTTCACCCGCTGGAACTTCCGCCACTACGTCGAGAAGCCCGCCGCGGACATCATCATGCCGGACTTCGCCTGGGGCGGCGGCATCACGGAGGGGCGCAAGATCTGCAGCCTCGCCGACACGCACTACCTGCCGGTGACGTCGCACGACACGATCGGGCCCGTGGCGCTGTGGTCGGCGGCGCACCTGATGCTGCACGTGCCGAACGCCTACGTGATGGAGACGGTGCGCGGCTACGTCGACGGCTGGTACGACGACGTGCTGGTCGATCGCATCCCGATCGTCGACGGGCACCTCACGCTGCCCGACCGCCCCGGCCTCGGCACGCGCATGCGCGACGACCTGCCCTCGCGGCCGAACGCGCGGGTCGAGGTCACGACGCTAGAGGACCTGCGCCGCTGGTAGGCGCGGTGCCGCCGGCGAACCAGCGGTCGATGCTCCCCGCGACGCGCGCGGCCGCGCGCCCGTCCCAGCCCGGCGGCAGCCGGCCCGCGGGCCACGTGCCCGACAGCACGGCGTCGATCGCCAGCCCCAGCCCGTCGCGCGGCACCAGGCGGTTCGTGCCGAGGCTGATGGTGACCGGCCGCTCGGTCGTGTCGCGCAGCGTGAGGCAGGGGATCCCCAGGTAGGTCGTCTCCTCCTGGACGCCGCCGGAATCGGTCACCACGCAGCGCGCGCCCGCGACCAGCGCCATGAAGGACACGTAGCCCAGCGGCTCGACGAGGCGGATGCGCGCCTCGGTCTCCAGCCGCGGCAGCAGCCCGAAATCCGCGAGGCTTCGCCGCGTGCGCGGGTGGACCGGGAAGACGAGGGGCAGGCGCCGCGCCGCGCCGAGCAGGGCGTCCACGATCGGGCGGAGGCTCGCCGGGTCGTCGACGTTCGCCGGGCGATGCAGCGTGACGACGCCGTAGCCGCGATGGGCAAGGCCGAGGCGATGCGGCGTCGGGTCGGCCTCGATGCGCGGGCGCATCATCTCGTAGGAATCGATCATCACGTTGCCGACGCGCTCGACGCGCCACGCGGGCACGCCCTCGGCGCGCAGGTTGTCGTCGGCGTCCTCCGACGGCGTCCAGAGCAGGTCGGCGACCGCGTCGGTGACCACGCGGTTGATCTCCTCCGGCATCGCGCGGTCGCGGCTGCGCAGCCCGGCCTCCAGGTGCGCGCAGGGGATGCCGAGCTTGGCCGCGACGAGGGCGGCGGCCATGGTCGAGTTGACGTCGCCGACGACGACGCTCATGTCCGGCCGGTCGCCGAGGCAGAGCGCCTCGTACGCGACCATGACGGCAGCGGTCTGGCGCGCATGCGTCCCGCTCCCGACGCCGAGGAAATGGTCCGGCGCCGGCAGTCCGAGGTCGTGCAGGAACGCGTCGGACATGTTGGCGTCGTAGTGCTGGCCGGTATGCACGAGCACCGGCGCGAAGCTCTCCGGCCGCCTGGACAACTCGTGCCAGAGCGGCGCGACCTTCATGAAGTTCGGCCGTGCCGCCGCGACGAGGTGGATGCGCCGTGGCGCCGCGAGCGCCGGCGTCGGCGCGGCGAGGCGCGCCTGGTCCTGGGACAGGGAATGCATCTCGCGGCCTCCTCTTGCCGATGCGCGGGAGCCTAGGCGGGCGCGCGCGCGCCTCGCTTGATCCTGATCGTCGCGGCCGGGACGCGCGCCGGCCCGCGTGGAGTAAGCCGTCGCCTTCGCGCGCCGGGCGCTGTAAGCGGCGGACATGGACTTCGCGCTCGAGGCGTTCGATGGCCCCGCCCGGCTGGAGCCGCGCTGGCGACGCGCGGCCGCGCAGGCACCCGCGGTCGCCTTCCTCGGCTGGACCTGGATGTCGGCCTGGCTCGCCGCGACGAGCCTGCGCCCCTGCCTGCTGCGTGGCCGTGGCGAGGATGGCGCGGAGGCGCTGGGCCTGCTGTGCAGGGCGCGGCTGCCGGGCGGGCGCGTCGTCCTCGCGCTCAACGAGGCGGCGGAGCCCGCGCTCGCCGCGCCGTGGATCGAGCATAACGGCCTGGCCGGGTTCCTGCCGGAGGACGAGCGGATCGAGGAGGTCGCGCGGTTCCTCGCGGCCACGCGCTCGTCCGGGCCGCTCGCGGGCTGGCACGAGCTGCGCCTCGGTGGCGTGCCCGCGCGCTGGGGCGCGGCGCTGTCGCGCGCCGGGCTCGTCGTGCGCGTGCGTTCGGCGCAACCGGTCCACGTCCTCGACCTCGCCGCGCTGCGCGCGCGCGGCGCGGGGCCGGCGGAGGCGCTGCGCGGCTCGGCGCGTGCGGCGCTGCGCCGGTCCCTGCGCCTCTACGAGGCCCGGGGACAGGTCGCGCTCGCGCGCGCGACGGGCCCGGAGGCGCTCGACGAGCTCGTCGAGCTGCACCAGGCGCGCTGGCACGCGCGGGGAGTGGCGGGCGCCTTCGACGCGCCCGTGACGCATCGCCTCGTGCGCGAGCTCCTGGCGCGCGGCGAGGACAGCGGCGAGGTGGAGATCCTGCGCGCACGCTGCGGCGGGCGCACGATCGGCATGCTGCTCAACCTCGTCGCGGGCGGCACCGCGTCGAGCTACGTCTCGGGCATCGCGCTCGAGGCGGACAACCGGCTCAAGCCCGGCCTCGTCGCGCATGCGCTTGCCATCGCGGAGCATCTCCGGCGCGGCACGGAACGCTACGACCTCCTCGCGGGCGGCTCGCGGCACAAGGCGGCGCTCGCGCCGGCCGCGGGCGAGCTGCAGTGGATCTCGGCGCGGCCCCGCGGCGCGGTCGCGATGCTGCGCGACGGGCTCGACCGGCTGCGCGCGCGGCTGGCCTAGGACGCGCGCCCGGCCATGCGCCGCAGCAGCGGCGGCAGGAGGTGGCGCGCCGCCGCGGCGAGTCCCGCGGGCGTCGCCGGGTTGCAGGCGACGAGCGCGCGCACGGGCCGCGCGCGCGGCAGCCAGAGCCGCTTGTAGGGGTCGTCGCCGCGGCCGAGGTCGACCTCGTCCACCTCGCCCGCCTCGAGCGCCGTGCGCATCATGTGCGCGGTCAGGACCGTGCCGGGCGAGAGCCGTCGCGCGGCCTCGTCATGCGCGAGCTTGGCGATCGTCGCCCTGCGGCCATCGAGGATCCAGAGCTGCGCCGCGATCGCGCGGCCGGCGATGGAGGCGACGCCAAGCCGCAGGCGCCCGGAGCGGGCGAGGAGCCGCACCAGGCCGGGGACGAAGCGCGGATGCGGCTCTGGCCTCTTCCAGCTGCGCAGGTGCACGTCGAGGTACTCGGCGAGCGCCGCCTCCGCGTCCCAGCCATCGCGCGCGATGCGCAGCGATGCCCCGGGCTGGCGCAGGAAGCGCCGCTCCGCGCGCGCGATGGTCGTGCGCAGGTCGCCGTCGCGGGCGGCGAGGTAGTCCTTCCACGACAGCCCCGCGACGTGCTCGAAGCGGTTCGGCGGCTGGTCGCGGATCCGCACCGGCCAGCCCTGCGCGCGGAGGGCCTGCGCCAGGGCGTCGACGTCGACGCGATCGGCGCGCATCGAGTCCAGCGCCAGCGTGGCGACGCGTGGCCGGCGCGCGGCGAGGGCGGCGGCGAAGGCTTCCGCCTGCGCCGGCCAGGCCATGGTGCCGAGCAGCGGCGCGTAGTCGCAGCTGTAGAAATTCGTCCATGACCGCAGGCGCGTCGCGCGCGTCGCGGCCTCCTCGTGCAGCATCGCCACCATCCCGCCGTCGCGCGAGGCGATGACGACTGGCCTCGCGCCCGGCTCGGCGCAGGACTGCTCGATCAGGTCGAACCAGGCGAGTTCCTCGAACAGGCTTGCGGGCGGGCGGCGCGAGAGCTGCGCGCGCAGCCCGCCGGGCAGCGCGGCGCTTCCCGCGCAGGAGAGCAACCCGTCCTGGCCGGCGATCCGCGCATCCATGGCCCGAGGCTAGCCGTGCCGGCCATCGGCCCGGCGCGCACGCCAGGCCTAGTCCGACGGAACCGGTGGCTGCGACGCCCGCGCGCTCGCCGCGGCGGCGCGGGCGCGCTAGCAAGCCGGGCATGGCGACGCGACTGCTCCACGTGCTGCCGGGCTTCGGCACCGGCGGCATCCAGACACAGCTGGCCGGCATCGCCAACGCGCTGGGCGACGCCTTCGTCCACGCGATCCTGCCGATCGACGGCGACGCGTCCTGCCTCGCGCGCATCGCGCCCGGCGTGCCCGTCGAGGTCGTCTCGCCCCCGCCATGGGCGCGCGCGCCGCTGCGTCGCCCGCTCGCGGCACGCGCGCTGCTGCGCGCCTGCGCGGCCGACCTCGTGGTCACCTACAACTGGAGCGGCGTCGAGTGGTGCCTTGGCAACCGCCTGCTTGGCGACGCGCCGGGGCTCCATTGCGAGCATGGCTT
Organism: Pseudomonadota bacterium; assembly: GCA_041178225.1. GTDB lineage: Bacteria > Pseudomonadota > Alphaproteobacteria > CACIAM-22H2 > CACIAM-22H2 > CAIOSQ01. The sequence goes on along the minus strand of JBEGVV010000038.1, from coordinate 12,171 downwards.
CGGCGTCGAGGAGGCGGGCAGGCGGCTTGCGCGCCGCAACGCGCTGCGGCGGCTGGCGCTCGCGGGCGGGATCGAGCTGGTCGTGCCGTCGCGATCGCTCGAGCGGATCGCGCGCGAGGAATGGGGGCTCGCGCCGCGATGGATCCGCGTGGTCGCCAATGGCGTCGACTGCGACGCGCTCGCGCGCCGCGCCGGGCCGCGGTCGCGCGCGGCCGGGGACGGGCTGGTGATCGGCTGCGTGGCGCCGCTGCGGCCGGAGAAGGACGTCGGCCTCCTGCTGCGGGCCTTCGCCCTGGCCGCGCGCGCGCAGCCATCCTGGCGGCTCGTCGTCGCGGGCGATGGCGCGCTGCGCGGCGAGCTGGAGGCGCTCGCGGCCGCGCTCGGCATCGCGTCGCGCGTCGAATTCGCGGGGGCGCTCGCGGATCCCGCGCCGATGCTCGCGCGGCTCGACGTCTTCGCCCTGCCGTCGCGCACCGAGCAGATGCCCTTCGCGCTGCTGGAGGCGATGGCGCTCGCGCTGCCCGTCGTGGCGACCGATGTCGGCGACGTCGCGGCGATGCTCGCGCCGGAGAACCGCGAACTGCTGGCGCGCGCCGGCGACGAGGCGGGGCTGGCCGCCGCCCTGCGCCGCGCAGGGGAGGATGCGGGGCTGCGCGCGCGCCTTGGCGCGGCCAACCTCGAGGTGGCGCGCCTGCGCTTCCCGGCCTCGCGGATGGTCGCCGCCTTCGGCGCGCTCTATGCCCGGCTTGCCCGGCGGAGCCGGTGAAACGCCTCAGCCCGAGGCCGCGTCCAGCATGACGGTCGCCGCGCCGAGCGCCTGCAGCAGCAGCCGCTCCTGGCGCACGATGGCGCGTTCCTGCGCGGCGATGCGCCGCTCCAGCGACGCGATGCGGTCCATCGCCTCGTCGTTGCGGCCGTCGTGGCGCCGAGGCGCCTGCAGCGGAGCCATGTCGCGGGCCGCGGCGAGGACCGGCTGCGCGGCCATCGGCGCGGCCGGCGCGGCCTGCGTCGCGGCGCGCGAAGCGGGGGCGAAGTCGAGCTCGGCGGCGAGCTCCGCGGCCACGCGCTCGACATGGCGCGCGTCGAGCGCGTGCAGCTCCTCGAGGAAGCCGAGCAGCAGGACGCGCGAGCACAGCGTGTTGATCCGCCGCGGCACGCCCGACGTGGCGGCATGGATCGCGGCGAAGGCGCCGTCGTCCAGCTCCGGGTCGCCGCGCCAGGCGACGGCGGCGAGGCGGTGCTCGACATAGCTGCGCGTCTCGCGCGCGGAGAGCGGGCCGAGATGGTAGGACGCGATCACGCGCTGGCGCAGCTGCTCGAGGTCGGGCGCGGCGATGGTCGCGCGGAACTGCGGCTGGCCGAGCAGGAAGCTCTGCAACGGGGCCTGCGCGCCGGACTGGAAGTTGGAGAGCATGCGCAGCTCCTCGAGCGCGGGGATGCTCAGGTTCTGCGCCTCGTCGACCACGAGGAGGCAGCGCCGTCCCTCCGCCTGGTTCGCCAGCAGGAAGGCCTCGACGCGGCCGAGCAGGTCGGCCTTGCCGGCGCCCGCGATCGGCAGGCCGAAGGCCGCCGCGACCATGCGCAGCATGTCGTCGCCCTGCAGCTGCGTCGACACGACGCGCGCCGCGACGAAGCGGCTGCGGTCGAGCGTCTCCAGGAGGTGGCCCACCAGCGTCGTCTTGCCGGCGCCGACCTCGCCGGTGATGACGATGAAGCCTTCGCCGCGGTCGAGGCCGTAGGAGAGGTGGGCGAGCGCGGTGCGATGCACCGAGCTCTCGAAGAAGAAGCGGTGGTCCGGCGAGAGCTGGAAGGGCGGGGCGGACAATCCGTAGAAGGTCTCGTACATCCGCCCGCCATTCCTGCCGCTAGAAGGTCTTTCGCAGGGTCGCGAAGACCACGTTCTCGTCGTAGGAGCCGCTGAATTCCGAAGGCTGGAACCGCGGCCCGGTGACTTCCCTGCGCAGGTGCGCGATCCCCGCCCCGGCGCGGAGCGTCTCGTTGATGTCCCAGGTGAGCCCGACCCGCGCGGTCCAGGTCCTGGCGTCCCCGGAGGCCGAGCCATCCTGCTCGCTGCGCGTGTCGGAATAGGACAGCGTGGTGGTGGACGATATGACCTGCGTCAACCTGCGCTCCCATGAGCCGGCCGCGGCGATCGTGGTGTCGTCGCGGGCCGTGCCGGTGGTGACGCCGGCAAATCGCGTGTCGCGGCGGGCGTGCTGGGCGGTGAGCTGGAGCGTGTCGCGCGGCCAGGGGATCCGCACCGTGGCGAGCAGCGTCCTGGACAGGAAGGTGCGGTCGCTCTGGTCGAAGGACGGGTCGCGGCCGACATAGGGCAGGCCGGTGCGCGTGTCGACGATCTGGCCGGAGGCATCGCGCGCGAGGAAGGACAGCCCTGCCTGCGACTGCAGCGCCTGGTTCTCCACCGCCTCGCGATAGGACAGCGTGAAGGACGTGCCGGCCTCCGTGGTGGCGGTGCCGCTGGACGACCAGTTGCTTCCGCCATAGCGCTCGCCATAGGCGAACTCGAGGCGCGCGCGCTCGGCGGGCGTCAGGCGCAGGCCCGCGTTCCAGAAGGGCTCGGAGAGGTCGTCGCGGAAATCCCCGCTCTCGATCCTGTCGTGGCCGGCCGCGCCGATCACCGCGACCTGTCGGTTGATCGACCAGCCCGGCTGGAACTCCACCGTGTCGCGCCGGTAGGTGGCGGAGGACCCGCCGATGCGGGAGGCGTTCGCGCCGCTCCCGTCGGACAAGCGCGTCTCGGCGTGCTCGGCGCCGAGGCGCCAGGACAGGCGGTCGAAGTTCTCGCCGCCCTTGAGGTATCCGGAGACGACATGGATGTCGGTGTCGGAGATCAGGGGGGCCTGGCTGCCGCTGGCCGGGTCGGGACCGTCGCGTCGCGCCAGCGTCTGCCCGAAGCGATAGCGCGCCTCGCCATCCGCCCAGGAGCCGAGCCGCGTGCGCCAGTAGGGGCTGACCGCGTAGCTGTAGAACTGGGCGGCCCCGCCATCGGCCTGCCGCCGGTCGATCGCGGAGGCCGTGCCCCGCGCCAGCACGGGCGACTGGCCGGCGAAGGCGCCGAAATCGACCATCAGCTGGTCGGGGAGCAGCTCCGCGGTCCCGGTGCCGCGCAGGTCGTGGCGCACGCCGTTGAGGTCGTCCTGCCGGAGATACGCGTCGTAGCCGAGCGCGTAGTCGAGGTCGAGCTTCAGCCCGGCGCCCTTCGACGTCACGCCGATGCCTGGCGAGATGGTGGTGACGAAATCCGATTTCCTGTCGCGGGCGGTCTGCCGCGCGTTGTCGGTGAAGGCCTCGCGCAGCTCTATCCGGGGGACGATCCGTCTTTCCTGCGCGACGGCCTGTCCGGCGAGGAGGGCGACCGCGACCGCGGCGGCGGCGCGGGCGGGGATCCGCCGGCGGGAATGTCGGAGCACCATGCGTGACGGGATAGCACGGATCCCCGCGGCTATTGAACGCCTGCGTCCTTTCCGCGCGACCTAGCACCTCTGCCCCGGTCCTCGCCGTACCCGTAGCCGTAGCCATAGCCATAGCCGCCGGGCCCGAACTCGTCGCGGGCCAGCGAGGGTCGCGTCTTGTTGAGCAGCAGGCTGATCGACGGGCAGCGGCCGATCAGGGCGAGGGCGGCCCTGATGGCGCTGGCGCGCGTGCGGTCGGCCTCCACCACCAGCAGGGCCTGGCCGGCGCAGAGGGAGATCACGCTCGGCTCCGACGTCGCCAGGGCGGGTGGCGTGTCGATCACCACGATGCGGTCGCGGTAGCGCGCGGCGAAGGACTGGACGAGCCGCGACATGCGATGGGAGGCGAATAGTTCGGGTGCCCGATGGTCCGGGCGGCCCGAGGGGATGACCGCGAGGTTGCGCAGGTTGGAGGCCCGGATCATCGCGTCCCCGGGATCGATGGCGGGGTCGTCGAGGAGGTCGGTCAGCCCGATGCCCTCGCTCCCCAGGCCGAGCACCCGCGCGACCGAGGGCCGCCTGATGTCCGCGTCCACCAGCAGGACGCTGTAGTCCTGCTCGCGCGCGATGGAGAGCGCGAGGTTGCACGCCGTGAAGGTCTTGCCTTCGCCGGGCCGGGCGCTGGTGACCATCACCACGTTCGCGTTGGGATGGCGCGTCGCGGCAGCGTCGAAGGCGCGCAGCAGCAGCGGGCGCTTCACGATGCGGAACTGCTCCGCCACCTCGCTCCATTCGGCGTCGGGCGTGACCATGCCCGCGTCGCGCAGGCGCGCGAAGTCGATCTCCTCCTGCCGGCTCCTGCCGGACCAGGACCGCGCGAGGTCGGCGGTGGCGCCTGCCCGCGGCGTGGCGTCGCTCCCGCGCGCCTGGCGCTCGGGCTCCGCTTCGGGCAGGGGAAGCGCGGTGCGCGATCCGCCGCCCGCCTGCTCGCGGCGCAGCCGCATCGCCGCGCGCTCGACCAGGCCGGGCCCGTCGGCCATGTCGCTCATGGGCTCAGCTCCAGGCCGCCCCGACGACCCGCAGCAGCGCGTCGAGGGGAAGCCGGTCGAGGGAGAGGGGCAGGCGATGCGCGACAGCGACCAGTCCCGCGCAGGCGCCCGCGAGGAGAAGGATCGATCCCGCGAAGGCGACCACGCCGGCGATCCTGCGCCGCGTCATCGCGGGGCTGCTCAGGGCCGAGACGCTGCCGAGCACGGGGATCTCGAAGGCCTCGCGCAGGCGCGCCGTGGTCGCGAAGCTGTCGTCGAACTGCGCGAGCAGGAGCGTGAAGCCGGCACCTGCCGCGAGGCCGCCCGCCAGCACGCCGAGGAAGAGGGCGGCGCGGTTCGGCGCGCTTGGCTCCATCGGCAGCCGCGGCGGGTCGACGATGCGGAACTGGACCGTGTCGGTGCGCTCCTCGGCGGCCTGCGCGAGCCGGGCCTGCTCGCGGCGCGCCAGCAGCTGCTCGTGGCTGGTCTTGATCACGGCGTAGTCGCGGTTGAGGTTGGCGAACTGGGCCTCGATGTCGAGCGCGCGCTGCGCCATGCCGCGCAGGCGATCGATCTCGGCGTCGGCCTGCTCGAGCCGGCCCTCGAGGGCGGAGAGCCGCGTGTCCTCGTCGGCGAGCCTCAGGCGCAGCTGCTCGTGCACGGGGTTGGCGACCTGCACCATCGGCTGGCGCGGGCTCGCGGCCGCGGCGGGCCGGTCCTGCAGCGCGGCGAGCGCGCGGCGCGCCGCGACAACGTCGGGATGGCGCTCGGTGTAGCGCTGGAGCAGCGCGTCGAGGTTCCTCCGCGCCTCCTGGACCTGTCGCTGCGCGGCGCCCGCCTCGGCGCCGACGCCGAGGCTGGCGCCCCGCAGCTCGCGCGTCTCGGGGGTCGCCTCGAGCTGGGCGCGCAGGTTGTCGCGCCGCGTGCGCGACTCGGAGAGGTCGAGCGAGATCCGGGTGCGATCGCCGGACGCGGCGGCGATGCGCTGGCCGAAGGACAGCCCGCCATCGACGACGTCCATGTGGCGCTGGCGGAACTCCGCCAGCCGCTGTTCCGCGGCCTGGAGGCTGGTCTCGTACTCCCGGATCTGGTGGTCGATGAACCCCTGCGCCTGCACCATGTCGCGCCGCTTCGACCCGAGCTGCCCCTCGACGAAGATCGTCAGCAGCGACTGGACGACGCGCTGCGCGACGCGCGGGTCGCCATCGTCATGCGTCAGCCGGAAGAGGTTGCGCGCGGTCTCCGCGCGCATGGTGGTGCTGCGCTGCAGGCGGTCGATCAGCGCCTCGCGCTGCGCAGGGCCCTGGACCTGGAGGTCGAGGTCGGACATCCGCATCACCTGCTCGAGGTTGGGCCGGCTCAGCAGCGTGCGCTGCATGATCTGCACCTGCTGGTCGATGTTCGGGCGCACCGCGAGGCCCTGCAGCAGCGGCGCGAGCAGCGTGTCGGTGTCGACGTAGATGCGCGCCTCGGCCTGGAAGCGGTTGGGCATCATGCTGGCCACCGCCCAGCCGCAGGCGCACACGGCCCAGGCGACGGCAATGCCCGCCCAGCGCCGGTGCCAGAGCGCGTCGAGATGCCCGAGGAGGATCGATCGCAGGTCAAGCATGCGCCACCCCGCCCGCCGCGCCCGCGCGGCCCCGCGCGCTCAGAACCACGACTGCGGGATGATCACGACGTCCCCGGGAAGGACGGCGACGTTCGCGCTGGTGTCGCCGTCCTTGACGAGGTCGGCGATGCGCACGCGGTACTGCGTCTCGCCGCTGCCGGCGGCGCGCACCAGCACGCCGCGGTTGCCGGCCGCGAAGGGTGTCAGGCCGCCGACCTGGATCATCACGTCGAGCAGCGTCATGCGCTCGCGGAAGGCGAGCGCCTGCGGGCGCGTCGCCTCCCCGACGACGCGCACCTGCTCGGAGAAGGGGCCGTGGAAGTTCGTGACGATCACCGTCACCACCGGGTCCTGGATGTAGCGCGCCAGCTGCTTCTCGATGTCGCGCGACAACGCGGTCGGGGTCTTGCCCGCGGCCTGCAGGTCGTCGATCAGCGGCACGGAGATGCGGCCATCCGGGCGCACCGGCACGGTGATGGTGAGGTCGGGGTTGCGCCAGACATGGACGGTCAGGCTGTCGCTGGGGCCGACGAGGTAGTCGGGGCCCGGCGGCTGCACCTCGCCCGGCCGCTGCAGCGCGGTCGGCAGCTCGGGCCGGGAGGCATCGAGGCCCCCGCATCCCGCGAGCGCGGCGAGAGCGCACATGGCCGCGACGCGCGCGGCGTTCATCCCGACAGGCATGCCGTCCTCCGACTTTCCTTGATTGCGCCGCGCCGATCGGCGACGCGAGAGGATCATAGTCGTCGGCGCGGGCTTGCCACGCTCACGGGCGGCCTAACCCCGACGGCATGGACCGCGCGCGATCCGCGCGACGCATACTCCGCGCCTGCTTCGGGCCACGGACGGAGGGAATGCGATGCGATCCATCCTCGCAGGCAGGCGCGCCGGCAGGGCGCTCGTCGCCTGCTCCGACTTCGCTTGGCTCTCGGGCTTCGCCGCGGCTGGCGCGATCGCCGCCGATGGCGTCGCCGAGCTGCCGTCGCCGCAGCTCGCGGCCTTCGCGGGCAGCCTCGTCCCGCAGGCGCTCTTCCTCGCGCTCGGCCTCTATGGGCGCGAGGCGGAGGGCAGCGAGGCCGGGCTCGCCGCGCGCGTCGCGCTCTGCGCCCTCGCGGCGCTGGCGCTGCTTCGCATGGCCCTGGAGGACATCGCCGCGGCCGGCGCGTCGGACGAGGCGCTGCTGCTCGCGCTGGCGACGGTCGCCGCCGGGCATGGCGCCGCGCTCGCCGCGCGCCTGGCGCTGCGCGAGGCGCGCGTGGCGACGCCGGTCGCGCGTCGCGTCCTGCTCGTCGGAGGCGGCGCGGACGCCGCGCGCATGCGCGCGGCGATCGACGCGATCGCCGGTGCGCGGTTCCGCGTCGCCGGCGCGGTCGATCCCTCCGGGCGCATGGCCCCCGGCGCGATCGCGGAGGCGGCGCGCGCGCTCGCGGTGGACGAGATCGTCGTCTCGGCCGCGGATCGCCGCGGCCTTCCGGTGGACGAGCTCATGCGCTGCCGGACCGGCGGCATGCAGGTGCGCGACGCGGCGATGTTCCTCGAGGCGGAGGCCGGGCGCATCGACGTGCGCGTGGCGACGGCGGGATGGCTCGCCTTCGGCGGCGGCTTCGTGCGCGGCGCCGCCTTCCGCGCGGCGAAGCGCGGGCTCGACGTCGCGGCGAGCGTATTCCTGCTGGTCGCCACGCTGCCGCTGACGCTCGCGGTCGCGGCGCTCCTCGCGGCGGAGCGTGGCGGCCCGGTCCTCTACCGGCAGGAGCGCGTCGGCCTCGACGGCAGGAGCTTCATGCTGCTGAAGTTCCGCACCATGCGCGCCGACGCCGAGCGCGAGGGCCCGCGCTGGGCGGCCGCGGCGGATCCGCGCGTCACGCCGCTCGGCCGCTTCCTCCGGCGCGCGCGCATCGACGAGATCCCCCAGGCGCTCAACGTGCTGCGCGGCGACATGAGCTTCGTCGGCCCGCGGCCGGAGCGGCCCGTCTTCGTGCGCGAACTCGCCGCGCGCATCCCCTTCTATGCCGAGCGCCATCGGGTGAAGCCGGGGATCACGGGCTGGGCGCAGGTCAACTATCCCTATGGCGCCTCGGTCGAGGATGCGCGCGAGAAGCTCGCCTACGACCTCTACTACGCCAAGAACGCAAGCCTGCTGCTCGACCTCGCGATCATCCTGCGCACGGCGCGCGTCGTTCTCTCGGGGGCGGGGGCGAGGTAGGCCCGGGTGGCCACCGCGCTCTGGAGCCACGTCGCCTGCGCCGCCGCCCACTGGGCGCTCGCGGTCGCGCTGCTCGGGCGCGCGCGCGGCACGGCGCTGCGCCGCGACCTTGGCCTGCTCTGCCTGGCCTTCGCCCTCTGGGCGAGCGCGGTCGTCGCCCGGCTGCGCTTCGGCGCGCCAGCCTGGCCGGAGGAGTGGCTCGAGGCCGCGCGCGCGCTCGCCGTCCCTGCCTTCCTCGTCGCGTCGATCCTGCGCGCCGGGGGATGGGCCGGTCCCGGCCGGGTCCTCGCCGGGGCGACGCTGGCGCTGGCGCTCGCGTGGGGCGTGGCGCTCGCCGCGGGCCTTGCCTGGCCGGCGCGCGCCTGCGCGCTCCTCGCGCCCGCGCTCGGGCTCGCCTGCCTCGAGAACCTCCTGCGCAACCTCGACGAGGATGGCCGCTGGGCCGCGAAGTTCGCGGCCATCGGCATCGGCCTCGTGCTTGCGCAGGACCTCGCGCTGCAGGCGCTGTCCGAGCTGCAGGGAAGGGTGCATGACGGGCTCTGGGCCGCGCGCGGCGCGGTCGACGCCCTCGCGGCGCCTCTCCTCGCGCTCTCGGCGCTGCGCGCGCCGGAGTGGCGCCCCGCGCTCAGCCTCTCGCATGGCGTGGCGTTCCATGCCGCCGCCGCCGCCGCCGCGGGGATCGCGATGCTCGCCGTCGCGGGCGCCGGCTACGCGATGCGCGCCACCGGCAGCGACCTTGGCGCGGTGGCGGAGGTCGTGGGCATCGCCGCCGCCGCAATCGCGGCCCTCGCCGCGGGATCCTCGGGCGTCGCGCGGGCCTGGCTGCGCGAGGTCGTCGCGCGGCATCTCTTCGCGCAGCGCTACGACTACCGCGCGGAGTGGCTGCGCTTCATGGCGACGATGTCGGAGGCGGGCGAGGGCAGGTCGCTGCGCGAGCGCGCCCTGCGGGCGACCGCCGGGATCGTCGACAGCCCGGGCGGCACGTTGTGGTTCGCCGCGCGCGGGGACGGGCGACCCTGCGCCGCGTCCACGCTCAACGCCGATCCACGCGCGGGCCCGGCGCCGGACGCGCGCCCCGCCGCGCTGGAGGTGCTCGCCGCGGGGCCACCCCTCGGCGGCGCGCAGGCGTCGCGCGCCGTCGCCGCGCGCGATCCCGCGCTCGCGCAGGCGCTCGCCGGGTGCTGGCTCGTGCTGCCCCTCGCGCATCGCGCGCATGCCGGCGTCGTCGCGCTGCGCGCGCCGCGCGCGCCGCGCGCGCCAGACCGCGAGGATTACGACCTCCTGGGGACCGCGTCGCGACAGGCCGCGAGCTACCTTGCGGAGGAAGAGGCCAGCAACGCCCTCGCCGAGGCGAGGCAGCTCGAGGCCCTCTCCAGGCGCTTCGCCTTCGTCGCCCACGACGTGAAGAACATGGCCGGACAGATCCAGCTCCTCCTGCGCAACGCCGAGCTGCACGACGCGAACCCGGAGTTCCGGCGCGACATGCTGGCCACGCTGCGCGGCGTCGTCGCGCGCATGGCCGGCCTGCTGCACCGGCTGTCCGGAGGCGCGCGCGCCGCCGTCGCCGCCCCGCCGCTGGTCGAGCTCGGCGCGCTGCTGGGCGAATGCGGCGAAGGCTGGCCGCCCGGCACGCTGCGCGTGGAGGCGGGCGCCGCGCCGGTGCGGCTCCAGGTCGACCCGGACCTCCTCGCCTCGGCGCTGCGCCAGGTCGTGCAGAACGCGGTCGAGGCGCCGGATCGCCGCGGCCCCGTGCGCGTCACCCTTGGCGCGCGCGGCGGCGCGCCGGCGATCGAGGTCGCCGACGATGGCGCGGGCATGGACCGGGCCTTCCTGCGCGACGAGCTCTTCCGTCCGTTCCGCACGACGCGCGAAGGCGGCTACGGGCTCGGCGCGTTCCAGGCGCGCGAGATCCTGCGCGAGCTCGGCGGCGCGCTCGAGGTCGAGAGCGCGCCCGGCGCCGGCACCGTCGTGCGCCTCGTCCTGCCTGCCGCGCCGCCATGACCGCGCGCCCGCGCCTGCTGGTCGTCGAGGACGATCCCGGCCTGCAGTCCCAGCTGCGCTGGGCGCTCGGCGACTGGGACATCGACGCCGTCGGCGGGCGCGAGGCCGCGCTTGCGCGCTTCCGCGAGCGGCCAGCGCCTGTCGTGCTGCTCGACCTCGGCCTGCCCCCCGATCCCGATGGCGCGTCCGAGGGCCTGCGCTGCCTGCGCCATCTGCTGGCGATCGATCCCGCCGCGCGCGTCGTCGTGGCCAGCGGCAACCCCGATCGCGCCAACGCGGCCGCGGCCGCCGCCGCGGGCGCCTGGGACTTCCTTGCCAAGCCCGTGGATCCCGACACGCTCGCGCGCACGCTCGCGCGGGCGCTGGCGATGCGCGGGCTGGAGGCGGAGGCGCGCGCGCGCCTCGCCGCGGTGCCGGCGGCGCTGCCGGGGCTCGTGACCGGCGATCCCGGCATGCTCGCCCTGTGCCGCGACGTCGAGAAGGTGGCGCCCGCGATGGTCAACGTGCTGCTGCTTGGCGAGAGCGGGACGGGCAAGGACGTCGTGGCCCGCGCGCTGCACGCGCTCGGGCCGCGCGCCGGCGGCCCCCATGTCGCGATCAACTGCGCCGCGATCCCCGAGAACCTGCTCGAGAGCGAGCTCTTCGGCCACGAGAAGGGCACCTTCACCGGCGCCATACGCCAGAGCGTCGGGCGCATCGAGACCGCCCATGGCGGCACGCTCTTCCTCGACGAGATCGGCGACCTGCCGCTGGCGCTGCAGGCGAAGCTGCTGCGGTTCCTCCAGGACCGGCGGATCGAGCGCGTCGGCGGGCGCCGGGAGATCGCGGTCGACGTGCGCATCGTCGCGGCGACCAATCGCGACCTGCAGGCGATGATCCGCGACGGCAGGTTCCGCGAGGACCTGCTCTTCCGCCTCGACGAGGTGAGCCTGCGCCTGCCGCCGCTGCGCGAGCGGCCCGGCGACGTCGTGCTGCTCGTGGAGCATTTCGTCGCGGCCTACAACCGCGACCATGGCCGCAGCATACGCGGCCTCGCCCCCGACGCGGTCGACGCCGTGCTCGCGCATGGCTGGCCGGGCAACGTGCGCGAGGTGGAGAACCGCGTGAAGCGCGCGGTGATCATGGCCGACGCAAGGCTGCTGGGCGCGGCGGACCTCGGCCTCGAGCCGGCGCCCGGCGCGGCGGCGGAAAGCTACGACCTGCGTGCCGCACGCGCGCGCGCCGAGGGCGCCGCGATCCGCCGCGCGCTGCTGCGCGAGCAGGGCAACGTGTCGCGCGCGGCGCGGCTGCTCGGCGTGAGCCGCCCCACGCTCTACGAGAGCATGAAGCAGCTCGGCATCACCGGTTGAACCATGCCGCCGCCGGCCAGGCCCGCGGCGACGAGAGGAGAGTCCCATGCGACCCTTTGCCAAGCTCGCCGTCGTCCTCGCCGCGCTCGCCGGCAGCGCCGCCGCGGCGATCGCCGCGTCCCCCGCCGAGGCGCCGCAGCTCGAGCGGCGCTCGGTGGAGGCCCATGCCGCGGCGCGCGCCGCGATGGGGCGGGGGGACGCGCGGACGGCGCAGATCCACCTGCGCAACGCGGTGCGCCACGACCCGCGCAACCTCGAGGCGCGACGCGAGCTCGGCCGCGTCAACCTGCAGCTCGGCGACGCCGCGGCGGCCGAGAAGGACCTGCAGCAGGCGCTGCAGGGCGGCCTCGACCCCGCCCTCGTCCTGCCCGACTACGCGGCGGCGCTCATGGCGCAGCGCAAGTACGAGAAGCTGCTCTCCGAGCTCAGGCCCGGCGGCAGGGCCGCGGGCACCGAGGCCGCGCTGCTCGGCTTGCGCGGGACGGCGCGGCTCGCGCTCGGCCAGCTGCCGGAGGCCGAGGCGGAGTACCGTGCGTCGCTCGCGCTCGTCCCCACGGCCAGCGCGCAGCTC
>JBEGVV010000037.1:0-23778 GCA_041178225.1 Pseudomonadota bacterium | reverse complement strand
CCAGCCATGGCGGCGCTCCTGCCATTCGCGCGCCGCCGCGCGATAGGCGGGCGTGGGCAGCGTGTAGCCGAAGATGCCGTGGTCGAGCCGCGCGCGCATGGCCTCGACGACGACCGGCGGCGCGGCGATCTCCATGTCGGCGATGGTCAGCGGGATCGGCTCCGGCCCGTCGCCCGCGAAGGCCTCGCCCGGCGCCGCCTGGCCATGCGTGGCGATGTTCCGGTCCCATTTGACCGAGCCGGTGCCGCGCCGGTCGATGCGCGCCTCGAAGTCGAATTGCACGAAATGCCTCCCGTCGGACGCCGCCTCAGAACTCCGCGCCGAGGCCGCGGCGCCGGCGGCGCAGGTCGATCGCCGCGCCGATGTCGAGGAAGGGGCGTGGCGGCACCCAGGCCGGCGGCGGAAGCCCGCGCACGGCCTCGAGCAGGTCGGAGGGATTGTCGAGCGCGTGGTCGGCGAGCAGCGCGCCGAGCGCGGTGTTGCGCGCGATGCCCCCGGCGTTGCATCCGCCCGCGGCGAAGACGCCCGGCGCGATCGTGCCGAAGCCCGCGGAGAAGTTGCGGCTCGCCGCGATCACGCCCGACCAGAGATGCTCGAAACCGACCTCGCGCAACTCCGGGAAGCGCGCGCGGAACGAGGCCTCGATCCCCGGCAGGCGCGCGGCCGTCTCCGCGGGCGTCATGGCCATGCGCGGCCAGTACTCGAAGCTGTTGCGCACGAGGATGCGGCGGTCGGACGTGTAGCGCACAGTCGCGCCGAAGCGGTGGATGGAGATCACGCCCCAGGGCTCGGGCGCGCCGATGGCGCGGTGCTCGGCCTCGGTCAGCCGGCGCGTCAGCGCCGCGGTCAGCGTGAAGGAAACGAGGCCGTTCGCGAACGCGCCAAATCGCGGCAGCCAGGCATTGGTCGCAAGAACCAGACGCTTCGCGCTGACGGTCCCGCCCGGGCAGGCGAGGCGGATGGGCGGGCCGGCGCTCCAGGACTCGACCGGGCTCTCCTCGAGCAGCGTGACGCCTTCGGGCAGCGCCATGGCCAGGCCGCGCGCGAGCGCCGCGGGCTGGACGAGCACGGTGCCCGCGGTCAGCAGCGCGCGGCGGTAGTGCGAAGTGCCAAGGCGCGCGCGCAACTCCTCCGCCTCGAGCCGGCGATAGGGCAGGCCCAGCGCGTCGAGATGGCCGGCGAACGCGTCGAGCCGCGCGAAGTGATGCGGCTCCGCGGCCGCCTGGTGCTTGCCTGCCGCGTGCCAGTCGCAGTCGATGCCATGCGCGTCGACCGCCTGCCTCAGCAGGCCGAGGCCATGCGCGTTGATGCGGATCGACTTGCGGTATGCCGCCTCGGGCGAGCCGATCTTCCTCTTCGGCGAGGGCGAGATCTCGACCGCGAAGCCCGAGTTGCGCCCGGCCGCGCCCTCGCCCGCGCGCCCGGCGTCGATCACCGCGATCGTGTCGCCCGGCGCGAGCTCGGCGATGCGGCGCGCCGCCGCAAGCCCGGCATAGCCCGCGCCGACGATCGCCCAGTCGAAGCCCATCGCGCCGGCCACGCGGCGCACCGGGCGCGGGCGCGGCGGCAGGAGCCTGGCCCAGCCGCATGTCTCGTCGTTGCGCGGCAGCATGCCGACATGGCGCATGCTCATCGCGGCGAGCCTTCCTCGAGCATCGCGGCGAGGCCGGGCGAGAGCCCGGTGCTGGGCGTGGGCGGCGGCGGCGCGAAGGAGCCGCGCGCGGCCTTCGCGGCGCCCAGCCGCGCGGCGGCGAGCGCGGCGGAGAGGAGGCAGTCGAGCGAGCAGAGCAGCGGGACCTCGAGGCGCGGCTGCAGCCGCGCGGCCATGCCCGCGAGGCCGGCGCCGCCGAGGACGACGACATCGGCGCCGTCCTCGGCGACGCAGGCCCGCGCGAGCGCCGCGATCTCGTCCTCCGCCGCGGCGGGGTCGGCGGCGACCTGCGCCCCGGTCAGGCTGGTGGCGCGCAGCGCGGCGACGCGCCCGTCCAGCCCGAGCACCTGGGCGAGCTCGCGCAGCATCGGGACCCAGCGCGCGCCGCCGGTGACGATGCCGATCCGTCCGCCAAGCTGCGCGGCGAGGGTGAGCGAGGCCTCCGCCATCCCGACCACGGGGATGGGCGAGAGCTCCTTGAGCGCGAGCAGGCCCGGATCGCCGAAGCAGGCCAGCGCCACGGCGCCGTAGCCACGCGGGTTGGCGGCCCCGACCTCGCTCGCCAGCAGGTCGAGCGCGGCGTGGCCGGCTATGGCCGCGGCGGCGCGCGTCGAGATGTAGCTGGCGCCAAATCGCCCGGTCGCGCCGTCGATCGCGACCCCTTCGCCCGCGCCGCGCTGCGCCAGCGCCACCATGCGCGTGGTCATGGCGGCGGTCGTGTTTGCGTTCAGAAGCAGCACTCGCATCGCCAAGTCCCCGGCTTTCTGCACAGGATTCGGGCAGTCGACCCCGCGCGCGCTGGGGGAATCGCCCCCGCGGCGCTGGCACCGCACTTGCAGTCCGGCAGCCTGGCATCCGGCGCGCAAGGCCCCGGACGCAGCGCCGACCCCCCGGCCCGCGCTGGAAGCATAGCAAGCAGGAGGTTCAATGAAACTCGGTCTTCTCGCCGGCGTCGCCGGCATCGCCCTCGCCGCGATGACCGCGGCCGCATCGGCCCAGGGCACGCTGCGCATCGCCATGACGGCGGCGGACATCCCCAAGACGCATGGCCAGCCCGACCAGGGCTTCGAGGGGAACCGCTTCACCGGCATCCCGATGTATGACGGGCTCACGGCATGGGACCTGTCCTCCGCCGACAAGCCGAGCGTCGTGGTCCCCGGCCTTGCCACCGAGTGGTCCGTCGACGCCAGCGACAAGACCAAGTGGGTCTTCAAGCTGCGCCCGGGCGTGAAGTTCCATGACGGATCGGCCTTCGACGCCGACGCCGTGGTGTGGAACGTCGAGAAGGTCCTGAAGCAGGACGCCGCGCATTTCGACGCCAGCCAGGTCGGCGTCACCGCCTCGCGCATGCCCACGCTGCGCAGCGCGCGCAAGATCGACGCGCTCACCGTCGAGCTGACCACGAGCCAGCCCGACTCCTTCCTGCCGATCAACCTCACCAACCTGTTCATGGCGTCCCCGGCGCACTGGCAGAAGCTCTTCGACGCCGCGCAGGGCGCCGATGCCAAGGCGAAGGCCGCCGCCGCCTGGACGGCCTTCGCGGCGAACGCCTCGGGCACCGGGCCGTTCAGGATGGAGCGCTTCGTCCCGCGCGAGCGGCTCGAGGTCGTGAGGAACGCCGACTACTGGGACAAGCCGAGGGTCCCGAAGCTCGACCGCGTGGTCATGCTGCCGATGCCGGAGGCGAACACGCGCACCGCGGCCCTGCTCTCCGGCCAGGTCGACTGGATCGAGGCACCCGCGCCCGACGCCGTCGCGCAGCTCAAGCAGCGCGGGATGGTGATCACCGCGAACGCCCAGCCGCATGTCTGGCCGTGGCAGTTCTCCTTCGTCGAGGGCTCGCCCTTCGCCGACAGGCGCGTGCGCCAGGCCGCCAATCTCTGCGTCAACCGCGGCGAGATGAAGGAACTGCTCGCCGGGCTGATGGAGCCCGCGAAGGGCACGGTGCCGCCCGGGCATCCGTGGTGGGGCAACCCGAAATTCGACATCAAGTACGACCCCGACGCGGCCCGCAAGCTGATGGGCGAGGCCGGCTTCTCCAAGGCGAAGCCGCTGACGGTGAAGATCCAGACCTCGGCCTCGGGCTCGGGCCAGATGATGCCGCTGCCGATGAACGAGCTGATGCAGCAGAACCTCGCGGACTGCTTCTTCAAGGTCGACCTCGACGTCATCGAGTGGAACACGCTGTTCACCAACTGGCGGCGCGGCGCCAAGGACGAGACGGCGCGCGGCGCGCACGCCATCAACGTCACCTACGCGGCGATGGACCCGTTCTTCGCCATGGCCCGCTTCCTCGACTCGAAGATGGCGCCGCCGGTCTCGAACAACTGGGGCTTCGTCAACGACCCCGAGTTCGACAAGCTGGTCGCCGAGGCGCGCTCGACCTTCGAGGCCGGCGCGCGCGACGCCGCGCTCGCGAAGCTCCATGCGCGCTCGGTCGACGAGGCCGTGTTCCTGTGGGTCGCCCATGACGTGGGCCCGCGCGCGATGACGGCGCGGGTGAAGGGCTTCGTGCAGCCGAAGTCCTGGTTCATCGACCTCACCACCGTGTCGATGCAGTGAGCCTCCGGGCCCGCGCCCTTCCCGGCCCCGGCCGGGGAGGGCGCGGTATACTCGCGCCATGCTCCTCTACATCCTCAAGCGCGTCTTCTACGTGGTGCCGGTGGCGCTGGGCGTGAGCCTGCTCTGCTTCCTGCTGGTCCACATCGCCCCCGGGGACCCGCTGGTCTCGGTGCTTCCCGCCGACGCCTCGCAGGCGCTGGTCGAGGAGATGCGCAAGGCCTACGGGTTCGACCGGCCGCTGCCCGCGCAGTTCGCGCTCTGGCTCGGGCGCGCGCTGGCGGGCGACCTCGGCACCTCGATCGCCACCGGCCGGCCGGTGGCGGGCGAGGTGATGAAGGCGGTCGCCAACACGTTCCTCCTCGCCGTCGCGGCGACGCTGGTCGGCTTCGTGCTGGGCGGGGTGCTCGGCTTCGTCGCCGGCTATTTCCGCGACTCCTGGATCGATCGCCTCGCCACGACGCTGTCGATCGTGGGCGTGTCGGTGCCGCACTACTGGCTCGGCATGGTGCTCGTCATCCTCTTCGCGGTGACGCTGAACTGGTTGCCGGCCTCGGGTGCCGGGCCCGGCGGCTCCTCGCAATGGGCCTGGGACTGGGAACACGCGAAGTACCTGATCCTGCCCGCGGTCACGATGTCGGTGATCCCCATGGGCATCGTCACGCGCACGCTGCGCGCGCTGGTCGGCGACATCCTCGGCCAGGAATTCGTCGACGCGCTGCGCGCCAAGGGCATGCGCGACGGCGCGATCTTCCTGCACGTCGTGAAGAACGCCGCGCCCACCGCGCTCGCGGTGATGGGGCTGCAGCTCGGCTACCTGCTCGGCGGCTCGATCCTGATCGAGACGGTGTTCTCCTGGCCGGGCACCGGGTTCCTGCTCAACGCCGCGATATTCCAGCGCGACCTGCCGCTGCTCCAGGGCACGATCCTCGTGCTCGGGATCTTCTTCGTGGCGCTCAACCTGCTCGTCGACGTGGCGCAGGCCGCGCTCGACCCGCGCATCCGGCGGAGCTGAGGCGATGGCCGCTCCCTCCGCCACCGCGACGCCATCCGCGCCCGCGCCGCGCCATCGTGGCTACTGGGCCGGCGTGGGCCGGCGGCTCGCGCGCGACAGGGTCGCCATGGCCTGCGCGGCGGTGCTCCTCGCGATCATCCTCGCCGCGCTGCTCGCGCCGTGGCTGGGCCTCGCCGATCCCTATCGCGGCTCGATCGCGCGCCGCCTGCGCCCGGTCGGCTTCACCACGCCCCAGGGCTTCACCCACTGGCTCGGCACCGACGAGCAGGGCCGCGACATGCTGGCGCGACTCGTCTACGGGGCGCGGCTGTCGCTCTTCCTCGGCGTCGTGCCGGTGCTGAACGCCTTCGTCGTCGGCTCGGCGCTCGGCATCCTCGCGGGCTATGCCGGCGGCAAGGTCAACATGGCGATCATGCGCATGATCGACGTGTTCTACGCCTTCCCCTCGGTGCTGCTCGCCATCGCCATCTCCGGCGCGCTCGGCGCGGGCATCTCGAACTCGCTGCTGTCGCTGACCATCGTCTTCATCCCGCCGATCGCGCGGGTGGCGGAGAGCGTGACGACCTCGGTGCGCGCGCTCGACTTCGTCGACGCCGCGCGCGCCTCGGGCGCCGGCGCCTTCACCATCATCCGCGTCCATGTCCTCGGCAACGTGCTCGGGCCGGTCTTCGTCTACGCCACCGGGCTCATCAGCGTCGCCATGATCCTCGCCTCGGGACTCTCCTTCCTTGGCCTCGGCACCAAGCCGCCCGAGCCCGAATGGGGCCTGATGCTCAACACGCTGCGCACGGCGATCTACAGCCAGCCGCTGGTCGCCGCCCTGCCCGGCGCGATGATCTTCATGGTCTCGATCTGCTTCAACCTGCTCAGCGACGGGCTGCGCAGCGCCATGGACGTGAAGCTGTGAGCGCGACCCCGCTCCTGCGCGTGACGGGGCTGCGCAAGTTCTTCCCGGTGCGCGGCGGCCTCTTCGGGCGCAAGGTCGCCGACGTCCAGGCGGTCGACGGCATCTCCTTCGAGGTCGCGCGCGGCGAGACGCTGGGCATCGTCGGCGAGTCGGGCTGCGGCAAGTCGACCACCGCGCGGCTCCTGGTCCGGCTGGTCGAGCCGGACGAGGGCGAGATCATCTTCGACGGGCTCGGCCTCGGCGACGGGATGACGCTGTCCGAGCTGCGCCGCCAGGCGCAGATGGTGTTCCAGGATTCCTACGCCTCGCTCAACCCGCGCCTGGCCGTCGGCGATTCCATCGCCTTCGGCCCCCGGGTCCACGGCATGAAGGCCTCCGAGGCGCGCGCGCTGGCGCAGGAGCTGCTGCGCAAGGTCGGGCTCGATCCCGCGCTCTTCGCCGGCCGCTACCCGCACGAGCTGTCGGGCGGCCAGCGCCAGCGCGTCAACATCGCGCGCGCGCTGGCGCTGTCGCCGCGCCTCGTGATCCTCGACGAGGCGGTCTCGGCGCTCGACAAGTCGGTCGAGGCGCAGGTCCTGAACCTGCTCGGCGACCTCAAGGCGGAGCTTGGCCTCACCTACGTGTTCATCAGCCACGACCTCGACGTCGTGCGCTTCATGTCCGACCGCGTGATGGTGATGTATCTCGGCAAGGTGGTGGAGATCGGCGACGTCGAGTCGATCTACGCCGACCCGCGCCATCCCTACACGGCGGCGCTGCTCTCGGCGATGCCGTCGGCCGACCCGGACCGCCGCACCGAGGAGGCGCCGCTGGCGGGCGACCCGCCCAACCCGATCGACCCGCCGCCGGGCTGCCGCTTCCACACCCGCTGCCCCTTCGCGCAGGACCCGTGCCGGCGCGCCGAGCCGGGCTTGAATCCGGCGGGGGATCGTCGTCAGGTGGCCTGTCACATGAACGATCCCGCCTCGGGCCATTCCCGGGCGGGCAGGCAAGGGGAAGCAGCATGAGCACGAAACTCGATCCCGCCGCGGCCAGGGTGCTGGCGGCGCGGCTTGGCGTCGACCTCGGCGAGCAGGCCGCGCGCGACGCGGCACAATCCATGGCCGGCCTGCTGGACGCGGCCGACGCGCACATGCGCGGGCTCGCCTTCGAGATGGAGCCCGGGTCCTACCCCGCCGCGCAGCGCCGGAGCCGCGCATGAGCCGCGACCTCTCGCTCCTCACGGCCAGCGACCTCGCCCGCGCCATCCGCGCCGGCGGCGCCACGTCGCGCCAGGCCGTGGAGGACAACCTCGCGCGCGTCGAGGCGCGCAACGCCGAGCTCAACGTCTTCGTCGCGCTCGACGCCGCGCATGCGCGCGCCGCCGCCGACCTCGCGGATTCCGAGGCGCGGCGCGGCCGCTTCCACGGCCCGCTCCACGGCGTGCCGCTCGCGCACAAGGACATGTACTACCGCGAGGGCCGCGTCGCGACCTGCGGCTCGAACCTCCGGCGTGGCTGGGTCGCGCCGACGACGGCGACGGCGCTCCGGCGCCTCGACGCGGCCGGCGCGCTCGACCTCGGCACGCTCAACATGGCGGAGTTCGCCTTCGGCCCGACCGGGCACAACTGGTGCATCGGCCACGCGCGCAATGCCTGGAACAGCGCCCACATCACCGGCGGCTCGTCCTCGGGCTCGGCCACCGGCGTCGCCGCGCGCATGTTCCACGCGGCGCTGGGCTCCGACACCGGCGCCTCCATCCGGGTGCCCGCGCATTTCTGCGGCGTCGTCGGCATCAAGCCGACCTGGGGCCGCGTCAGCCGCGCGGGCGCCATGCCGCTGTCCTGGAGCCTCGACACGGTCGGGCCGCTGGCGCGCAGCGTCGAGGACGCGGCACTCATCCTCGGCCTCGTCGCGGGCGCCGATCCCGACGACCCGACCGCGGCGGACATCCCGGTGCCCGACTACGTCGCCGGGCTGGCGCGCGGCGCGAAGGGCCTGCGCATCGGCGTGCCGACGCGCTTCTTCACCGATTGCGACGAGGACACGAAGCGGCTGCTCGCGGATGCCGAGCGCGTCTTCGCCGCGCTGGGCGCGCTGGTCGTCCCGGTCGAGCCGCCGGACATGGACCGCCTCAACGCCTTCTGCTCGATGGTGATCTCCAGCGAGGCGGTGACGATCCACCGCGAGTGGCTGCGCACGCGCCCGCAGGACTATGGCGACCAGGTGCGCGCGCGGCTGGAGGCGGGGCTGATGATCCCCGCCGCCTACTACCTCGACGCGATGCGCGCGCGCGGCCCGATGCTCGACGACTTCTCGGCGAAGGTCTTCGGGGCCTGCGACATGATGCTGGCCCCGGTGACCGACAGCGCGGCGCCGACGATCGACGAGACCGCCTTCGGCCCCGGCCCCGACCTCGGCGCGAAGCTCGGCCGCTTCACGAAGTTCACGCGCTGCATCAACTACCTCGGCCTGCCCGGGCTCTCCGTGCCCGCGGGCTTCGCGGCGAATGGCCTGCCGGTCGGCTTCCAGCTGGTGGGCCGCGCCTTCGACGAGGCGACGCTCTTCGCGGCCGGCCATGCCTACCAGCAGGCCACGGAGTGGCACCGGCGGGTCCCCGGATGAAGCCTGCCCTTGTCCGCGTCGAGGACCTGACCGTCCGGTTCGAGGCGCGCGAGCGCGTCGTCCACGCCGTCAACGGCGTGGACCTCGCGCTCGGCGAGGGCGAGACGCTGGGCCTGCTCGGCGAATCGGGCTCGGGCAAGAGCGTGACGCTGCGCAGCCTGATGCGGCTGCTGCCGCCGCGCCGCGCGCGCATCGGCGGGCGCATCCTCTTCGCCGGCGAGGACGTGCTGGCGATGGACGAGCGCCGCCTCGCCGACCATCGCGGGCGCAGCGTCGCCATGGTTTTCCAGGAGCCGATGCTCGCCTTCGACCCGGTCTTCACCATCGGCGAGCAGATCGCCGAGACGGTGCGCCGCCACGAGGGCGTCGACCGCGCCGCGGCGCGGCGCCGCGCGCTGGAGATGCTGGAGCGCGTGCGCATCCCCGGCGCGGCCCGGAGGCTCGACGCCTATCCGCACGAGATGTCGGGCGGGATGCGCCAGCGCGCGATGATCGCGCTGGCGCTGTCCTGCCGGCCGCGCCTGCTGCTGGCCGACGAGCCGACCACCGCGCTCGACGCCACGGTGCAGATCCAGATCCTGCTGCTGCTGCGCGAGCTCCAGGCGGAGCTCGGCATGGCGATGATCTTCGTGACCCACGACATCGGCGTCGCGGTGGAGACCTCGGACCGCATCGCGGTGATGTATGCCGGCCGCGTCGTCGAGTCCGGCGCCGTGCGCGACGTGGTGCGCGCGCCGCGCCATCCCTACACGGCGGGGCTGCTGGCGAGCCGGGCCCGCGGCGCGCCCAGGGGCTCGCGGCTCGCCGCGATCCCCGGCGCGCCGCCCGACCTCGCGCGGCTGTCGCCGGGCTGCGCCTTCGCGCCACGATGCGCGCAGGCGCTGGCCGAGTGCGGCGAGGCGCCGCCCGCCCCGCGCGTGGTCGGCGAGGGCCACGAGGCGCGCTGCCTGCGCGCCGCGGCGATCCTCGCGGCCTGAGCACGCCGCGGCGGCATGGCCGCCGCGCATCCTCCGCGCTGCCCGGCACGCCGGTCCTGGTGCATAAGGGGTGCCTCGGGCACAGCGACCAGGGGAGACAGGACATGGCCGGCACCGACACCGAGATCGCGCAGCGCTTCCTCGCCATGGGCGGGCTCGCGCTCGAGGCGGGCGCGCTCGCGCTGCGCTACTACGAGGATCGCGACTCGCTGGGCGTCACCATGAAGGGCGCGCAGGACTTCCTCACCGTCGCCGACGGCGCGGTGGAGGCCCTGCTGCGCAAGCGCGTCGCGGAGGCCTTCCCCGGCGACGCGGTGCTCGGCGAGGAGGGCGGCGGCGAGGCCGCCGAGCGGCTCTGGATCGTCGACCCGATCGACGGCACGGCGAACTTCGCGCGCGGCGAGCCGCACTGGTGCGTGTCGATCGGCTTCATGCGCGCGGGCGTGCCGGAGATCGGCGGCATCTACATGCCCGTGCTCGACGAGCTCTATCTCGCGCGGCGCGGCGGCGGCGCCACGCGCAATGGCCGCGCGATCCGCGCGAGCGACACCGCCGACATGCGCAGGGCCACGATCGAGGTCGGCTGGTCGTCGCGCCGCCCGGCTTCCGACTACCTCGACCTCGTGCGCGGCGTCATGGCGGCGGGCGCGAACGCCAAGCGCTCGGCCTCGGGCGCGCTCGGCATCGCCTATGTCGCCGATGGCCGCACCGACGCCTACGCCGAATCGCACATCAACAGCTGGGACGTCGCGGCGGGCCTCGTGATCGCGCGCGAGGCGGGCGCATGGACGAGCGACTTCTTCGCGGGCGAGGGCCTCGCGAAGGGCAACCCGGTGCTCGTCGCCGCGCCCGGCGTGGCGGAGGCGATGCGCCGGCTGGCCGGGATCTGATCGGCGGCGCGCGCCGGGAAGCCCGATTCGACGGGCGCTTTCGCGTGGTCGTGTTTGGAAAAGGCTTGAAAACCGATGCGAAACCGCGCAAACCGGCGACAGGACCGATTCGCTCGGTCCTGAAAACTCATCGAAAAGGAGCGCCCATGGCCGCTGCCAAGATCCCGACGGTTTCCCTGAAGCAGATCTCCGCCGACCTCGCCGACAAGCACGGCAAGTCGAAGAAGGAGATGGCCGAGACGCTCGACGCGTTCCTGGCCTCGCTGACCAAGCACATCACGAAGGGCACGAAGGTCCGCATCCCGGGCCTCGGCATCTTCTCGGTGCGCAAGCGCGCCGCGCGCATGGGCCGCAACCCGGCCACCGGCGAGGCGATCAAGATCAAGGCGAGCAAGAAGGTCGCCTTCCGCGCCGCCAAGGAGCTCAAGGAGGCGATCTGACGCCTCCGCGCCGGGACGGGGCCGCGATGTAGGGTCGCGGCCCCGGTCCAGGCGGGCAAGGGCCCGCTCCCGCCAGAGGCGGGGGCGGGCTCTTTCCTTTTACGGGCCCGGGATCGCCGGGCGAGGGCTCAGTAGGGCGTGCCGTCCTTGTGCAGGACGCGGAACGATCCGTCTTCCTGCAGCCGCCCCTGCATGTCGACGTCGGGGTAGCTGACCTCGTCGCCCGGGAAGACGTCGCCGACCACGAGCAGCTCGGCATCCGCCCGCGAGCGGTTGAGGAAGCGATGCGCGTCGCCCGTGCCCGCGGGGAAGCCCGCGCACATGCCCGCCGACAGGACCTGCTCGCCCGCGTCGGTCTCGAGCACCACCTCGCCCGACAGCACCCAGACGAACTCGTCGTGGCGCGAATGCGCGTGGCGGTAGGAGGACTGGCCGCCCGGCACGATGCGCGTGAGGTTGACCGCGAAGTTCCGCAGCCCCGCATGGCGCGAGAGCCTGCGGTTCCAGCGCATCATGTTGGCGTCGCGCAGGGGTGGCGGGTACGCCGTCGCGTTGCTCTCGGGAAGCGCGCGCGGGTCGAAGGCGGGCGCCCTCGGCCCGCGCGCCTCGCCGCCGCTCACAGCGTCAGGACCGTCGAGCCGGTGGTCTTGCGCGCCTCGAGGTCGCGATGCGCCTGGGCCGCGTCCTTCAGCGCGTAGGACTGGTTGATCTCGATCCTGACCGCGCCCTTGAGCACGACGTCGAAGAGGTCGTTCGCCGTCTCCACCAGCTCGTCGCGCTTCGACACGTAGCCGTTGAGCGAGGGCCGCGTCACGTAGAGCGAGCCCTTGGCGTTGAGGATGCCGATGTTGATCGGCGGCACCGCGCCCGAGGCGTTGCCGTAGCTCACCATCAGCCCGCGCGGCTGGAGGCAGTCCAGCGACTTGTCCCAGGTGTCCTTGCCGACGCCGTCGTACACGACGGGGACCATCTTGCCGCCGGTGATCTCCTTCACCCGCGCCGCGAAATCCTCCTCGCGGTAGAGGATGACGTGGTCGGCGCCGTGCTTGCGCGCGAGCTCGCCCTTGGCCTTGTCGCCCACCGTCCCGATCACCGTCGCGCCGAGATGGCGCAGCCACTGGCACATGATGAGCCCGACGCCGCCCGCGGCGGCGTGGACGAGCACGGTCTCGCCGGCCTTCACGCGGTAGGTGCGGCGGATCAGGTACTGCGCGGTCATGCCCTTGAGCATCATCGACGCCGCCTGCTGGTCGGAGATGCCGGCCGGCAGCCTGAGCAGGCGATGCGCGGGGATCGTGCGCTTCTCGGCATAGGAGCCGATCGGGGCGTTGCCATAGGCGACGCGGTCGCCGACCGCGACCTCGGTGACGCCCGGGCCGATGGCCTCGACCACGCCGGCGCCCTCGCTGCCGATGATCGCGGGCATCGGCACGGGGTAGAGGCCGGAGCGGTGGTAGGTGTCGATGTAGTTCAGGCCGACCGCGGTGTGGCGGATGAGGGCCTCGCCCTGCTTCGGCGCGGGAACCTCGACGTCCTCCCAGGACAGCACCTCGGGCCCGCCGACCTTGTGCATGCGCATCGCCATCGCCATCGCTCTTCTCCTCTTGTCTCGACCGTCGTCCGTGACCGGACCGGAGCCGCGGAACCTAGCCGGAAACGGGCCCGAGCCGCCATGGGCCGCGCGGCGCTTGCATCCGGTCGCACGTACACTAACAATCTCCCCGATCCCCGCCGGGACGTCCGGCGCCGGGACCGCGAGGGGGAATGCCGCGATGCTCGATCCGATCCGCATGCAGGAGAGCGTGGACCGTTTCCTCGCGGAGGATGTCGGGCTCTTCGACCTCACCTCGAACTGGCTGATCCCGGAGGATGCGCGCGGCCGCTTCGAGTTCCGCGCGCGCGAGGAATTCGTGCTCGCCGGCGTCGAGCCCGCGCTCGCGGCGCTTCGCCGCTACGCGCCCGATGGCGCGATCGAGGTCAAGGCGCGCGACGGCCAGCGCATGCGCAAGGGCGACGTGATCTGCGCGATCCAGGGCCGCGCGCGCGGCATCCTGACCGCCGAGCGCACGGCCCTCAACCTGATGCAGCACATGTCCGGCATCGCGACGCTGACGCGGCGCTACGTCGACGCGATCGCCGGCACGAAGGCGGTGCTGGTCGACACGCGCAAGACGACGCCGGGCCTGCGCATGTTCGAGAAATACGCGACCACCGTCGGCGGCGCGCGCAACCACCGCCTGCGCCTCGATGGCGGCATCCTCGTGAAGGACAACCACATCGCGGTCTTCGGCAGCCTCTCGGCCGCGATCGCGCGCGCCAAGGCGGTCGTGCCGCTGCTCACCAAGGTCGAGGTGGAGTGCGACACGCTCGACCAGGTGCGCGAGGCCACGGATGCCGGCGCCGACATCCTGCTGCTCGACAACATGAAGCCGCCGGTGCTGCGCGAGGCGCTGGCGATCGTCGGCGGCCGCTGCCTCGCCGAGGCCTCGGGCGGCGTCAACCTCGACACGATCCGGCCGATCGCGGAGACCGGGGTCGACTTCATCTCTGTCGGCCGCATCACCCAGGGCGCGGCGGCGGTCGACATCGGCCTCGACGTCGAGTTCGAGCCGGTGGCGCGGGGCTGAGCGCTTGGCCCCGGGTCTCGCGATCGGCCTCTTCTGCTCGGCGTCGGACGGGTTGCCGCAGCCCTTCCGCGACGCCGCGGCCGAGTTCGGCCGGACCTGCGCCGCGCGCGGCTTCCGCCTCGTCTATGGCGGCTCGGCGCGCGGCCTGATGGGCATTGCCGCCCATGCGGCGCTCGACCGCGGTGGCGACGTCGTCGGCGTGATGCCGCGCCACCTCGTGGAGCGCGAGCGCGCCGAGACGCGGCTGGCCGACCTGCGGATCGTCGACGGGCTCGCGGAGCGCAAGCAGGCGATGGCCGACCTCTCGGACGTGTTCTTCGTCCTGCCGGGCGGCGTCGGCACGCTCGACGAGGCCTTCGAGATGATCACCTGGCGTGACATCGGACTGCACCGGAAGGCCACGGTCTTCCTCGACATCGAGGGGTTCTGGACACCCGTGCTCGCGGTGTTCGACCATCTCGACCGGCAGGGCATGCTGCGCGCCACCGCGCGCGGCGCCTATGACAGGATCAGCACGGTCGCCGAGATGCCGGCGGCGGCCCTGCGCCATCGCGTCCGCGCGGACGAACCGCGCGTCGCCTGAACGGACAGGGAAGGGAGACCTCGCATGACCAGGCTCACACGCCGCGGCCTCGCCGCCGCCGGACTCGCCACCGCCGCCCTCGCCGCCGGGTCGCCCGCGCGCGCGCAGGCGCTCAAGCTGACCATGGCCGGCGGCTCTGTCGGTGGCGCGTGGAGCGCCATCGGCAACGCGATCGGCGAGACGATCCGGCGCGAATCGCCCGGCGCCGCCTTCAGCTACGAGCCCGGCCGCGACGCGGCGAACGTGCAGCTCGTCGCCACCGGCCGCGTGCAGCTCGGCATCGCGCACACGCAGATGGCGCTGCGCGCGCTCAAGGGCGAGGCGCCGTTCGAGCGCGCCTTCCCGAATGTGCGCGCGCTGGCGCTGATCGACCCGCAGGCGGCGCTGCAGTTCGTGGCGCGCGCCGCCAGCCCGGTGCAGTCGCTCGAGCAGGTCAAGCGCGAGCGCATCCCGCTCAAGCTCGCCGTCAACCTCCGCGGCACGATGATGGCGATCGCGACCGAGGAGGCGTTCAAGGCCTCGGGCCTGACCTTCCAGGAGCTCGAGTCCTTCGGCGGGCGCGTCCACTACGTCGACTACAACACCGCGCTCGACATGATGAAGGCGGGCCAGGTCGACATGTCGGTCAACATGCTTGCCTTCCCCTCCGGCCAGCTCGCCAACGCCACGCGCGACATGCCCGTGCGCATGGTCGGCCTCGACAAGGCGGTGATCGACAGGATGACCCGCGACATCGGGACCCAGCCGATCGACGTCCCCGGCGGCACCTATCCCTTCCAGCCGGCGACCGTCCACACCGTGACCGGCACCGTGGCGCTGCTCGCCGCGACGGAGATGCCCGAGGCGCAGGCCGAGGCCATCGTGGCCGCGATGCTCAAGCATTTCGACTACCTCAAGGCCGCGCACGCGACCATGGCGCGCATGGCGCCGAAGGACCTGCCGGTGACGGCGCCGGTCGCGCTGCATCCGGGCGCCGCCAAGGCCTATCGCGCCGCGGGCTTGAGCGCCTGAGCCGCGGAGCCCGGGAGCGAGGCAGGCCATGTCCCTTCTTGCCCTTCTCGCTCCCGGCGCCTCGCGCGCTGGTGGTCCCGCGGAGCGCGCGGCGATCCTCGTCCTCGGCCTCGCCACCGGGCTCGGCCTGACGGCCATCGCCTTCGGCGTCTACGCCGACCGGCGCGTGGTCATGTACCTCTTCCTCGCGGCGATCCTCTCCGTCGCCTTCCTGACCACCACGGGCGGGCCGTCGCGCCCGCGCGGCTCGAGCCCCCTCGCCTGGGCCTGCGTCGCGCTTGCCTGGGCAGCCGCGCTCTACTTCGTGGCCATGCGCGGGCGCCACGAGATGCGCCTGCCGATCATCGACTCGCTCACGCTCGGCGACCACCTCGCCTCGATCGTGCTCGTGCTGCTCGTGCTCGAGGCGACGCGGCGGACCATCGGCATGACGCTGGTCACGCTGGTGGCGCTCTTCCTCGCCTATGGCTTCCTCGGCCACCACCTCGACGGACCCTTCGCGCATCGCCAGCTCAGCCTCGAGGAGATCATCGACCACCTGGTCTTCACGACCAACGGGCTGTTCGGGCCGCCGCTGCTGGTCGCCTGCTTCCTCGTCTACGTCTTCGTGCTGTTCGGCGCGGTCCTCGACCGGGTGGGCGGCGGCGAGTTCTTCCACCGCCTCGCCGAGGCGCTGGTCGGCCGCCAGGTCGGCGGCCCGGCCAAGGTCGCCGTCATCTCCTCGGGCATGTACGGCTCGATCTCCGGCTCGCCGACGGCCGATGTCGTGACGACCGGCTCGATCACGATCCCGCTGATGATCCGCACGGGCTTCAGCCGCGTCTATGCTGGCGCGGTGGAGTCGGTCGCCTCGACCGGCGGGGCGATCATGCCGCCCGTGATGGGCACGGCCGCGTTCATGATGTCGGACTTCACCGGCATCGCCTACGCGAAGATCGTCGCCGCCTCGGTGATCCCGGCCTTCATCTACTACCTCGCGATCTACCTCGCGGTGCATTTCCACTCACGCCGCGTCGGCCTGCGGCCGACGGTGGATGGCCGCGGCGAGAGCGTGCTCCTCGTGCTGCGCGAGAACTGGCTTTTCCTCGTCCCGATCGGGCTGATCGTCTGGATCGTGCTGTCGGTCGACCGGCCCGACCTCTCGGCCGCCGTGGCGATCGCGGCGCTGGCCGTGGTGGCTCTCATCCGCAGCCGCGACCCGCGCGCCACGCTGCAGCGGCTGCGCGAGGGCCTCGTCGACGCGCTGCAGCGCGCCTGCGGCGTGGGCGTCGCCTGCGCCGTCGCCGGCCTCGTCGTCGGCACGCTGTCGATGACCGACCTCACGGGCAAGATCAGCTCGATGCTCTTCGCGCTCGCGCCGGGCAACCTGCTGCTCACCCTCGCCATCGCCGCGCTGGTGACGATCGTGCTGGGCATGGGCATGCCGACGCCGGCGGTCTACGCGCTCTCCGCCGTGCTGGCCGGCCCGGCGATCGTGTCGCTCGGCATCGAGACGCTGCCCGCGCATCTCTTCATCGTCTTCTTCGCCTCGATGTCGGCGATCACCCCGCCGGTCGCGGTCGCCGCCTTCGCCGCGGCCTCGATCGCCAACGCCAACCCGATGCAGATCGGGCTGCTCGCCTGCCGCATCGGCATCGTCGCCTTCCTCCTGCCCTTCGCCTTCGTCTACCAGCCCGGCGTGCTGCTCATCGGCGAGCCGCTGCAGGTGGCCGTGCAGGTCGTCGCCGCCACCGTCGCGACCTTCGCGCTGGCCGGCGCCGCCGAGGCCTGGCTCGGGCGGACCCTGCCGCCCCTGCAGCGCCTCGCCTTCGCCGCGCTCGGGTTGGCGATGATCTGGCCCTCGCCCCTCGTGTCGATGGCGGCGGTCGCGATCTTCGCCATCCTCGCCCTGGCGCTGGCGCGCGCGAGGTGAACCCGCCGCGGCTCCTGCGGGTCGCGGTCTTCATCCTCGCCGCCGCGCCGGGCGTCGCGCTCGCCCTCGACTTCGCCTCCGGCTCCCTCGCGACTCCCTACCGGACGATCCTCCGCGAGACCGGGCTGTGGTCGATGCGCCTGCTGGTGCTCGGGCTGCTGCTCTCGCCGCTCGCGCGCCTCGCCGGCAGCGCGCTCCTCGCAGTCCCGCGGCGCATGGTCGGCCTCTTCGCCGCCGCATATGGATTCGCCCATGGCTGGGCCTGGTGCCGGCAATACGGCTACGACTGGGCCTTCCTGCTGGGCGAGCTGCCGCGGCCCTACC
This sequence comes from Pseudomonadota bacterium, assembly GCA_041178225.1. Lineage (GTDB taxonomy): Bacteria > Pseudomonadota > Alphaproteobacteria > CACIAM-22H2 > CACIAM-22H2 > CAIOSQ01. The sequence continues at coordinate 6,278 of JBEGVV010000037.1, read as the reverse complement.
TCCTTGCCGGCCTCGCGGCGCTGCTGCTCCTCGTCCCGCTCGTCGCGACGTCCAGCGCCCTTGCGCGCGCGCGCCTCGGCGCCGCCTGGGCGCGGCTGCATCGCCTCGCGGTCCCTGTCGCGATCCTCGCCGCCATGCATTTCCTGCTGTCGCGCGCCCTCCCGCCACGCGAGTCGCTCGTCCATGCCGCGCTGCTCGCCCTCGCGCTGGCCGAGCGCGTCGTCGTCGCGTGGCGCGAAAAAACCGGCCCCCGGGGCCGCGACGGGCGAACTCCGCTGCGCTAGCGTCCACCACGTTTGCATCCGCGACGCGCCGCCCTGGCGGCCTATCCTCGGGGGCATGGCATCCGTGGCGTTCGACACGCTCCGCTTTTCCCAGCGCCTCTCCGAGGCCGGGCTTGGCCCGGCCCAGGCCGCTGGCGTCGCCGCAGCGACCGCAGAGGCGATCGGCGAGCTCGTCGGCCAGCTCGCCACCCGGCACGACCTCGCGCTGCTGCGCGCGGAAATGCATGGCGAGATGGGCAAGTTGCGCGGCGAGATGGCGACGTTGCGCGAGGAACTGCGTGGCGAGATGGCCATGTTGCGCGAGGAGCTGCGCGGCGAGATGGCGTCCCTGCGCCAGGACATGGCGTCCCTGCGCCAGGACGTGGACGGCCTGCGCCGGGAGACCCGTGCCGACCTCGCCCAGCTCGAGCTGCGCATGACGGTCAAGCTTGGAACGATGATGGCGGGCGCCGTGGCCATCACGGCCGCGCTCGCGCGGCTGCTCTGACCCCGCGCCTGCCGCATGGGTCCGCGCGGCCGAAACCGGTGACGGCGTGGCGCGCCTGCGGCTAGGCTCGCCATCCTCGGGACCAAGCCAGGGGCGCGACGCCATGCCGGACTTCAGGAAGATCCACAACGTCGAGGATCTGCGCGCCGCGGCCGCCGCCTACCTGCCGAAGCCGGTCTTCGACTTCATCGATGGCGGGGCGGAGGACGAGGTCGCGCTGCGCAACAACCGCTCGGTCTTCGAGCGGGTGCGCTTCCGCCCGCGCACCATGGCCGACGTGCAGGTGCGCAGCATCGAGGCGACGCTGCTGGGCAAGCCGGCTGGCGCGCCGATCGGCATCGCGCCGATGGGTGGCCTGTCGAGCTTCGCGCCGCATGCCGAGCTGTCGATGGCGCGCGCCTGCGCCGCCGCGAACATCCCCTACGGCCTGAGCACTGCCGCGGGCATCACGATGGAGGACCTGCGCGCCGCCGTGCCCGATGCGCGCCTGTGGTTCCAGCTCTACGTCTTCCGCGACGACCGCATCAACGAGGCGCTCGTGCGCCGCGCGCAGGAGGCGGGCTACGAGGCGCTGCTCGTCACCACCGACACCCATGTCGCGCCCAAGCGCGAGCGCGACCGGCGCAACGGCTTCTCGCTGTCCCTCGACAAGACGCCGCGCAACATCATGCATGTCCTCTCGCGCCCGCGCTGGATCCGCGACGTGCTGGTGGGGGCTGGCCTGCCCAGCATGCCGAACCTCGCGCCCTACGCGCCGGAGATCGTCGACAACCTCTCGGCCACGAAGTACTTCGGCCAGAACCGCCGCTATGGCTTCGACTACGCGCATCTGCGCGTGCTGCGCCGGATCTGGAAGGGCAAGCTGCTGGTCAAGGGCGTGATGCGCCCGGACGAGGCGATGCAGGTCCTCGAATGCGGCGCCGACGGCATCGTCATGTCCAACCATGGCGGCCGCAACCTCGAGAGCGCCGCCGCGCCGCTCGAGATGCTGCCCGAGGTCGTCGACGCCGTGGGCAAGCGCATGCATGTCCTGCTCGACAGCGGCTTCCGCCGCGGCACCGACGTGGTGAAGGCGCTCGCGCTCGGCGCCGAGGGCGTGCTGATGGGCAGGCCAGCGGCCTTCGCCGTCGCCGCCGGCGGCGAGGCGGGCGTCTCGCATCTCGTCGGGCTGACGAAGGACGAGATCGACCGCACGCTCGGCTATCTCGGCTGCACCGCGATCGACCAGCTCGGCCGCGACCATGTCCTCGTCGACCGCGCGATGCCCGGGCGCAACGAGCCCGGGCTCTGAGCGCTCAGTAGTCGAGCTCCCAGGTCACGCCAACGCGGCCCGTGGAGGCCGCGCCGACATCCGTCTCCACCCGCAGGCGCGGCGCCACCTCGACCTGGACGGTGGCGTCGTAGCTGCCCGGCTCGCGGCCCGGCCGCACGCCGACATAGACGCCGGGCGCGAGGTTGCGGCCGGCCTCGACGCCCACGCCCTCGCCATCGCGCGTCGAGGACAGGCGCAGCTGGTCGAGGCCCAGCGTGCCGCGCAGCTTGTCCATGGCGCCGCTGCCGGGCGTGTCGACGAACATCGTCGCCACCCCTCCCGCGATGCCCGCGAGCTCGTAGGGGGAGAGCTCGGCCACGGATCGACCGAACATCAGCCGTGCCAGCACCTCGTCGGGCGGCATCTCCGGGTCGGAGGAGAGCTGCAGCCGGGGCGCTGAAGGCCTGCCGCCGAGCTGCACCTTGGCGGTCACGCCATTGGCCTCGCGCCGCGCCTCGAAGTCGAGCGACGGGTCGGAGGGTGCCGCTCCATCGAAGGTCGCGACGCCGCGCGTGAACTCGAGGCGCTGTCCGACCAGCGTGAAGTCCCCGCGCCGCAGCGCGATCGCGCCCGTCACCTCGGGTGCGGCGGCGCTGCCGCGCAGCGCCAGCGCGCCGCCGGCGAGCGCATCGACGCCGCGCCCGCGCAGGAACACGCTGTCCGGCATCTCGATGGCGACGTCGAGGCCAAGCAGCGCTGGCAGCGCGGGCGCCGCCGAGGCCGCGGCGCGCGGCGCGCGGCGCGGCACGCGGCGTGGACCGTTGCCCGTCTCGCGCACCTCGACGCGGGGGAGCGAGGCGGGGAGCGGCTCGGACAGGCGGAACTCGGCGCGCGGGATCGTGACGCGCCCGGAGAGCAGAAGCTGCCCGGGCAGGCGCCCGGCGAGCGACAACGCCGCCTCGCCGAAGATCGTTGCGCTGCGCGACTGCACCAGCCGCGCCTTGCGCAGCGCGAGCGAGAGGTCGAAGGGCCCGGCGCGCGGGACGAGCGGCGCGCGGCCCGAGAGCGTTGCCTCGCCCTCGCCGATCCGCGCGCGCAGCGCGACGGCTTCCACCATCTGGCCCTCCAGCCGCGCCTCCCCGGCGACGCGGTCGACGCGCAGGCCCTGCAGCGCGTCCTCGAAGGATCCGTCCGTGATCGCGACGCGACCCGCGGCCAGAGGCTCGGCGGGGCTGCCGCGCAGCGCCACGTCGAGCGCCAGCCTGCCGCGCGCCCGCTGCCCGGCGGGCGACAGCAGCGGGTCGAGGAGGGCGAGCTCGGCGGTACCCGCGACGCGCAGCGCGAGCGCGCCGCGCGGATCGAGCGGCACGCTGCCCGTCGCGCGCAGCGACGCGCCGCCAGCGGAGCCGAGCGTCGCCTCTGCGTCCACGCGCGCGCCGCCGCGGGCGATGTCGGCGTCGATGCGCAGCCGCGCCGGGGCGAGGCCGGCGGCAGGCCCGTCGCGCAGCCGCATGCCCTCGGCCCGCATCGCGAGGCGGCCCGTCGGCGCGGCGAGCGGGCCGGACAGCCGCAGGTCGCCATCGACGGCGCCATCCATGGCAAGGCCCGGGTCGAGCAGCGCCAGCAGCGCAAGCGGCACGCGCGTCGCCGCGACGCGAAGGTCGCTCGCCGCCGCGCCGAGCCTGCCATCGGCGGCGATCGTGCCGGTGCTGGCGGCGATCCGCAGGCGCTCTACGGCCAGGCCATCGCGCCAGGCCAGCCGCGCGGGCTCGCGCAGCCGGAAGGCCTCTCCGCGCAGCACCAGCTCCGCCGCGGCGATGGTCGCGGCCGGGACGGGATGCGCGGCAAGGCTCGCCTGCAGGCTCCCGCGCATGGAGGGCGCGGCGATGGAGAGCGAGGCGCGCGGCGCGTCGAGAGGGCCCTGCGCCTGCAGCCGCAGCGTCGCCGCCTCGCCGGCGAGCGCGACGCCACCGAGCTCGGCGCGCAGCTCGCGCAGCACGGGGGCGGACGCGGCGCCGGCGAGGCTCGCCTGCAGGTCGAGCCTCGCCGCGCGCAATCCCTCCACCGCGAGGCCGCGGCCGGACAGCGCCAGCCTGGCGTCGACATGCCCCGCCTCGCCGGGCGTCGCCTCGGCCTCGAGCCTCGCCTCGCCGGCGAGCGACAGCCCGAGCAGCCTGCCAAGCGGCGCGAGGTCGCGCGCGCGTGCCTCGATCCGTGCCGCGAGGGGGGCCAGGTCCTGGCCGCGCGCCTCGCCCGACGCGGCGAGGCCGGGAAACTCGAGCTTCTCCAGCGCAAGGTGCCACGCGCCATCGCCGCCGCGCGCGCCGGCGAGCATGGCGGCCACCGGCGCCTCGCCGACCCTGGCCTCGAGCGCGATCCTGCCCGATGGCGTCGCGGGCAGGCCGCGCAAAGTCGCGCGCGCGCGCGGCGCGTCGAGCGCGAAGCCATCGCGCGACAGCGCGTCGGAGGCGAGCGCGACGTCGAGCACCAGGTCGCCCTGGCTGCCCTCGACGCGGGCCTCGGCGCGCAGCGCGCCGGACATGCCGGTCCCGAGCGCGGCGACATCAGCGACAAGCGCGTCGACGCGGGCCTCGATCGCGTCGCGCGCGACGCGCCCTGATCCCTCGACGCGCAGGCTGGCGCCCTCGACGAGCAGGCTCGCGACGCCGAGCGCGCCGTCGGCCGGGAGCAGCATCGCCTCGGCGCGCGGCGCCGCGCCGAGGAGCGCGCCCGGGATGCCGGTCGCCTCGAATCCCGCGAGCCTGGCCTCGAGGGCGATCTCCGGCGCGTCGATCCGCCCGCCGAGCCGCGCCGTGGCGGAGAGCGCGCCGCGCGCGGTCGCGCCGAGCGCGCCGAGGGGCGCGGCGATCTCCGGCATGTCGAGCGCGACGAGCGCGTCGATCCGACCCGCGTCGCGTCCCGTCGTCGCGACGGTGCCCGCGCCGCGTGCGGCGAAGAGCGCGTGCGCGATGCGCGCCGCCTCGATGCGCGCGCCGCCTTCCCCGAGCGCGACGCGCGCCTGCGCCTCGAGCGGCGAGGTGGAAAGCAGCCCCGGCGCGGCGCCTTCCAGCACGGGCGCGTCGGCGCGCGCGCGCAGCTCGAGGACCGAGCCGGTCTGGTGCGCCGCGCCCTCCGCCGAAGCCTCGATGCGCGCCGAGGAGAGGGGACCGGCGCGCAGCCCATGCGCCTCGAGCCGTGCGCGCAGCAGAGGCGCCGCGAGCGTGCCCGAGAGCGTCGCCTCGACGCGCAGGTCGCGCCAGGCGAGCCCGGGCAGCGGGGCCATGCCCGTCGTCGTGATCGTCGCCTCGGCCTCGCCGCGCATCCGCTGCGCATCGAGCGTGCCCGAGATCCTGGCGCGCGCCTCGCCGGCCTCGGCGTCGAGCGCGACGCGCAGCGCGCCGGGCGGTCCGCTCGCCGTGCCGCGCAGCGCGAGCGCGGGCGTGCCCTCGACGCCAAGGCGCCTCGCCGCCCAGCCATCCGCCGCCTGCGCCAGCTCCACGCGGGCCTCGATGCCGGTCGCGCCGTCGCGCAGCCACAGGGAGAGCCGGTCCGAGGGCCGCTCCGCGTCCTGCGCCTCGAGCTCGAGCATCCGGGCGCCGCGCATCCAGCCGCCCCGTGCGCGCAAGCCGAGCACCGGCGCGCCGCCGGGGATGGCCTGCGCGAGCTCGACGCGCGCCACGGCGAGCAGCGCGACGTCGATGTCGAGCGGCGGCTCCGTCGCCGATCCGTCCGGGCGCGTCGCGCCGCCGCGCGCGGGGAGGCGCAGCAGCGCCACGCGCACGGCCTCGAGCGCCGATACCTCGAGGCGGCGGTGCAGCAGCGCACCCGGGGACCAGGCGAACTCGGCGCGCTCGATCTCCAGCCACGGGCCGTCGCGGTCGGAGACGACGATGCGCCGCGCGGCGAGGCGCGAGAGCGGGTTGCCGGACAGGCCCTCGATCGCGAGCGCCGCGTCGCCGCCGCGCGTCGCGCGTTCCGCCAGCGCGGCCAGGCGCGCACGGCCCCAGTCGCTGTCGAGCGCGCCGGGCAGCGCCAGCGCCAGCAGGGCGGGGACGCCGAGAAGGACCGGCAGGAGGAGCGCGAGCCTGCGCATCAGAAGGCCTGCCCGATGCCGACATAGACGGCATATCGGCTGGCGTTCGCGTCGGGCCTGATCGGCAGGCCGAGGTCGAGGCGGATCGCGCCGATCGGCGTGTAGTAGCGCACGCCGCCGCCCACGCCCATGCGCAGGTCGGCCGAGCCCAGCGTGCGCGTG